>JAVKGW010000001.1:0-300000 GCA_031460175.1 Armatimonadota bacterium | reverse complement strand
GTAGCCGTCCTTCACCTGGGTCTTCTCCTGCTCATCCTGACCCCCATCCTCCGGGTGGCCGTGACCCTAATGCTGTTCGCCGCGGAGCGCGACTGGGTCTTCGTCGGCATCACCGCGGTGGTCCTGGGGATCCTGCTCCTGGGGACTGGGGGAGGGGGGTTGGGGCGATAACGCGAATCCCTCGTATCGGAGGTGCTTTCCATGCCTTCGGAGCGCAACGTGATCTTGGTGGTCTCGGACACGCTCCGGCTGTGAGCGGGGGAAGCGGATCCATGTCCGCGGAGGTCGTGCTTCTGGGGACAGGGGTGATCCGTCCGGATCTGGAGCGATCCGGCCCCGCGACCCTCCTCCGGTTCGGCGAGGAACTCCTCCTCGTGGATTGCGCGGAGGGCACGACCCTGCAGCTCGTGCGGGCGGGAATTCCGCCCCAGCGGGTCCAGACGGTGTTCTTCACCCACCTCCACGCGGACCACATCCTCGGGTACCCCTACTTCGTGATCGCGGGCTGGAGCGACGGCCGCCGGGCTTTGCGGGTGTACGGCCCTCCGGGGACCGCGCGGATGCACGCCCTGCTCTTCGAGGAGCTCCTCGCGGAGGACCTGGCGTATCGGATCTCCACGGGACGTCCCCCGAACGGGCTGCGGGACATCGCGGCGCACGAGGTCCGTCCTGGCCCGGTGGACTACCCCGGAGAGGTCCGGATCTCCGCCTTCCAGACCGTGCACTCCGCCTACAACCTCGCGTACCGGTTCGAGCACCCGGAGGGCTGCGTGGTGGTTTCCGGGGACACCGCGTACTTCGAACCCCTCGCGGAGTTCGCCCGGGGTGCGGACGTCTTCGTGCTGGAGTGCTCCCTGGTGGAGGGGGCCCGGAGGACCGTTTACCGGGGGCCGGAGGGGGAGCGGGTCTGGCAGTACCTCCAGGGCCAGCACCTCACCGCCCGCCAGGCGGGCCTGCTGGCCCGGTCGGCGGGAGCGAGGCGTTTGGTGCTCCACCACCTCCCCCGGGGCGTGGATCCCGGGGAGATCGCCGCGGAGGTCCGGGCGGTGTACGGTGGCGAGGTGGTCGTGGGGGAGGACCTGCTCGTGGTGCCCCTGCGGGGTCCTGTGGACCGGAAGTCCAGCGGTACACCCTGAGCGGGCCGCTCGGACCGGGGCGGCGGGAAGGCCAGGAAGCAGGAACCCCGCGAGACACCGCGAATCCCTGTTTGGTCAGCTGGCCATGCCGCCCACCGCCATAAACTTGGGGATCACGAGCGCCCAGAGGCTTGTGGCCCTGCTCGTCCTCCACTTCCTCGAGGCCGAATCCGGGCTCAGCGAGGCAGACCTCCTGCGGAGGATCCGGGATCTGGGCGGGGAAGGGTTCTGGGTCCCCAACAAGGGCACGGTCTCCAAGGTGGTCCGGGGCCTCATCGCGGAGGGATATGTGGAGGGACGCTGGGTGAACCCCGAGGGCCGTCGGCGGTGGGCCCTCGCCATCACCGGCGAAGGCCGCATCCACCTGCGGGTGCTGAAGCGGGAGTTTCGGAAGCGCCTGGATGCGGGCCGGCGGTTCTTCGACCAGGCGGTGCGGGAACTGTACGGCGGTTAAGCCCGAACCCCCGTCCAACCACGGCTCCAGGGCCCGCCCGGCACGGAGTTTGCAACGCCTCCTCGTGGGATCACGGATCGCAGAGGAGGGAGGAAGGTGTTGGCAAACCTTCGCGTGCCGGTGAAGCTCGCGATCCTGGGGGCCGCGGGCCTCGTGGTGAGCCTCTTGCTCGGCGCCCTGCGCCTCGCCTACGACGCGTCCGTGCTTCGCACCGCGCGGCGGGAGGCCGCCGGCGCGGAAGCGGTGGAGGCCCTGAGCCACCTCTTCCAGCAGGTGGCCCTGCACCGGGGGCTGTCGGTTCAGCACCTGAGCGGCCGGGACGTGGCCCAGAAGCTCGCGCAGGCCCGGGAGGGGGTGGAGCGGGAGCTGGAGAGGTTGTCCATCCTGGACCGCCGGTCCGGCCAGGAGCTGCGCACCGCGGAGGCCCTCCAGCGCATCCGGGAGGAGTGGAGCCGGATCGCCTCCGAGCTCCCGCGGCTGGGGGCGGAGGAAAGTTTCGAGCGTCACTCCGCCCTCGTCCGGAAGATCCTCGACCTCGTCTACCACGTGGGCGTGACGTCGGGCATCACCCTGGATCCCTACGGGGACGGGCTGTACCTCGGAAACGCGGTGCTGGAGCCGCTCCCGGAGATGATCGAGGCCATGGGACAGCTCCAGGCTCTGGGAGGGGGCATCCTCGCGCGGGGAAAGGCCGATCCGGAGGAGAAAGCCGCCCTACTCAGCCGGATCGAGGCGATCCGGCTGAGTAGGGCGCACGCCGATCGGCAGCTCCGCCTTGCGCAGGAGGCTTCTCCCCGCATCCGGTCCGCCCTGGAGCCGAAGCTGAGGCCGGCCCAGGAGCAGCTGGAGGGTTACCTGCGTACCGTGGAGGAGCAGGTGGTCCGCGCGGGATCTTTCACCCTCACCCCGGATGACTTCTTCGCCCAGGCCAGCCAGGCCATCGACGCCCAGTTCGAGCTGCTGCGGGAGTCCACCCGGGTGCTGCGGGAGGTGTTGGAGACCCGCGCGGCCCAGGCCCGGTCCCGCCTGGTGGGCATGGGCGTCTTGCTGGCAGGACTCCTGCTCGGCACCGCTCTCCTCGCCACCGGGATCAGCCGCAGCATCACCCGGCCCCTGGGCGGATTGGTCTCGGTCCTGGAGCGGGTGGGGAGCGGGGACCTGCAGGTGCGGGTACCGGTGCGGGGGCGGGACGAGATCGCGCAGGTGGCTCAGGCCTTCAACCGCATCGTCGCGTGGCTGCACGAGACCGTGGGCCGGGTGCACGGGGTCTCGAGCACCCTCACCGCCTCCGCGGAGGAGATGGCGGCCACCAGCGAGCAGACGAACCGCAGCGTCTCGGAGATCGCCACCGCGGTACAGGGGGTAAGCCAGGGGGCCGAGGTACAGGCCCGCAAGGTGGGCGAGGTGGTGCAGGCCATCCAGCACATGACCCAGGCCCTGGGCGAGGCAGCCCGGGAAGCCTCGGACGCGGCCCAGGCCGCAGGCCAGGCGCTCTCGGCCGCTTCGCACGGCCGGGAGCAGATGGAGGAGGCCCGGGCCACCATGACGGGGATCCGGGAGGCCGCGGAGGAGATGGGGCAGGTGATCGGTTCGCTGCAGGAGCGGGGGCAGAACATCGGGCGGATCGTGAAGTTGATCACGGAGATTGCGTCGCAGACGAACCTGCTGGCGCTGAACGCGGCCATTGAAGCGGCGCGGGCTGGGGAGCAGGGTCGGGGGTTTGCGGTGGTGGCGGAGGAGGTACGGAAGTTGGCGCAGGAGAGCGCGCAGGCGGCGGAGCAGATCGGGGGGATTTTTGGAGGAGATCCGGTCGGAGACCCAGCGGGCCGTGCGGGCCATGGACCACACGGGCGCAGAGGTCGCCCGGGGCGTGGAGGTGATCGGCCGGGCGGACGAGGCTTTCGGCGAGATCCTGCGCGCCGTGGAGGGGATGGCCCGGCGGGTGGAGCACGTGCGGGGTTTCCTGGAAGAACTCTCTGGGGCGGCCCGGCAGGTGGACGCGGCCGCGGGGGACCTCGCGGGCATCAGCGAGGAGAACAGCGCCTCCGCCCAGCAGGTGAGCGCGGCCACGGAGCAGATTTCCGCCAGCAGCCACGAACTCGCCCGGCACGGGCAGTCCCTCGCCCAGCTCGCCACGGACCTCCAGAAGCTCGTGGCCGCCTTCCAGGTTTGATGAGGGGAAGGGGGTGAGGGGGATGAGGCGCGGGCTGCGACGCTGGATGCGCCTTTCCAACTGGCCCATGGGTACGAAACTGCTGGCTCTGGCGGCCATCCCAACGCTCCTGGGGCTCGCGGTGGGCCTGGTGGGGCTGCGGAGCGTGGGCGCGGTGCACCGGGATCTGGAGACATTGGGGAACCGGAGGGCCGCGGCCCTGGCGCTGGTGCTCCAAGCGGACCGGGACCTGTACCGGGCCCTCTCCGCCTTCTACCTTCTGCTGGCCACGCCCACCTGGCAGGCCAGTTACCGGGAGCTCGCCCAAGGGGTGGACGAGAACCTGCGCCGTGCGGTGGAGCGGGCGAACCGGGCCAAGGAGCTCGTCCCCGAACAGGGGATCGTCATGCTGCTGGACGCGTTCGCGGACGGGGTGCACCGGTGGCGGCAGGAGATCACCGCGGTCTGGAAGCTGTACGAGCGAGGAGAGCTGCCGTCCTATACGGCCCAGCAGCGGGCCCGGACCGCGGTGATGAGCACCCTGGAGCCGGCCCGGCAGTACGTGGGGCAGGTGCAGGAAGCCTTTGAGGCCGCCACCCGGGCCGAGATGAGCGCGGCCGCGGCCCGCACCGCGGGGATGCGCGGGGCCCTGTGGGCCCTGCTGGTGTTCGGGTTTGTGGTGGGCAGCGTGCTCGCGGTGTTCTCCGCGCGGGAGATGGCAGGCCAGGTGGCCGCATTCCAGCATGCCCTCTCCGCCCTCGCGGGCGGGGACCTCCGGGTGCGGGTCCCCGTGCGGGGCGAGGACGAGCTCGGTCGGGTGTCCGCGGGCTTCAATCAGACCGCGGAGCGGCTGGCCGGTCTCATCCACCGCATCGCCGCCACCGCCGGGGAAGTGGCGAGCGCCTCCCAGCAGGTGGCCGCAAGCAGCGAGCAGATGAGCCGGAGTGCGGAGGAGATCGCCCGGGCGGTGCAGCAGGTGGCTGGCGGCGCGGAGCAGCAGGTGCGTAGCGTGACGGAGACCACGGAGACCGTGCGGCAGATGAGCCAGAGCCTGGAGGAGGTGGCCCAGAACACGGGGCGTACGGCCGCCCTGGCCCAGCAGGCCAACGAGGCCGCGGCGGAAGGGGCCCTGCGGGTGGAGCGGGCCGTGCAGGCCATGGGGGGGATCCGGGAGGCCACGGAGGAGATGGGGCAGGTGATCGGTTCGCTGCAGGAGCGGGGGCAGAACATCGGGCGGATCGTGAAGTTGATCACGGAGATTGCGTCGCAGACGAACCTGCTGGCGCTGAACGCGGCCATTGAGGCGGCGCGGGCTGGGGAGCAGGGTCGGGGGTTTGCGGTGGTGGCGGAGGAGGTACGGAAGTTGGCGCAGGAGAGCGCGCAGGCGGCGGAGCAGATCGGGGGGATTTTGGAGGAGATCCGGTCGGAGACCCAGCGGGCCGTGCGGGCCATGGAACAGGGCGCCCGGGAGGTGGAGACCGGGGTGCGGCTTGTGGACGAGGCCGGGGAGGCGTTCCAGCGGATCCGCACCAGTGTCCACGACGTCACCATCCGGGTGGAGGGAATCTCCGCGGCCACCCAGCAGCTCGCCGCGAGCGCCCAGCAGATCGAGGGAATCGTGGCGCAGCTTCTGCAGCTCGCTCAGCAGAACAGCACCTCCGCGGAGGAGGTGAGCGCGGCCACGGAGCAGATCTCCAGCAGCACCCAGGAAATCTCCCGGAGTGCCCAACGCCTGGCCCAGGTGGCCGGGGAACTGGAGCGGCTCGTGGCCCAGTTCGCGGTGTAGAGGAGTTGCGGCACGGTTTTTGCATAATGTTCGGACGCGAGTCCCCCTGGGATCCTCGCAACCGGAACGGATTGAGCGCGATGCGGGCTGCCGCCATCACGAGCGCCGCGGAATCCTTCGCAAGCCCCCTCCGGGGCTTAAACGTCCTCTTGGTGGACGGCGGACAGGGCCTGCTGGGAGCCGTGGGGGCCCGGCTCGAGCAGGAGGGGGCGAGCGTCCGGGTGGGCCGGGAGATGGATCCGGGCGGGGCTCACGTGGTGGTCACCGCGGATCCGAAGGCCGTCCCGGAACTGGTGGCCGCCTTCCCGGGTTGCCCGGTGCTCGTGGTGCACCCCACGGGCACCGTGGAGGAGGCGGTCGCCGCGGTGCGCCACGGCGCCCTGGACTTCCTCACGGGGCCCGGGTGGGAGGAGCGGCTTTTCGTCCGGGTGCTGGAGTTGGCGCAGGACCGGCGGCTGCGGGAGGAGCGGGCCCGGTTGCAGGCGGACCTAGCCCGGGCGTACCGGTTCGACGGGGTGGTGGGGACGAGCCCCGCCATGCTGGAGGTCCTGCGGGTGGCCTCCATCGTGGCGCCCACGGACGCCACGGTGCTGCTGGTGGGGGAGAGCGGCACGGGGAAGGAGCTGGTGGCCCGGTCCATCCACCTGCAGAGCCGCCGGGCCAGCGGGCCGCTCGTGGTGATGCACTGCGGCGCCATTCCCGAGACCCTGCTGGAGACGGAGATCTTCGGCCACGAGAAGGGTGCCTACACGCACGCGCTCTCTTCCCGGCCGGGGAAGTTCGAGCAGGCCCACGGGGGCACCATCTTCCTGGACGAGGTGGGCGAGATGTCGCCCCGCATGCAGGTGAAGCTGCTGCGGGTGCTGCAGGAGCGGGTGGTGGAGCGGGTGGGCGGTACCCGGCCCATCAAGGTGGACTGCCGGGTGGTGGCGGCCACCAACCGGGACCTGCACCGGATGGTGCAGGAGGGGATCTTCCGGGAAGATCTGTACTACCGGCTCAACGTGGTGACCCTGCGGCTTCCGCCTCTCCGGGAGCGGATGGAGGACGTGCCCCTGCTCGCGGAGTTCTTCGTGCAGAAGTATCGCAAGCAGACCGGTAAGCCCGTGCGGGGTCTGCGGGAAGCGGCGCTGCGCAAGCTCCTGGAGTATTCGTGGCCCGGCAACGTGCGGGAGCTGGAGGCGGTGATCCACCGGGCCGTCATCCTGACCCAGGACGAGTGGATCGGCGCCGCGGACATCCGGCTGGACGGGGCCGCCTGATCTTCTGGACGGCACGGGAGTTGCAATCCCACGGGTGGGAGGCGTCTGCGTGGAGCCGCTGCGGTGTGTGGCGCTGAGGCCGGATCCCCCGGAGGAGGACGGATCCCCCGTGGCCTTCCGCTGGGTTCCCACCCTGGACGCGGCCCGGGCCGCGCTTCTGAGCGAGGAAGCGGACGCCCTCGCGGTGGACGTGGCGGCCATGGGCGAGGAGGGCCTGGAGGCCCTATCGGTGCTTGCCCGGACGTATCCGCACCTCCCCGTGGTGGCCGTGGCCGCTCCTGAGCAGATGCCCGAGGCGGTGCGGCGCGGCGCGCGGGGATTGCTGGCCCCGCCTGCCACGGGGAGGGCCCTCGCGGAGGAGGTGCTCTCCGCGGTGCGGACGCACCGGGCCTTCCGGGAGGAGGCACAGCTCGCGGTGCTGCGGCCGCTCCAGCAGCTGCGGGACCTCGTGCCCGCGGACGGGAGCCCGGAGGGCGTGCTGCGGCGGTTGGTGGAGATCGCCCGGCACAGTCTGGGCGCGGAACGGGCCGCGGTGGTGACCCTGAGCCCGCAGGCCCAGGACCTGATGGTGGCCACGGTGCAGCGGGCGGGCGGCTCGTGGGCGGAGCAGCTGTGGACGTTCCTGCCCGACCGTCTGACCCACGCGCACCTGCCCGCGGAGGATTCCCAGGAGGTGCTCACCGCGGCCCTCGCCACCGCGGACCGCACCCTGGGCGCCCTCACGGTCTTCCGGACCCGGGAACCCTTCGGCCCCGTGCACCGGGAGCTCCTGAACCTCCTGGGTGTTCTGGGAGCCCTGCCCCTCCTGCAGGTGGATCTCGTGCGGCGGGTCCAGCAGGCGAACCAGAGCCTCGTGAACGCCCTGGCCTACGCCTGCGAGCTCCACGAGGCCACCCTGCGGGGCCACAGCGAGCGGCTCGCGTGCTACGCGGTGGCCGTGGGCCGGCGGCTGGGGTTTTCGGAGTTCGCCCTGCAGGAACTGCGGGTGGCGGGGATGCTGCACGATGTGGGCAAGATCGGCATTAGCGACGCCATCCTCCTCAAGCCCGGGCCCCTCACCCCGGAGGAGTTCGAGCTCGTGAAGCGACACACGGTGATGGGCGCGGAGATCCTCTCCGCGGCGGGATTCGGGGAGGACGTGGTGCGCTGGGTCCTGCACCACCACGAGCGGTGGGACGGCCGCGGATACCCCATGGGGCTTCGGGGAGAGGAGATCCCCGTGGGGGCCCGGGTTCTGGCCGTGGTGGACGCCTTCGAGGTGATGACCGCGGGCCGCATCTACCGGCCCGCGGTGCCCGTGGAGGCGGCGGTGGAGGAGCTGCGGGCCCAGCGGGGGCGGCAGTTTGCTCCGGAAGTCGTGGACGTCTTCGTGGAGGTCCTCCGGAGCGGCGAGGTCCACGTGGAGCTGGAATCGGGGAGGTGAGCGCGGTGGACCGCAAAGCGGCGAGCGAACCCGAGCGGCACCTGGTGGTGGTGCGGCTCGATCGGGAGCGGTACGGCTTCGCCATCGAGCACGTGCACGAGATCATCCGGATGCAGGAGGTGACCCGCATCCCCCGGGCGCCTGCTTTCGTGGAGGGCGTCATCAACCTCCGGGGGCAGGTGATCCCCGTGCTGGACCTGCGGCGGAGGTTCGGGCTTCCCGCGGACCAGAGGGACGGCTCGACCCGCATCGTGGTGGTGGAGATGGACGGGAACCGGGTGGGCGTGGTGGTGGACGCGGTGCTGGAGGTGCTCCGGGTTCCCGAGAGCAGCGTGGTGCCGCCGGAGGACCTGTTGGGCCCCGGCCAGGTGGCGTTCCTCCGGGGGGTCGCCAAGCACGGGGACGGACTCATCCTCCTGCTGGATCTGCCGCGGGTTCTGGAGGTCACGGAGCAACAGGCCCTCCGGGAATTCCAACCCGCCCTCGCGCCCGCGGAGGGAGACGGTGCACCTCGCTAAGCTCCTCCCTACCTTCCTCGCGGAGGCGGACGAGCACCTCCAGGTCCTGGAGGAGGGGGTCCTGCGCCTTGAGCGGGAGGGGGTGGAGGCGGGTCTCGTCCGCGAGCTCTTCCGAAGTGCCCACACGCTCAAGGGGAGCGCGGGAGCCCTCGGGTTCCGGCGGATGGCGGAGCTCACGCACCGCATGGAGGGGGTGCTGGATGCCCTGCGCCGGGGCCGTCAGGACCTAGAGGGGTTGACGGATCTCCTGCTCGCGTGCGTGGATGCGCTTCGGACCCTGCGGCAGGAGGTGGCGGAGGCGGGCGAGGAGCGCACGGAGGTGAAAGACCTCGTGCGGCGGCTGGAGGCTTGGGAGAGGAGGCCCGCGGAGACGCTCCACCCCGTGGAGATCCGGATCCGGATGCGGGAGGACTGCCCCATGCGGGCCGCCCGGGCTCTCGCCCTGCTGCAGGTGCTGCGGCGGGAGGGAGAGGTGGAGCAGGTGGTGCCCTCCGAGGAGGAGATCCGCCGGGGGAACGTGGACCTGGAACTGAGCTGCCGGGCCCGGGTGCGGGAGCCGGAGGCCCTGGCGCAGCTCCTCTCGGGCGCGGACGTGGAGTCCGTGCGGGTCCTGCCCGCCTCGGACGCCCCGAGGGACGAGCGTTGGCTGGACCTGGGCCCGCAAGCGCGGGGCAAACTCTCCGACGATCCGGAGACGACCCGGCGGGCCGCCCTGCGCACCGTGCGGGTGGACGTGGAACGGCTGGATCGGATCATGAACCTCGTGGGGGAACTGGTGGTGGACCGGATCCGGTTCCAGCAGATCGCCCACCGGCTGCGGACGGGCGGGGGAGACCACGCCCTCGCGGAGGAGCTGTTGGACGCCGCGGCCCACCTGGGCCGCGTTGCCACGGACCTCCAGGCCCAGGTGCTCAAGACCCGCATGCTGCCCATCGAGCACCTCTTCAGCCGTTTCCCCCGCTACGTGCGGGACCTGGCCCGGCGGGCCGGTAAGGAGGTGGAGGTGGTGCTGGAGGGGCAGGATGTGGAGCTGGACCGGTCCATCCTCGAGCAGATCGGCGGCCCGCTCATGCACCTCGTGCGCAACGCGGTGGACCACGGCATCGAACCCCCGGAGGAGCGGGAGCGGCTCGGCAAACCGCGGGCGGGCCGGCTGCGCCTAGCGGCCTACCAGGAGGACGGGATCGTGGTGGTGGTGGAGGACGACGGTCGGGGGATTGACACGGATCGGGTACGCCGCCGGGCCGTGGAGCTGCGCATCCTGAGCCCGGAGGCCGCCTCGCGCCTGTCGGACCGGGAGGCGGTGGAGCTCATCTTCCACCCGGGGCTCAGCACCGCGGCCGCGGTCACGGACGTCTCCGGCCGGGGCGTGGGCATGGACGCGGTGCGGGCCGGGGTGCAGGCGGTGGGCGGGAGCCTGGAGGTGGAGACGGAGCGGCAAAAGGGCACCCGGTTCCTCCTGCGCCTCCCCCTTACCCTGGCCATCGTGCGGGCCCTCACGGTGACCTGCGGCGGGGAGCGCTACGCGATCCCCCTCTCCTCCGTGCACGAGATCGTGGAGGTGCCCGCCTTCCGCGTGCACCGGGTGGGATCGTGCCGGACCACGGTGCTGCGGGGTTCGGTGCTGCCCTTGGTGTCCGTGCACGAGATCCTGGAACTACCGGTGCCTCCGGAGCCGGACCGGCTCCTGTGCGTGGTGGTGAGCTCGGGCAGGCGGCGGGTGGGGCTTTGGGTGGACGGGGTGGTGGGCGAGGGGGAGGTGGTGGTGAAGCCCTTGGGGGCCTACCTCGGCGAGGTGCCCGGGGTATCCGGAGCCACCATCCTGGGAGACGGGCGGGTGGCCCTCATCCTGGATCCCGTGCGCCTCGTACGCCTCACGGTACGGGAGGAGGAACTGGCGCATGTCGGTTAGGGTCCTGGTGGTGGACGATGCGGCCTTCATGCGGGCCATGCTCCGGGAGGTCCTCACCAACAGCGGCTTCCAGGTGGTGGGGGAGGCCAGCAACGGCCTGGAGGCCATCGAGCGGTACGAGGAGACGAGACCCGACGTGGTGACCATGGACATCACCATGCCGGAGATGGACGGGGTGCGGGCGGTCCGGGAGATCCTGCGCCGGGACCCCGCGGCCCGCATCGTGATGGTGAGCGCCATGGGGCAGCAGGCCCTGGTGGTGGAGGCCATCCAGGCGGGTGCCCGGGACTTCGTGGTGAAGCCCTTCGATCAGGCGCGCCTGGTGGAGGCCATCCAAAGAGCCCTTCGGTAGTGGGAGGAAAGCATGGTGAGCCTAGAGCTCGCGCCCGTCACGGTGGTCCAGCCCGAGGCCCGGGCCCTACAGGTGGTGCTCGCCGCGAACGCCATCCTGCCCCTCCCCGTGCAGGAGCTGGTGAGCCGGGTGGAGCAGGAGCTCGCGGAGAACCCGGTCCTGGAACGGGTGCCTTGGATCTGCCCGCAGTGCGGTACGGAGGCGGAAGGGGTGGTATGCGGCCGGTGCGGGTACGGCCTGCTGGGCGGATCGGCCCGGTTCCGGTGGGAGCGGGCGGACCCCGGATTCCGGGAGGAGCGCCCCTCCGTCCTGGAGCTCGTCCGGGCTCCCACGAATCTCCTGGACCACCTGGAGGCCCAGCTGCGGGTGAGCGTGCGGGATCCGGGGCTGCTCCGGGTGGCCCTGCACCTCCTGGGCTACCTGGACCCCCGGGGCTACCTGGAGGGCGAGTTGCGGTACGTGGCCGCGGAGCTCGGGGTCCCTGAAGCGCTCGCGGAGCAGGCCCTGCGGGCCGTGCAAGCCCTGGAACCCGCGGGCATCGGAGCCCGGGACGCGCGGGAGTGCCTCCTCTTACAGCTGGAGCGGCTTCCGGACCACCCGCTCCGGGACCTCGCACGGACCCTGGTGACCCACCACCTGGAGGATCTGGCCCGGGGCCGGCACGAGAGGGTGGCCGCCCGGTTGGGAGTGCGGCTGGAAACCGTGCACGAGGTCCTCCGCTACCTGCGGACCCACACCGTGCCCGCGCCCGCGGAGGCCTTCTACGCGGAGTGCGGGGGACGCGAGGTGCGGCCCGAGGAGCTCGCATTCCCAGACGTGGTCCTCACCCGCACGGGGGAGGGCTACCGGGTGGAGCTCGTGGCCAGCAATGCCCTCGCGCTCCGCATCAACCCCCTCGTGCGGCGGGCGCTCCTGGCCGCGGAACTCTCACCAGAGGAACGGGAGCGGCTGCGGGCCCACCTGCGCCGGGGCCGGCTTTTCATCGAGGCGGTGCGCCGCCGCAACACCATGCTCTACCGGTGCACGGAGTTCCTCGCGCACTACCAGCGGGCGTTTCTCGACCACGGCCCCCGGTTCCTCCGCCCCCTCACCCTCACGCAGGTGGCCCGGGAACTGGGGGTCTGCGAGTCCACGGTGAGCCGGGCCCTCGCGGGCAAGTTCGTGCAGATGCCCGACGGCCGGGTGGTCTCCTTCGGGGTATTTTTCGATGGAAGCCTCCCCGTGCGGGAGCGGATCCGGGAGTTCGTGGCCTCAGAGCCTCCGGACCGGCCCCTCACGGACGAGGAGCTGGTTGAACGGCTGCGGGAGGAGGGGATTTTCCTGGCCCGGCGTACGGTGACCAAGTACCGGGAGATGGCGGGAATCCCGTCCGCGCGCGTGCGGCGGCGGATGCGGTCCGCTTGACGCGCGCACGGGATGCTCTTATGATCCGAACGACAGCTTTCAGAAAGTTCACCGCGGGGACTGAGGTGTCCGGAGGGAGCGGGGTGCGCGGCTTCTGGAGGCTTTTGCCGGTTCTCCTCGCGGTTTTCCTGAGCTCGGGGTGCGGTCTCCTGTCCCTTCTCGCGGCGACGAATCCTCCGCCCGCTCCCACGCCGACTCCCACCACCTCCCCGATTTCCCCGGCGCCCCAGCCCTTCCTCCAAGTGGTCTCCACGGTGCCGCGGGACGGGGAGACCGGGGTCTCTCCGCTCACGGAGATCGTGGTGATCTTCAGCGACATCATCCGGCGCACCACCGCCTGCCTCTCCATCACCATCGAGCCCCCTCCCCTCGCGGGCCCGACCTCCTGTACCCTCACCTCCGGGGGAACGGGGGTTCGACTCGGTGGACTGAGGCTCGCGAACAACGCCACCTACACGGTGACCGTGGAGCCCGGGGTGGAGACGGTGGACGGCCGGGTATTGCTGCAGCCGTACACGTGGCGGTTCACCACCCGACCCCCCTCCGCGCCCGTGACCGTGGTTCTTGGGCCCGCGGTGGTGGGGACGGTGTGCAGCAACGGGGCGGTTTCCCCCGTGATGGTGGCGGGGGACGACGAAAGTCCGAATACCGGGCCCTGCAACAACGGCGGGGTCGCCGCCGCCTTCGTGGCCTTCCGGGTCCCCGCGGAACTCGGGGCCCCGGGGGTGAGCGTGGTGAGCGCGGTCTACACGGGCCAGCGGCAGACCGTGCAAGGCAACCCGTGGGGGAGCTGGCCCAACCTCTGGGCCCACGGGGTGGCGTGGCTGGACGACACCTCCCCGGGTATTCTGGCTCCGGACGACTTCTTCAGTTCCCCGCTCGCCTCTGTGGTCGCGGTGTTCGGGGGCAGTCAGGCGTCCACGCCCCTCCCCTTCTCATTCGATGCCACCCCTCTCGTGCGGGCACAGCTCCAGAAGACCCACATCGGGATCCGGTTCGTCTTCACGACCTCCCCTAACGGGGACGGCAACGACGACCTCGAGCAGTTCTTCGCGCCCTCCATCCAGGTGACGTACACCACCCCGTAAGGCGGGCGGCATGGAACGGCGGAGAAACCGGCGCACCGACCTCCGGGCCGCGGCGGTGGTGGGCGTGCTCTTGCTGGCGACCTCCGGGTGGGCCGCCCCTGCGGGGGAACCCCCGGCCCGGCTCAGGCTCACCGTCTCTGCCGGAAAGCGCTATGCCCTGGTGGTCCAGCCAGGCTACACGATGTTTTTGCTTTTTCCGAAGCCCGTGGAGTACATCGCGCTGGGGAACCAGCGGGTGGTGCGGGCGTGGGTGCGAGCCCGGGAGGGGACCGTGGCCCTGTACGCGGTGGGGCGGTCCGGGTCCACGAACCTCCACGTCCGGGTGGGCGGACAACTCCTGGTGTTCTGGGTCGCGGTGGGCCGCCGGCGCACCGCGGACATCGTGGAGGTAATCCCCTCCCGCCCCGCGGCGTCCCGTGCTTCCCCCCAGAAGGCCTCCACTCCTCGGCCCACCCCCCGTCCCCGACCCCGGAGTTCCCCTACACCACCCCCTCCTCCACCTCCCACACCTGTCCCTGAGCCGACCCCACCCCTTCAACCGCCGGCTTCCCCGTCTCCGGCACCGGTTGTGCAAGCCTCCCCCCAGCCGGAGGCCCGGGTGCAGGAGGAGGGGCTCCCTCCGGGTCATGGACTGGGCCTGCCGGTGCGGCTCCGCCTCCGAAACACGGGGACCAACTGGTCGGAGGCCTGGGTGTCCGCCGCGGTCTCGATCTTGCTGATCGGACTCCCTGTGCTTCCGGCCACCCTGATCTACGAGCACGAGGCCACGGTGGAGCTGGCGGGGATGCGGGCGAGCGGGCGGCTGCCCATGCGGCAGAGGTACGTGATGATGGTGAAGCAGGGCGATCCGGAGGGCACCCTGGAGGTGCAGTTGCCCGGGGGGAGGATCGGGCTCCGGGTGTGGGGGGAGGGGGAGAGGCTCCGGGTGGAGTTGGACCCGGCGATCGGGTCCGGGGCCTTTGAGGGCGTCTACGGGAGGGGGGAACTCTACCGGACCGGGCAGGAGGGAGCGTTCGGGGTGTACGAGGGCGTGGTGGCGTTCGGGTGGGAGAGCCGGGCGGCGGCCATCTCGAAGCTCCGCGCGGCCCTGGCGGGCTCGGATCCTGGGCTCGCGGAGGCCGCGAGGCGGGCGGTGGAACAAGCGCCCGTGGTCCCCCTGGGCCGTCTCCCGTCCAGGCAGGCGGGCGGGTCAGGGGAAGGCCCGGGGGAGAGGGTGGTGTGGAGACCTGCAGGCCGCGTCGGAACTGGGGAAGTGGAGCTCGAGGTCAACCGGGCGACCCGGGTGCGGGTGGTGGTGGCGGAGGGAGAGGGCTCCCGGGTACTGCACGAGGCGGAGACCCGGGGCGCGAGCTCCGTGCGGGTACCTGTTTCGTGTTCAGGGCCGTGCGTGGTCCTCGTGTACGTGGACGGGAGGTTAGTCACCCAGATCCGGCCCTGGACGGGCGAGACCGGGGGGCGATGAGGACCGTTCCAGGCAAGGAAAAGCTGGGAGGCGGGGAGGTGAAGCCGGTGCCCAAGGGGGCGGACGGCCTGCTGGTGGACAAGGTGCTGGTGCCCGCGGGGATCGCGCTCTCCGGGTTGGTGCTGGCCCTCTCCGCGGCCGGGGTATGGATGCTGGCCTCGCCGACCCATGAGCCGCCCGCGGAGGCGCAGGTGCTCGTGGCCGCGGTCGGAATCCCGGCCGGCGAGGCCATCCTCCCGCAGGCCGTGCGGGAGGAGACCCTCCCGCGCGATCGGGTGCCCCCGGACGCGGTCTCGAGGTTCGAGGAGGTGGCGGGCATGGTGGCCCGGCGGCCCATCGCGGCTGGCGAGGTCCTCTCCGCGGATGCCCTGCAGCGGCCCGCCCGGGTGGTGGACGTGGCGGGCTCCGTGGAGGAGGGAATGCAGGCCGTCACCGTGGTGGTGCCCGCGAGGGATGCGGTTATGGGCCGGCTCCTCCCGGGCGACCGGGTAGACGTGCTCGGTACCTTCTCACGGCCCTCCCCGATCACCCGGGTTCTGGTCCGGGGAGCCCGGGTGATCCGGGCGGACCGGACCGGGGGTCAGGAGACAGATGCGGCGGGGAACGGGTCCGTGGCGGTAACCTTGGAGGTGCCCGCCCCCTCGGTCCCCAGGGTCGTGCTGGCCCAGCACTCCGGGAGGATCACCCTCGTGGCCCGATCCTCGAGGGATCCGCAGGTCGAGACGAGGGAAGGGGGGGCCGCGGCGGGCCTTCCGGATCTCCTCGGACTGCCGGAGGCCCGGAGGCCTAACCCGAAGCCCTCCCCGAGCCCGAGCCCGGCCACCTTACTCCCCCCGCCTCCCCGGTTCCCGCCGGTCGTGACGGCTCCGCCCCGCCGGGCAGTGCCCCCTCCCTCGGCCGGACCCAGGCCCCGCCCGGCGCGCCCGAAGGAGCCCGGTCCGGCTTTCCGCGGCGGGGAGCCGCAGTTCATCGAGGGGAGTGGCCTTCAGGATGGGGGATTTGCGGCTCAGGGCCCTCCCGGAGCGGGCCGGTGAGGTCAGGGTCCTCCCGAGCGTACACCGCCACGCCGTTCCCACCCCGGGCCTTCACCGCGTACATGGCGGCATCCGCCGCGGTGAGGAGCCCCTCCGCGGTGAGGGCGTGGTCCGGGAAGAGGGCGATGCCGCAACTGCCGGTGATCCGCGCGGAGGCGTCTAGCTCCGCCTCCGCCCACTCCCGTACCGCCTGCACGACCCGCTCCGCCACGGCCCTGGCCCTCGTCCCGTCCGCGGGGTAGAGGAGGATCCCGAACTCGTCCCCGCCCAGCCGGCCCAGGAGATCCGTCTCCCGTAGCCGGGTGCGGATGCGGTGGACTACCGCCCGGAGTACCTCATCCCCGGTCTGGTGCCCGAACCGGTCGTTGACCTCCTTGAACCCGTCCAGGTCCAGGAACAGCAGGGCGCCGCTTTGGGCCGTGGTCCGGCTCATGGAGATCCGGCGCTCCAGGGCCTCCTGGAAGCTGCGGCGGTTGAGGGCGCCCGTGAGCGGGTCGTGGCTCGCGAGGTAGGTGACCTCCAGCTGGTAGCGCTTCTGCTCCGTGATGTCCTCCACGCTCCCCTCGTAGCACACCGGGGCTCCGGAGGCGTCCCGGATGACCCGGGTGCTCTCCCGGATCCAGATCTCCGTGCCGTCGTAGCGGCGCCACCGTACCTCGAACCCCGAAACCACCCCTTGGTCGTCCACGAGCTGCTGCCAGCGCACCCGATCCCTGGGGTCCACATAGAGCTGGGCGGCGTTCGTCCGCAGGAGGGTCTCCCGGTCCGGATACCCCGCGATCCGCACCAGGGCCTCGTTGACGTCCAGGAGCTGCCCTGTGGGCGTGGATCGGTACAGCCCCACGGGCACCCGCTCGAAGAGGAGGCGGTAGCGGAGGTGCTCCTGCACGCGGGCCACGGCCCCCGCAGCGAGGCGGGCGGCGAGCGTGCAGAACCGCAGGACCGGCTCCGGAACCTCCCTCCGGGAGAAGTAGTGGGCCACCAGGACCCCGATGGGTTCCTTCCCGGAGAGCATGGGGAGGAGCAGGACGGTCCGCACCCCGGCCTGGCGCAGCTGCTCCGGAATCCGGTAGGGCGCGGTGTCCAGGTCCACGAGGAGGGGGGAGCCCGTGTGCAGGGCCCACGCCGGGCCGCTGGAGTCCACGGGACGCAGGGGAAGCCGGACGTGCTCCAGCCGCCCCTCCGGCCATCCCCACCCTGCCACCGCCTCCAGGTAGGTCCCGGAGGGATCCACCACCAGGAGGGCGAGGCGATCGGGTTCGAGCCGCTCCCGCAGCGTCTCGAACACCACCCGGGCGGCCTCCTCGAGGGTACTCGCGTCCACGAGGGCCTGGGCCAGGCGGGAGACCTGCTCTTCCTCATGCTCCCGCATCCCCTTCACGCGGGCGAAGAGCCGAGCCCGGTCCACGGCCACCCCGAGCTGCTCCCCGATCACCCGCAGGAGGTCCAGCTCGGTCCGATCCAGGGGCTCCGGGTCCGCCTTCGCCAAGTTGAGGATGCCGAGGGTCCGGTCCCCGGTCCGGAGAGGCACCGAGACGTGCAGGCGCAGCCCCTCTGCTCCCTCGGAGAGGCGAGAGAGCCGCTCGCACTCCAAGAGGTTTATGGGCTCCGGGAGCTTTCCCTCGAGGAGCCTCTGCTGGCACGAGCACGTGGCCCAGCGCAGGGCAGCCCGGTCCTCCGCCTCCAGCCCCGGAGGGAGGCCGGAGGCGGCCGCGAGCCAAAACCCCTCGTCTTCCCACAGGAAGATCCACCCAGCGGGCAATCCCACGAGCTGCAGGATCAGGGGGAGGGTGGAGTCCAGCATGGGTTGGAGCTCCGTGTGCCGGTTCAGGTGCTCCGCCACCGCAAGGAGGATTTCGAGACGGTTCTGGGGGTTGGACCCGCGATCCACCCTTGCCTCCGACGCCGTTTGGGCCTCGGGATTGCAAGATCCCTGCCACGGGCTCCCGCGTCTGCGTAGACTCTAGGCTCTCCGGCACCGATCTTGCAAGGCTCGGGGGCGGCTATGGGGTTGGATCCCACGGGACGGTACCTGCTGGCCTCCCTGCGGGCCTTGGGCCGCCGGTACGCGGTCCTTGCCGGTAACCTGGCCAACGCCCACACCCCGGGGTATGTGCGGGCGGACGTGGACTTCGGGGCGACCCTCCGGGCCCTGTGGGAGGAGGCGCCCGCGGACGGGGTGCCCTCGGAGGGCGTGGCCTTCGTTCGGTGGGACGGCACGGAGGTGGATCCGGAGCTGGAGAGCGTGGAGATCGCGCGCACGGGCCTCCAGATGATGGCCCTCACCACCCTCCTCTCGGCGAAGCTGGAGATGCTGCGGTCGGCCATCCTGGAGGGCCGGCGCTAGATGCGGAGGTGTACCGTGTCCCTCTTCCGCGCCATGGAAGCGAGTGCGAGCGCCCTCACCGCGGAGCGGGTGCGCCTGGAGGTGATTGCCAGCAACCTCGCCAACGCGAACACCACCCGTGGCTCCGGGGGCCCGTACCGGCGGAAGGTGGTGCTCTTCGCGCCCCTCGTGAGCCGGTTCCTGGCTTCCGCGGGTCCCGCGGCCGTGGGGGAAGCTCAGGGCGTGGTGGTGGCGGGGATCGTGGAGGATCCCACCCCGCCGCGCCGGGTGTACGATCCCGGGCATCCCGACGCGGACGCGGAGGGATTCGTAACCCTGCCCAACGTGAACCCCGCGGTGGAGATGGCCGACCTCATCGCCTCCGCCCGGGCCTACGAGGCCAACGTGATGGTGCTCAACACCACCAAGCAGGCCATCCTGAGGGCCCTGGAGATCGGCAGGAGGTAGGGATGGAGATCCGCGGGATTGGTCCCCTCGGCCCCGTTTCCGCCTCTCCGATCCGGGAAACCCTCTCCGCGTTCGCGGAGGCCCTGGAGCGGGCGGTGCGCAGCGCGGACGAGCTGCAGCGGCGCGCGGATGCCGCGGCCGCAGCCCTCGCGGACGGCCGGACGGACGACGTGCACGCGGTGATGGTGGCCGTGGAGGAGGCGAACCTGGCACTTCAGCTTGCCATCCAGGTGCGCAATCGCCTGCTGGAGGCCTACCAGGAGCTGATCCGGATGCAGGTGTAGGGGAGGCGCGCGCCGGATGGAGGCGTTGCGGCGGCTTTGGTCCACGGAGCTGCGGAACCGCCGGGTGACCCTGGTGGCGGTGGGTCTCGGCGTGGTGGCCCTGGTGGCCGCCTGGAGTTTTCTGCGCCGGCCGGAGTACGTGCCCCTGTACGGCCGGCTTGAGGTGGAGGAGGCTGCCCGGGTGGTGGAGGCCCTGCAGAAGCTGGGGATCCCCTACCGGCTGTCGGGTGCGGGCACCACGGTGGAGGTCCCCCGGGATCGCCTGTACGCCGCGCGGTTGCAGCTCGCGGCCCAAGGTCTGCCCCGGAGCGGGGGCGCGGGGTGGGAGCTGTTTGACCGGAGTTCCTTCGCGGCCACGGAGCTCGTGCAGCGGGTGAACCTGCAGCGGGCCCTCGCCGGGGAACTGGCGCGCAGCATCGAGACCCTGGAGGCCGTGGAGTCCGCCCGGGTGCACCTCACCCTGCCCGAGGACCGGCTGTTCCAGGAGGAGAACGTCCAGCCCAGCGCCTCCGTGGTTCTGCGGCTGCGCCCCGCCGCGCAGCTCGGGGGAGCCCAGGTGCGGGCCATCCGGCACCTGGTGGCCAGCGCGGTGGAGGGGCTTTCCCCCGAACGGGTGACGGTGGTGGATACGGAGGGCCGGCTGCTCTCCCCGGGGCAGGAGGATCCCGCGGCCGCCATCGCCACCCAGCTGGACGAGCGGGCCCAGGTGGAAGCCGCCCTGCAGGGGCGACTGCAGACCATGCTGGACCAGCTCCTCGGTCCTGGCCGCGCCATCGCCCGGGTGAGCGCGGAAGTGGACCTGAGCCGCCGGCAGGTGGAGCAGGAGAGCTTCAGCCCGGAGCAGCGGGCTCCGACCTCCGAGGTCTCCGTGGAGGAGTCCTACACGGGCCGGGGCGGCCCTCCGCCCGGCGGCCCTGCCACGAACTCGGTCCCCTCGTACGCCACGAACCCCGCCTCCCAGGGCGGGGCCGAGTACCGGAGGCGGGAGTCCCGCGCCACCTACCAGGTGACCCGCCGGGTGGAGCGGGCGGTGAGCGCGGGCGGGATCCGCCGGCTCTCGGTCGCGGTGCTGGTGGATCAACGGGTTCCCCTGGAGGCCGTGCGGGCCCTGGAGCCCTCCATCGCGGCTGCGGTTGGGCTGGACCGACGCCGGGGAGACGTGCTCGTGGTGCAGGCGGTGGAGTTCCCCACCGCCCGGGCCCCGGAGGAACCCCGGGCTCCCGCGGCCCAGGCCGCGGTGCGCCGGAAGCTCTCCCTGGCCCTCCTGCTGGCCGCCGCGGGCGGGGCCCTCCTCCTGCTCCTGATGCTGGCCCTGTTGCTCCTGCGGCGCAGGCGGTGGTCCGTCAGCGTGGAGCCGGTGCAGGCCATCCCGCCGGCCCTGCCCGAGCCCCCGGAGGACGAGGAGGAGCGGGTGCTCCAGGTGCTGCGGGAGCGGCAGGACGGGGAGAGCGTCGCGCGACGGGAGCTGCAGCGGCTGGCGCAGGAGCGTCCTGCGGAGGTGGCCGCGGTGATCAAGAGCTGGCTCGCGGAGAAGTAGGTCATGCCCGCCCGAAACGCCCTGTCCGGACGTCAGAAGGCGGCCATGCTCCTGGTCTCCCTGGGGCCGGAGGCGGCCGCGAACGTGCTGCGGCACCTGGGCGACGAGGAGATCGAGGCTCTCACCTTCGAGATCGCCAGCCTCCACCACGTCACCCCGGAGGAGCGGGAGGAAGTGATTCAGGAGTGCTATCAACTGACCCTCGCCCGGGAGTACGTCTCCTTGGGCGGGCTGCAGTACGCGCGGGATCTCTTGGAGCGCTCCCTGGGACCGCAGCGGGCCGCGGAGATCCTGGAGCGCCTCACCTCCTCCCTGCAGATCACGCCCTTCGACGCCTTCCGCCGCATGGATCCCGCGCAGCTCTCCAGCCTCCTCCAACAGGAGCACCCGCAGACCATCGCCCTCGTGGTGGCCTACCTCAAGCCCGCCCAGGCGGCCGCGGTCCTCGCCTCCCTCCCCCGGGAGCTGCAGGTGGAGGTGGCGCAGCGGGTGGCGGTGATGGACCGCACCACCCCGGAGACCATCCGGGAGGTGGAGATGGCCCTGGAGAGCAAGCTGGTGAACCTGCCCACCCAGGAGTTCACCGCGGTGGGCGGGGTGCAGGCCCTGGTCTCCATCATCAACCAGTCTGACCGGGCCACGGAGCGGGCCATATTGGAGGCCCTGGAGGAGCGGGATCCGGAGCTGGCGGCCCAGGTGAAGAAGCTCATGTTCGTCTTCGAGGACCTCCTGAACCTGGACGACCGCTCCATCCAGATCGTCCTGCGCAGCGTGGACAGCAAGGACCTGGCCCTCGCCCTCAAGGGCGCCAGCGAGGAGCTGCGGGAGAAGATCTTCCGCAACATGAGCCAGCGGGCCGCGGAGGCGCTCCGGGAAGACCTCCAGCTCATGGGCCCCGTCCGCCGGCGGGACGTGGAGGAAGCCCAGGGCCGCATCGTTACCGTGGTGCGGCAGTTGGAGGAGAGCGGGCAGATCGTGCTGGTGCGGGGCGGATCGGAGGAGGTCCTGGTCTAGGAGGGATGTGGTGCGGGAGCCGGTGCGCGCGGTGATCAAGCAGGCACCCCGGGAGGAGGTCCTGGTGCGCATCACCACCTCCGTCGGCCGCCCGGAGTCCACGGTGGAGGGCTCGGACGCCCGGGCCGTGGAGGTCCTACGGAGCGCCTACGAGGCCGCCCGCCGCATCCGGGAGGAGGCCCGGGTGGAGATCGCCCGGGCCGTGGTGCAGGCCCGGGAGGAAGCCCGCGCGGAAGGGGAGGCCGCCTGGCAGGAGCGGCTCAGACGGCTGGATCGGGTGGTGGACGAACTGGCCGCCCAGGGGCCCGCGGCCCTGGCCTCCTTTGCCGCGCCCGCGGTAGTGCGGTTGAGCCTGGAGGTGGCCCGGCGGGTGGTGCGCCGGGCGGTGGAGATGGATCCGGATCTCCTCCTGCAGTGGGTCCAGGAGGCCGCTGGGCGCCTCCACGGGTTCGTGGAGCTCGTGGTGCGGGTGAACCCCCGGGATCTGGAACTGCTGGGCGACCGCTCTAGAGGCCTGGAGCGACCCGGGCTACGGGTGGTGTGGGTACCGGACCCGCAGGTGGAAGGAGGGTGCGTGGTGGAGTCCGAGGCGGGGAAGGTGGACGCGAGCCTCCAGACCCAGCTCGGGAGCCTGCGGGAGCGGCTGGAGGAGGTGCTCGGTGCCTAGCCGCATCCCCGAGCTCCCCCTGGAGGCGTGGATCCGCGCGGTGCGGGAGACGGACCCCGTGCGGGTCATCGGCCGGGTGGTGCAGGTGGTGGGCCTGGTGGCCGAGGCGAGAGGACCTCGGGTGCACGTGGGCGAGTGGTGCACGGTGCAGACCCCCCAGGGAGAACTGCCCGCGGAGGTGGTGGGGTTCCGGGACGACCGGTTCCTCATGATGGTCCTGGGACCCCTGAGCGGTCTCAGCCCCGGCAGCCCGGTGGTCCCTTCCGGCCGGGCCATGCGGGTGCCCGTGGGACGGTCGCTGCTGGGCCGGGTGACGGACGGGCTGGGAAGGCCCTTGGATGGCCGGCCCCTTGTCCCGGAGGGCTGGCGGCCGCTGCACGCGGACCCTCCCAATCCCCTCCACCGTCCCCGCATCACCGCCCCGCTCCCCACGGGCGTGCGGGCCATCGACGGGCTATTGACGCTGGGCCGGGGTCAGCGGATCGGGATCTTCGCGGGAAGCGGGGTGGGGAAGAGCACGCTGCTCGGCATGATCGCCCGGCACAGCAGCGCGGACGTGAACGTCATCGCCCTGGTGGGTGAACGGGGCCGAGAGGTCCTGGACTTCATCGAGAACGACCTGGGGGAGGGACTCGAGCGCTCCGTGGTGGTGGTGGCCACCTCGGATCAACCTCCCCTCGTGCGGGCAAGGGCGCCGTTCGTGGCCACCGCCATGGCGGAAACCTTCCGGGATCAGGGGATGGACGTGATGCTCATGATGGACTCCGTCACCCGGTTCTGCATGGCCCAGCGGGAGATCGGGCTCGCGGTCGGAGAACCCCCCACCAGCCGTGGATACACGCCCAGCGTCTTCGCCCTCCTCCCCCAGCTCATGGAGCGGGCGGGGACCTCCGAGCGGGGCTCCATCACCGCCCTCTACACGGTGCTGGTGGAAGGCGACGACCTCATGGACCCCGTGGCGGACCACGCCCGCAGCATCCTCGACGGCCACATCGTGCTCTCCCGCTCCCTCGCGGCCCAGGGCCACTACCCGCCCATCGACGTCCTGGAGTCCACGAGCCGCGTGATGCCCTCCGTCGTGAGCCCCGAGCACCTGCGGTGGGCCCAGGCGGTGCGCGCCCACCTCGCCACCTACCGGGAGGTGGAGGACCTGGTGAACCTGGGCGCCTATACCCGGGGTGCGAATCCGAGGGTGGACGCGGCCCTGGACCGCATCGAGGCCATCCGGGCCTTTCTGCGCCAGCTCCCCCACGAGCGCACACCCTTCGAGGAAACCCTCCGGCAACTGGCGGAGCTCGGGGAGTAGGGATGCGGCGGTTCCGGTTCCGGCTGGAGGGCCTGCGTCGGCTGCGCGCCGTCCGGGAGCGGCAGGCCCGCCGGGAGCTTGCACGCCTCCTCCGGTTCCTGCGGGAGGCGGAGGTCCGGCTGGAGCAGGCCCGGGGCGAGGTGCGGGAGGAGGAGGTCCGCTTGCGGGAGGCCCGGGACGCTAGGGCGCTGCGATCGGCCGCTGCCTTTCTCGAGCAGGCCCGGCTGGAGGCCGTGGCGGCAGAGCGGAGGGTGGGGGAGTTGAAGGCCCGGGTGGAGGCGGCTTGGGCACAGTTTTTGCAGGCCAGGACGGAACGGCAGGTGGTGGAGCGGCTGCGGGAGCGGCGGCTCCAGGAGCACCGCCGGGAGGAGGAACGACGCGAGCAGGCGCAGGCGGACGAGGCCGCCCTGTTGCGGTCGGCGCGTAGACCATGAGCCCGAACCTCTTGCTCGTCCTGAGCCGCGTCCGCGCCATCGAACGGTGGGTGGGCGGGCCCCAGGCGGCCCCTGGAGGCTCCCCCCTGCTCCGTCCGGAAAGGCAGAAGGATCTCAGTCCTTTCCGGGACCTCGTGGAGGAGGCGGCCCGCCGGTACGGGCTGCCGCCCGCCCTGGTGCACGCGGTGATCCAAGCGGAGTCGGGTTACAACCCCTACGCCACCTCTCCCGCGGGAGCCCAGGGGCTCATGCAGCTCATGCCCGCTACCGCCCGGGCCCTGGGGGTCCGGGATCCCTATGACCCCGCCCAGAACGTGGAGGCGGGGGCGCGGTACCTTCGGGGGCTCCTGGAGCGGTTCGGGGACGTGCGGCTTGCCCTTGCCGCGTACAACGCGGGTCCAGGAGCCGTGCAGCGGTACGGCGGGGTTCCGCCGTACGCGGAGACCCGGGCCTACGTGGAGCGGGTGCTCGCCACCTGGCAGCGGCTGCGCGTCATGGAGTCCGGAGGGAACCCGTGAGGTTGCTGCCCAAAGACGCCCCCCAGGAGCCGGGTTTTCCGGAACTCTTCCTGGGGATCTACGCCCCGGCCTTTGCCTCGGTGCTTGCCCAGGTGTTCCCCCAGGGGGAGATGTGGACGCATCCTGATCACGAACCTCCCCCGACCATCCCCCTCACGCGGGAGGAGCCGCCCGCCCAGGCGATTCCTGATCCGTGCAGGGAGAATCGGCCGGAAGCGCTCCCGATAGCCCAGGATGCCGGGAAAGCCCTGGTGCCGCTGAGCTCAGGCCCAAACCCGGGAAGCGGGAGGGTGTACCCCGTGCAGGATCCGGACAGACCCGGACTCCGGCAGGCGCAACCCGGGATCCCTTCCAGGGAGCCGTCGGGTGTAAAGCCCGGTGCTCAGGGATCCGAGCCGCTTCCAGAGGGCTCCGCAGGTCCGGGTACCACACCGAGCAGGGCCCACCTTCCCTCCCCGGAGGCCGTGGTGCCGGTGGAGGAAAGCGGAAAGATGTTGCCTCCCCAAAAGGTCCAGGAGTCTGACAGGCACCCTCGGCATCCCATCTCACCGGGGGCGGAGAAGGATCCGGACGGGTTCACCGATAAGCCCCAGGTTCACCCCCGGATCCCCGTCTCGGCATCCCCTCCTCTCTCCCTCCGGGGATTCGAGGCGGACGATCTCCGCCGGCTTCGGGCGGACCCGTTGCCATCCGGAGATCAGAATCCGGCCGTCTCCGTGGTGCCGGTCTCCGAAGCGGATGAGCTGGCCGTCCCGATCCTCCCAGCCTGGGAGCCCCCGGCGGCTCGGAGAGAGGGAAGCGGGGATCCTCCGATCCCCGCATCTCCCCCTGCGGAAGTGTCCGGGGGTGAAGAAGCCATGCTCCGGCAGACGACCTCGCCCCCGCGGGTGGAAGGGACCGCTCCCCCCGGGAAGATCGACCTCCGACCGGCTGGGGAGGCGCCGGCTTCCCCGGAAGGGCAGGGACGGGGAGGCGAAGAGGGTTTCGCGGGCATAGGCGGTACCCGTGATGGATCGCGGTCCGAACTCCCTCGGGACGAAACCGGGCCCCGGAAGGGCGAGCCGCGAGAGCCCCAAAGAACCCCTCCGGCCGTCGGCCCCAACGGGCAGGTCGGGAGAGGCGAGCAGGTGGATTCCCATGGCCGGCCGGAAGGGGTCCGGCTTCCCCAGGAACGGTCGGAGTACGCGCCGCTTCCGAACCGCCTCCGCCTGGAGCTCTCGGACCGGTGGGGGGAGCCGGTGCGCATGGAGGTACGGGGGCGGTCGGAAGCGGTGTGGGCAAGGGTGGAAGGAGGCCCGGAGGTCGCCCGGGTGGTGCGGTCGCATGAGCCCGCCCTCCACCACGCCTTGAGCGAGCGGGGCGTGGCCCTCCTGGGCCTAGAGGTGGGCGTGCTGGCCCAGGGAGACGGCCGGGCACCGGGTACGCCGGAACCCCCACAGGCCCTTTGGATCCGCCCGGCCCGAGCTCGGAGCCCAACCGACGGGGCGCGGAGGAAGGTGGGAACCGTGGACTACGTGGTGTAGGAGGTGCGGGAATGGAGGTCCGGGCCGTGCAGCAGGAGTCCGGGGTGCGGATCGGGGGGAGCGTCCTCGGGAAGGACGACTTTTTGCGGCTGCTGGTCACGCAGCTGCGCAACCAGAACCCCCTGAAGCCCATGGACGACCGGGAGTTCATCGCGCAGCTCGCCCAGTTCAGCGCCCTGGAGCAGATGCACAACGTGAGCCAGGCGGTGCAGGAGCTCCGGTGGCGGCAGGAGGCCGCCACCGCGGTGCAGCTGGTGGGCCGACGGGTGACGGTGCAGAAACCGGACGGTACCGCGGAGGAGGGGGTGGTGGCGGGGGTCCGCCGCCGGGAGGACCGGTTCGTGCTGCTGGTGGGAGGGGAGGAGTACACCCTGGACCAGCTCGTGGAGGTCGCCGGGTAAGGGAGAACCGAAAGGAGGGAGAGCGCATGCTGCGGAGTTTGTTTGCGGGTGTGTCGGGGTTGCGGAGCCATCAGGTCCGCATGGACGTGATCGGCAACAACATCGCGAACGTGAACACCGTGGGGTTTAAGGCCAGCCGGGTGAACTTCGCGGAGATGCTGAGCCAGACCATCCGGGGTGCCCAGGCGCCCTCGGAGGCCCGAGGCGGCATGAATCCCTTGCAGGTGGGGCTGGGGGTTCAGGTGGGCAGTGTGGACACCCTCTTCACCCAAGGAAACCTCCAGTACACGGGGGTGCTCACGGACCTCGCCATCCAGGGCGACGGGTTCCTCGTGGTGGGAGACGGCCTGCGGCGGTTCTACACCCGGGACGGGGCCCTCGTGCTCGACAGCCGCGGTGGGCTCGTACATGCCAGCACCGGCCTGCGGCTGATGGGCTGGCAGGCGGACGAGGCGGGGGAGGTGGACACGAGCGGGGAGCTGGTGCCCATCAGGATCCCCGTGGGGGCCGAGATTCCGCCCAAGGCCACGGAGAACGTGGTCTTCGGCGGGAACCTGGATGCCGCCACAGAGGTGGACGGTACCTGGACCACCACCATCACCGTGTACGACTCCCTGGGAAACCCCATCGAACTCCGGCTGGTGTTCACCAAGACGGATGCGAACCAGTGGGACTGGCAGCTCTTTTACGGGGACGAGGAGGTGGCGAGCGGCAGCCTGGAGTTCGACGAGACCGGGAAGCTTACCTCGCCCACGGACCCCGAGGAGGTCACCGTGGACCTCCCAGACGAGCTGGGCTCCGCGGACCTGGAGTTAAAGCTGGACTTCTCCCAGCTCACCCAGTACGCCGCCCCGTCTACTGCCACCCTCCGCAACCAGGACGGGTACCCCAGCGGCAGCCTGGAGTCCTTTGCCATCGACGGCAACGGGGTGATCACGGGCCTGTACTCCAACGGTCGCACCCAGGTCATCGGGCAGGTGGCCCTGGCCCTCTTCACCAACCCCGGGGGACTGATGAAGGCGGGCAACAACCTGTACGCGGAGTCCGCGAACTCCGGACCCCCGTCCATCGGAGCCGCGGGCACGGGCGGCCGAGGGACCCTCGTGGCGGGAGCCCTGGAGATGTCCAACGTGGACCTGGCCCAGGAGTTCACGAACATGATCACGGCCCAGCGGGGCTTCCAGGCCAACGCCCGGGTGATCACCACCTCGGACGAGCTCCTTCAAGAGTTGATCTCCCTGCGCCGATAACCGGGGTGAGGAACGCGGGACCCGCCCTCGGGCGGGTCCCGCGTGGCGGAGGCCATGATCAAGGTCACACGGCTTAACGGAACGGAGACCGTCATCAACGCGGAACTCATCGAGTCCGTGGAGGGGACCCCGGACACCGTCATCTCCCTCACCACGGGCCACCGGTATGTGGTCCAGGAGTCCGTGGACGAGGTGGTGGCCCGGGTCCTGGCGTACCGGAAGGCGTGCTGTCGCTCCCTCGATCCGGCGCAACGGGCGCCGGAAGCGGATCCCATGGGGTGAACGGCCGTGGATCTCGCGACGCTGCTGGGCCTGGTGGTGGGGTGGGCCAGCGTGGGCGCTGGAGCCATCCTGAAGGGGGGCAAACCCGAGTACTACATCAGCATCCCCGCCTTCATCCTCGTGTTCGGCGGTACCCTGGGCGCCACCATGGTCTCCTACTCCCTCAAGCAGATCCTGGACCTGCCGAGAGTCACCCTGCGGGCCTTCTTTCACCGGCCTCCGGATGTGCTCGGAACCATGAACCGCCTCATCCGCTTCGCGGACCGGGCCCGCCGGGAAGGGTTGCTGAGCTTGGAGGGCGAGCTGCGGGAGGGGGATGACCCGTTTCTCGCCAAGGGGGTGCGGCTGGTGGTGGACGGGACGGATTCCGCGGTGGTGCGGGAGATCCTCCAGACGGAGATCGAGCTCATGGAGGAGCGGCACCGGGTGGGGGAAGGGATCTACAGCACCATGGCGGGGTTCTCCCCGACCCTGGGCATCATCGGCACCGTCATCAGCCTCATCAACATGATGCAGCAGCTGGATGACCCCTCGAAGTTGGGCCACATGCTGGCCGCCGCCTTCATCGCCACCCTGTACGGCGTGGCCCTCGCGAACCTCGTCTTCCTCCCCCTCTCCAACAAGCTGCGGGCCCGCTCCCAAGAGGAGGCGCTGCTGCGGCAGATCGTCACGGAAGGGGTCCTCGCCATCCAGGCCGGGGAGAACCCGCGCCTCGTGGAGGAGAAGCTGCGGGCCTTCCTGCCGCCCGCCCTGCGGGCCAAGGTGGGTCGGGAGGCGGCGGTCCAGGAGGGGGCGGCCCGGGCTCCGGGCACAGCCACGGTGGGCGCGCGGTGAGGCGCAGGCGGAACGGCGCGCAAACAGGAGGCGGCCACGGCGGCGGGGGCCTCGAGCGATGGCTGGTGACCTACGCGGACCTCATCACCCTGCTGATGGCCTACTTCATCATGGTGTACTCCCTCTCCCAGCTGGACTTGGCAAAGTTCAGAAAGGTGCTCGCGGGGTTCCGGGCGTCCACCGCCTCCCTGGGACTGCTGGAAGGAGGTCAGGGGGTGCTCCCGGGCGGGAGCGGGGTGCTGGAGCTGGAGGCCCCCAGCCCCACGCCCGCCGCGGACCCGCTCTCCGAGAGTTTCCAGTCCCTCGCACGCGGGATCCTGCAGGAGGTCGCCGCCGCAGGGCTGGGCGCTCAGGTGGAGGTGCGGGTGACCCCGGAGGGGGTGCGGGTCTCCATGGCGGGGCCGCTGTTGTTTGACACCGCGAGCGCGGACCTGCGGCCGGAATCGGAGCCCGTGCTCCGGGCGGTGGCCCAGGCCATCCGCGGGAGGTCCGAGCTCCTGGTGCGGGTGGAGGGGCACGCGGACGCCCGTCCCATCCGCACCTTCCGCTATCCCTCGAATTGGGAGCTCAGCAGCGCCCGGGCCGCGGCGGTGGTGCGGCGCCTGATGCAGCTTTCGGGGGCGGACGGGACCCGGTTCACCATCGTGGGCTACGGGGACAGCCGCCCGGTCCGGCACGGTACCGCACCGGAAGACCTGGCCCGCAACCGGCGGGTGGAGATCCTCCTGCTCCGACCCTGATCCGGCACGGAAGTTGCATGGCCTCGGGCCGGAGGCAGGGGATGCGGTCCGAGCGCGGTGCGGCGAAACTGGGTCTCGTGATGGGCGTGGTGGTGCTCCTGGCGGGTGCCCTGGCCGCGGGGGCCCTGCTTGCGCGCCCTCGCGGGGAGACCAAGCCTCGACTGAACCACGCCACGGTCCCCCTGGGGGGATTCGTGGTGAACCTGGATCCCGGGGACGGCTTCCGTTACCTCAAGGTGACCCTCGCCCTCGAGGTGGAGACCCCGCTCGGCGGGGAAGCCCTCAAGGAGGCTGCGGCGGAGGCGCGGTACCGGTGGTCGGACGTGGTGGTCCGGACCCTCACTGGGCAGCGGTACTCCTCCCTCCGCACCCCGGAGGGCCGGGAGCGGATCGGGCGGGAACTCGTGCGCCGGCTCAACGAGGAGGCCAAGGACAGTCGGTTCCACGTGAAGGCCGTGTACTTCTCGGAGTTCGTGGCCCAATGACGGATGAGCTCCTCTCGCAGGCGGAGATCGACCAGCTCATCTCGGCCCTTCGATCGGGCCAGGTGACCCCGGAATCCACGCCTCCCCCTGAGGAGCGCCGGGTCCGGCCGTACGACTTCCGCCGTCCGGATCGGTTCTCCAAGGACCAGCTGCGCACGGTCTCCATCCTCCACGGCGCCTTCGCGCGGATGGCGGGCATGGCCCTCTCCGTGCACCTCCGGAGCCCCATCGCGGTCAGCGTGCGATCCGTGGAGCAGCTCAGCTACGAGGAGTTCGTCCGCTCCATCCCCTCTCCCACGGTCATCGTGCTGTTCCGGCTGGAACCCTTGGAAGGGCGGGCCCTCCTGGAGTTCAGCAACAGCCTGGCCCTGGCCATGGTGGATCGGTTGCTGGGTGGACCCGGTCGAGCGGATCAACCTCTGCGTCCCCTTACGGAGCTGGAGCGGGGCCTGGTGGAGCGTCTGATGCAGCGGCTGCTCCCGCTGTTGCACGACGCCTGGCAGTCCGTGGCGGATGTGCGGCCGGTCCTGGTGGGGATGGAGACAAACCCTCAGTTCGCCCACATCGCGGGACCCACGGACGTGGTGCTGCTCGTGTACTTCCAGGTGGACACCCCGCAACACTCCTACCGGATGAACCTCTGTCTCCCGTACCTGTTGCTGCAGCCGATCCTGAGCCTACTGAGCGCCACCACCCTGTTCCGGGCGCCTTCCCGCACCGTGCAGACCGAGCTGCTCCAGCGGGCGGTGGAGGACACCCACGTCCCCGTGCAGGTGGAGCTGGGCCGGGCCTGGGTCCCCCTGGGAGACCTCATGAGCCTGGGGCCCAACGACGTGATCCGTCTGGATCGCCGGGCCCACGAGGCCCTCCAGGTGCTGGTGGAGGGAGTCCCGGTGTTCTCCGGTCGGCCGGGCCGGGTGGGGCGCCGGCTCGCGGTGCAGATCCTGGGTCAGGAGGCGAACGCCCGCCATGGCTGAGCCGTACCCGGTGGACCCCCTGGATTTGCTTGCGGAGCTCTCCAACATCGGCATGGGCTCCGCGGCCACCACCCTCTCGCAACTGGTGCGGCGGCGGGTGCACATCACCGCACCGAAGGCGGAGCTCCTCCGGTGGTCCGAGGTGGACCGGAGTTCTCTCGTGGGGCACGTGGGGGTCGGCGTGCACACGTCCGGAGCCGTCACGAGTCACAGCTACCTCCTCCTGCGGGACGAGGACGTCCGGGTGCTCGTGGACCTCATGATGGGCGGGGACGGTTCCGCAGCCCGGCCCCTGGATCGGGAGCTCCTGCTCAGCGGAATCGGGGAGGCCATGAACCAGATGATGGGCTCCGCGAGCACCGCCCTCGCGGAGTTCCTGGGTTCTCCCGTCACCATCTCACCTCCCAAGGTGGCGGTGCTGGAGACCGAGGAGGCGGTGGAGCGGCTTCTCCAACCGAGCGATGAGGTGGTCCGGGTGACCTTCCACCTCAAGGTGGAAGGGCTGCCGGAGACCACCTTCTACCAGATCTACGAGGCCTCCGTGCTCCCGCAGCTGGTGGAGCGGAGCACCCAGGCGGCTCGACGGGTGGCAGGTTCTCCGCCCCCTCCCCCTCAACCCTCCCTCGCATCGCCCGCGCCCACGGTGCGGCCCGTGGAGTTCGAGCCCCTGGAACCACGACGTGCCAGCAGCCCCGACCGAAACCTGGACCTGCTGCTGGATGTGCCCCTGCAGGTCACCGTGGAGCTGGGCCGCACCCGGATGCGGATCCGGGACGTGCTCTCCCTGGGGATCGGGGCCGTGATCGAGCTCGAGCGGGCCGCGGGAGAGCCCGTGGACCTGTACGTGAACGACCGGCTGTTCGCCCGGGGCGAGGTGGTGGTCATCGAGGAGAACTTCGGGGTCCGGGTCACGGAGATCCTGAGCCCCGAGCAGCGCCTGCGCACCCTGGGCCGCGGCGCGGAGGACCGCACGTGAGCCCCCTGCTGTTTGCGGCTGCCCCGCCCCCTGCCCCGGAGGTCCACCCGGCTTCCCTGCTCCTCCGGGCCCTGGCCGGTCTCGTGCTGGTGGTGGGGCTCGTCCTCCTCACCCGCTCCCTCCTGCTGCGGATGGGGCCCGGTGGGAGTTCCTCCACGGTGCGGCTGCGGGAGGTGGCCCGGCTGGGTCCTCAGCACGCGCTGTACGTGGTGGAGGTGGAGGGGAAAAGGCTGCTGCTCGGAAGCCAGCTCTCCGTGCTCGCGGAGCTGGGCCCCGCACCTGTGGAAGAGGAGGAGACCTTCGGGGAGAAGATCCGGGCCGCGGCCCGGCGCCTGAGACGGCCGGGGGAGGAGCGACGGTGAGGCGGTGGGCTCTCGCGTTCCTTGGGGTGCTGGTGCTCGCGGCACCCGCCTTCGCCGCGCCGCTCCCCGTGGTGGAGCTGCGGGTGGGGACCTCGGACTCTCCCCAGCAGCTCTCCAGTACCCTGCAGGTCCTCCTGCTGCTGACCGTGCTGGCCACGGCCCCGGCCCTGCTGATCCTCATGACCTCCTTTACCCGCATCGTGATCGTGCTCTCCCTGGTCCGCAGCGCCATCGGGGTGCCCACCATCCCTCCCAACCAGGTGGTGGTGGGACTGGCGCTGTTTTTGACCCTCTTCACCATGGCGCCCACCCTGGACCGTGCGAACCGGGAGGGCCTGCAGCCCTATCTCCGGGGGGAGCTGGGACAGCAGGCGGCCCTGGACCGAACCCTCCGGCCCTTCCGGGAGTTCATGCTGCGGCAGACCCGGGAGGCGGACTTGGCCCTCTTCCTCTCCATGGGACGTTTCCCGCGTCCCCGCCGGCCGGACGACGTGCCCACCTACGTGCTCATCCCCGCCTTCGTGGTGAGCGAGCTCCGTACCGCCTTCCTCCTGGGCTCGTTGCTGTTCATCCCTTTCCTCGTGGTGGACATGGTCGTCAGTAGCGTCCTGCTCTCCCTGGGCATGCTGATGCTGCCGCCCGTCCTGATCTCCCTGCCCTTCAAGCTGCTGCTGTTCGTCTTCGTGGACGGGTGGCACCTGGTGGCCCGGGCCCTCCTGGCAGGCTTCCGATGAACCTGGACGCCCTGATTGCCCTCGCCCAGCAGGCCGCCACCGTGGCGGCCCTGGTGGCCCTGCCCGTGCTCACCACCGCCCTCCTCGTGGGCGTGGTGGTGAGCCTGCTGCAGGTACTCACTCAGGTGCAGGAGGCCACCCTATCCTTCGTCCCCAAGATGGTGGCAGTCGGCGTGGTGGCGGCCCTCCTGGGGCCATGGATGGCCCAGCGACTCCTGGGGTTCACCGCCGCGCTCCTGCGGGCGCTTCCGGACCTGGTGCGGTGATGCCGGAGTGGGGGTTCCTGTTGCCGTTCCTGCTGGGTGCCGCCCGGGTATCCGGCTTCCTCCTGGTCCTCCCGGCCCTGGGTGGTCCCCGGGTTCCTGTCCCCGCCCGGGTAGGGCTGGGCCTGTGCCTGGCCGCCACCGTCCCCGCGGCGCGGATGCCGGTCCCAGAGAGCGCGTCGGTGTTCGGGGCCCTGCTGGTGAAGGAGCTGAGCGTGGGCCTCTTCCTGGGATGGGGAGTGGCCCTCGCGTTCGCCACGGTGCAGGTGGCGGCCCAGATGGCCGAGGTGAGCCTGGGACTCGGCACGGGACACCTCGTGGATCCGGTGCACGGCACGGAGTCTACGATCCTCGCGCAGCTTTGGACCATCCTCGCCACCGTCCTGTACCTCGCCACGGACGCCCACCACCACGCTCTGCGCCTGGTAGGAGCGAGCTTTTCCCGGTTGCCCCTGACCGCCTTCCCGCCCGCGGGCCCCGTGAGCGGGTGGGCGGTGGAGTTGGCCGCCGCGAGCTTTCTGAGCGGGGTGCAGCTCGCAGCCCCCTTCCTCGTGGCATCCCTCGCGGTGGAGGTAGGAATTGCCCTGGCGGCGAGGGCCGCGCCGCAGGTGAACGTCTTCCTCGTGAGCCTCCCCCTCAAGGTGGGGGTGGGACTGGTGCTGGTGGGGCTGTTTATGCCGTACCTGCTCGGGGGCGTGGAGGCGGAGTTTGCCCGGGCCCTGCGGGCCGTGGCGCAGCTCCTGCGGAGGGGGCCGTGAGCCGCATCCCGGACCGGATCCTGATGGCCTTCGAGACGCTGAAGCCGTTTCCCGCCCACGTGGTGGAGGCCATGCAGCTCCTCGATGACCTCAACACCTCCGCGGAGGAGGTGGCCTCGGCGCTCGGAAGGGATCCGGTGCTGGCGGCCCGGGTCCTCCGGCTCGCGAACTCCGCCCTCTACCTCCGGGCCCGGCGCGTGGCGACCCTGCGGGAGGCGGTGGTGCTGGTGGGATTCGCCGCGGTGCGCAGTCTGTTGGTCAGCGCGGTGGCCTACGACGCCTTCCGTCCCGGGGCGCCCGGATACGGCCTGGATCGGGTGCAGCTGTGGCAGCACTCCCTGGCCGTGGCCACCGTCGCGCGCCGGCTCGCGGGCAGCCGGGAACGGGATGCGGAGGCGGCCTTCGTGGCGGGGCTGCTGCACGACATCGGCAAACTGGCCCTCAGCAGCGCCCTCCAGGAGCAGTACCCGGCGGTGCTGGAAGCCGTGGCAGGCGGGATGGACTTCGTGGAGGCGGAACGAGCCGTTCTGGGCTGTGACCACGCGCAGGTGGGCGCGGAGGCCGCCCGGCGGTGGAACCTGCCGGACCCCCTCATCACCGCCATCGCGTACCACCACCGGCCCGACGAGCCCGAGGACCCCGGGCTCGCGGACGCGGTGCACGTGGCGGACGCCCTCTGCCTCATGCTGGGGGTCGGCGTGGGAACGGATCAGCTGCTTCACCGGTGCAGCGAAGGAGCCCTCCGGCGTCTGGGGCTGAGCGCGGACGAGATTCCCCTCCTGCTGGTGGGACTCGCGGACCTGCTCGCGGAGGTGGCAAGCCTCGCCTCCGTGGACCTCGCCTAGTTCCCGGCACGGCCTTTGCATACCCCTCCAGGACGCCATGGCAAGCCAACGCACGGAGCCCGCAACCCCCAGGCGCCGGCAGGAGGCCCGGCGCAGGGGGCAGGTGGCCCGCAGTCAGGACCTCACGCAAAGCGCGGCCCTCCTGGCCGCGGTCGTGGTGGGTGCCCTCGTCCTCCCCAGCGGGTTTTCCGCATACGCGGAGTACACCCGGCGCGTGCTGAGCGCCCCGGATCCCGGCCGGCTCGGGGCCCTCGTGGCGGAAGGGGTGGTGGCCGCCGCCTGGCTTGTGGGACCCGTGGTGGGCGCGGCCCTGGTGGCCGGGCTCGCCACGGGCACGGCCCAGACCGGAGGTCTGTTCAGCGGGAAGCTCCTGGAGCCGAGCCTGGACCGCCTCAACCCCCTGCGGGCCCTGGAGCGGCTCTTCTCCCTGCGCTCCGTGGTGGAGGGCTTGAAGGCCCTCCTGAAGGTGGCCGCGGTGGCTGTGGCGGTGTGGGGGCCGTTGCGGGAGGTGGTGTCACAGATTCCTCCCGCCATCTCCTCCCCCGCGGTCCTCGCGGGCTGGATGGGGACAACCGTCCACGCGGTGGTCCTGCGGGGTGCCCTGGCCCTGGCCCTCCTCGGGGGATTGGACTACCTGTACCAGCGGTTCGAGTACGAGCGTGCCCTGCGCATGACCAAGCAGGAGGTGCGGGAGGAGCTCCGGGAGACGGAGGGTGATCCCCTCGTGCGATCCCGGCAGCGGGCTCGGGCTCGGGAGCTCGCCCGGCGGCGGATGCTGCGGGACGTGGCCAGGGCCACGGTGGTGGTCACCAACCCCGTGCACGTGGCCGTGGCCCTCCGGTACGCTCCCCGGGAAGCGCCCGCGCCCGTGGTGGTGGCGAAGGGCGCCCGGAAGGTGGCGGAGCGCATCCGGGAGGAGGCGGCCCGCCATCGGGTTCCCGTGGTCACAAACCCGCCCCTCGCGTGGGCCCTGTACCGCGGGGTTCCTCTCGGCCGCATGATCCCGCCCGCCCTGTACCACGCGGTGGCGGAGCTGCTGGCCATGCTGTACCGCTCGGGCCATCTGCGGGAGGTGCCGTGGTGACCTTCGGCCGGCGACTCGTGCAGGGCAGTGACCTGGGACTGGTGGCGTGTCTTCTGCTCATCACCGCCGCCTTGGTCGTCCCCCTCCCCCCTCCGCTCGTGGATGTCTTGCTCATCGCGAACCTGGCCCTCTCCGTGGTGGTGCTGCTGGCGACCGCCTACATCACGGATCCCCTCCAGCTCTCGGTGTTCCCGTCCCTCCTGCTGGCCGCGGCCCTCGGGCGGCTGGGACTCAACGTGGCCATGGCCCGTCTCATCCTCACCCAAGGGTCCGCGGGGAGCGTGGTGGCCGCGTTTGGGGGACTCGTGGTGGGCGGGAACCTCGTGGTGGGCTTGGTGATCTTCGCCATCCTGCTCATCGTGCAGTTCCTCGTGGTCACCAACGGCACCAGCCGCATGGCAGAGGTGGCGGCCCGGTTCGCCCTAGACGCCATGCCCGGCAAGCAGATGAGCATCGACGCGGAGCTCAACGCGGGCACCCTCACGGAGGAGGCAGCTCGGGAGCGACGGCGGCGGGTGGAGCAGCAGTCCGACTTCTTTGGAGCCATGGACGGCGCCAGCAAGTTCGTGCGGGGGGACGCCATCGCGGGCCTCCTCATCACCGCCATCAACCTCCTGGGAGGCTTTGGGGTGGGGTTGAGCCGCGGCCTCTCCCCCTCAGAGGCGGCCCAGGCCTTCGCCCTCCAGGCGGTGGGGGCGGGACTCGCGCTCCAGATCCCTTCCCTGCTCCTCTCCGCGGCGAGCGGCCTCATCCTCACCCGCACCGCGGGGGGAGACCACCTGGGCGCAGACGTGGTGGCCCAACTCACCGCCCGGTGGCGGCCGCTTCTGGCCGCGGGCGGCATCGTGGCCGCGGTGGGCCTCTTCCCGGGTCTCCCGAAGGTGGCGTTTCTCCTCGTGGGCGGGATGCTGGCCGCGGTGGGCTGGGCGCTGCGGGCTCCCCAACCCCTGCCCGAGCCCCAGGCGCCTCCCGCGCCCGCTCAGGAAGCGGTGCATGGCCTTGCGGAGGTAGATCCCCTGTGCGTGGAGATCGGTTACGGCCTCATCGAACTCGTGGAGCCCAGCCGGGGCGGGGATCTGCTGCAGCGCATCGTGGCCCTCCGCAAGCAGGTGGCCGCCCAGATGGGGCTAGTGATCCCGCCCGTCCGGGTGCGGGACGAGCCCACCCTGGGCTCCCGGGAGTACCGCATCCTCCTCCGGGGCGTGGAGGTGGCCCGGGCGGAGGTGATGCCCACGGGATTGCTCGCCGTCCGGACCTCCCCGGACGCCCCGGAGCTACCGGGCGTGCAGACCGTGGATCCCGCCTTCGGCAGCCCTGCCGTGTGGATCTCAGAGCACGAGCGGGCGGTGGCGGAGGCGAGCGGTTACACGGTGGTGGAGCCGTCCGTGGTGATGGTCACGCACCTGGGGGAGGTGGTGCGACGTCACGGGTGGCGGCTGCTGAGCCGGCAGGACGTGCAGGAGATGCTGGACCGGCTGCGGGAACGGCAGAAGACCCTGGTGGAGGAGCTGGTGCCCCAGGTGCTGAGCGTGGGCGAGGTCCAGCGGGTGCTGCAGCTCCTTCTGCAGGAGGGCGTCCCCATCCGGGACCTCGTGACCATCCTGGAGACCCTGGCGGACCATGGGCGGGCGGTGAAGGAGCCGGAGCGGCTGGTGGAGCTGGTCCGGCGGGCGCTGGGCCGCGGACTCTACCAGCACCTGCTCGATGAAGCGCGCCGGCTGCACGTGCTGGTACTGGATCCCGCCGCGGAGGCCGTACTGCTGGAAGGCGCGCAGGGCCGGAAAGTGGACGTGGAGGCCCTGCACCGGCTGCAACAGGCCATCCGGGCCGCGTGGGAGGTCGCCGTCCAGACAAGCCCGCATCCCGTGCTGTTGTGCTCGGGTGCCGTGCGCAGCGCGGTGCGACGGCTCGTGGAGCATGGGGTCCCGCAGATCCCCGTGATCGCCTTTGAGGAGCTGGAACCCGACCTCGACCTCCACAGGCTGGGGACGGTGCGGGTGGACGGTTGAGCCATGGAGCTGCGGGAGAACCAGCGGGTGGAGCTCTGGGTGGGTGGAAGAGCTTATCCCGTGCGGGTGGAGGAGGTGGGGCCGGGGCGGGTGCTCCTCAGCGCGCCCATGGAGCGGGGACGGCCTTTCTTCCCGCCCACCGGGACCCGGGTACGAGGCCGGCTGTACGGGGAGGGCGGGGCCTGGGAGTTCGAGGGAAGCGTCACGGAGTGCGTGCGGCTGCCCGTGGAAGCGGTGTGCGTACGGCTGGCCGGCCCGCTGCGGCCCGTGGATCGGCGGGCTCTCCCCCGCCGGCGGATGTCCGCCCGCGTGTATGTGGCCCGACTGGACCAGCACCCCACCCGCCTCGTGGAGGCGTGGCTCGTGGATCTCTCCGCGGGCGGCTGCCGGCTGGAGCTGGTGAACCCCTGGCCGGAGCCCAGGCCCACGGAGCAGGTGCTCGTCACGGTTCCGGGACGCGCGGGGGCGTCCCTGGTGGGCCGCGTGGTGTGGAGCCGGCCTCAGTTCGATCGGGGCCGTCACTTCTCGGTGGGTGTCCAGTGGGATCCCGCGAGCGCGGCCGCGGCCCGGAGGGTTCTGGAGACACGGGAGGGGATGGGGTGGCCCAGGGGCTGAGGCGCATCCGGGTGGTGGTGGCGGACGACTCCCCCACCTTCCGAAGGTTGCTCTGCTCCGTCCTGGAGCAGGACCCGGAGGTGGAGGTGGTGGGGGTAGCCGCGGACGGTGCCCAGGCCGTGGAGCTGGCCCGGAGGCTCAGACCGGACGTGGTGACCCTGGACCTGGAGATGCCGGTGATGGACGGGCTCGTGGCCCTGCGAACGCTTGCCCAGGAGCTCTCCACCCCCGTGGTGGTACTGAGCGCCCACACGGTTCCGGGGGCGGACCTCGCCCTCAAGGCCCTGGAGGTGGGCGCGGTGGAGGTGGAAGCGAAGCCTCCAGGCCTTCCGGCCACGGGGGACCTCGAACCGCTGGTGCAGAAGGTGAAGGCCGCGGCCCGGGCCCGGTTCCCCCGACGGCGTCCCTCGATCCGGGTGCGGGTCGTGGCCGTGGCCGCGTCCACGGGCGGCCCCGCGGCCCTCACCATGCTGTTCTCCCGTCTCCCACCCCTCCGGCTTCCCCTGGTGGTGGTGCAGCACATGCCCCCGGGATTCACCGCGGGGCTGGCACGGCGCCTCCACGAGGTGAGTCGGATCCGGGTGGAGGAAGCGGAGGACGGAGTCATTCCGCAACCCGGGGTGGCCTACGTGGCACCCGGCGGGCGGCAATTGGTCGTACGGGACGGGCGGTGGGCCGTGGTAGAGCCTGCGCCCTCGGAGATCCTCAGGCCGTCCGCGGACGTCACCTTCTCCTCCCTCGCGGAGGCTTACTCCCCGGTCCTGGGGGTGGTCCTCACGGGCATGGGGCGGGACGGCCTGGAGGGCTGCCGGCACATCAAGCGGGCGGGCGGGCTGGTCATCGCCCAGAACCAGGAGACCAGCGTGGTGTACGGCATGCCGCGGGCCGTGGTGGAAGCGGGGCTCGCGGACTTCGTGCTGCCTCTGGAGCGCATCGGGGAGGAGGTGGCGAGGATCGCGGGAGAGGGGGGATGAGGGAGAACGCCATCCGTGCGTGCCGGGAAGTCCTGCGGCGTCTGCGCTTCGAGGTGCCCTTCGATCTCGGCACCGTCTGGCTGCGCACGCACGAGGGGACGGTGCCCGCGGCCACCGTGGGCCCTCCTCTGGACCTGCTGGAGCAGATCCCTTTCCGGACGGGCATGGGACTGCGGACGTGGGTCCTGGAGACCGGGCGGGCCGTCCGCGTGCCGTCCCGGACCCGAGGTCTCCGCGCCGGTTCCCTGCGGGGATTCCTCGCGGTCCCCGCGGAGCACGCGGGCCAGCGGGTGGCGGTGGTGGTGCTGGGCCGCACGGGATCGGCTTTCACGGACGCGGAGGAACAGGCGGTGCAACGCGCGGCGGAGGAGCTCGCCCGCGCGTTGGGAGGCTCCCATGCGTGAATACGCGGCCCTCGTGGACCTCCTCCGGCAGTGCACGGGCCTGGACCTGGGCCAGTACCGGCCCGACCAGGTGGAGCGGCGGCTATTGGGTGCCCTGCACCGCATGGGCGTGCGCTCCCCAGAGGAATTCGTGTCCCGCGCGCGCCGGGATCCGTCCCTGCTCGCGGACCTGGTGGACCGCCTCACCGTCCACGTCTCCGAGTTCTTCCGCAACCCGGAGCTGTTCGAGATCCTCCAACAGCGGGTGCTCCCGGAGCTGTTGACGCGGTTCCGGGATCTGCGGGTGTGGAGCGCGGGTTGCTCCCACGGCGCGGAGGCCTACAGCGCGGGGATCCTCCTCCTGGAGCTGGATCCCTCGGGAGGGTGGTCCGTGCTGGGGACGGACATCGATCGCCGCGTGCTGCGACAGGCCGAGGAGGGCGTCTACGGCGAGCAAGACGTCCGGAACGTTTCCCCGCCGCGGCGGGCACGGTTCTTTGTGCGGGTGCAGGACCGATGGCAGGTCGGCCCGGAGCTGCGGCGGAGGGTGCGGTTCCAGCGACATGACCTCCTCTCCGACCCCTTCGGCGGCCCCTGGCACCTCATCCTCTGCCGGAACGTGGTCATCTACTTCACGGAGGAGGCCAAGCGGGAACTCTACCGCCGGTTTCACCAGGTCCTGGCGCCCGGCGGATACCTTTTCGTGGGCGCCGCGGAGCAGATCTTCGGCGCGCGGGAGATGGGATTCGAGCCCGTCTACCCCTTCTTCTACCGGAAGACCCCGGGGAGGAAGCGCGGTGCATAGGGCGCGGGTGATCCGGGTCGGTATGGGCGAGGGAGTCGTGGAACGGGATTCCCGGACGGTGCTGGTGGCGGGGGGATTGGGCTCGTGTGTGGTCGTGGTCCTCCACAGTCCGTGCCCCCCCGTGGGCGCCATGGCCCACGTGATGCTTCCCCAGGCCTTTGGGTCGGACCCGGTGCCCTTCAAGTTCGCGGACACCGCGGTCCCCGCCCTGCTGGAGTCCTTCCGGCGGGCCGGCGGGGACCCAACCTCCGCGGTGGTCTGGATCGCGGGGGGCGCGGGCATGTTCGGAATCGCGCCCGGGAGCGCCCTGAACCTGGGCGCCCGCAACGTGGAGGCGGTCCGGGAAGCCCTGCGCAGGCAGGGACTGCGACCCCACGCGGAGGACGTGGGCGGAAGCGTCAGTCGGACGGCGATGCTGCACGTGGGTACGGGCCGGTTCGTGGTGCGCACCGCGGACGGGAGGGAGAAGGAGCTGTAGGCATGCCCCGGCCGGCCTCCCCGGAGCGAGAAGCCCAGGTTCTGCGGTACGCGGGACTCGTGCGCGCGGTGGTGCAGCAGCTCGCGCCGGGGCTCCCCTCGCACGTGCCCCGGGAGGATCTGGAGAGTTGCGGGATGCTGGGGTTGCTGGAGGCCCTGGACCGCTACGACCCCTCCCAGGGGGTTCGGTTTGAGACCTTCGCCTGGTACCGCATCCGCGGCGCCATCCTCGACTACCTTCGAAGCCTGGATCCCGCGAGCCGGTCGGACCGCCAGCGGGCCCGGGAACTGGAGCGGGTCCACGAGCGGCTCGCGGCCTCCCTGGGCCGGGAGCCCACCCGGGAGGAGCTTGCGGCGGAGGTGGGATGCTCCCCGCAGGAACTCCTGGCGGAACTGGGACGGCTGCACGGGTACGTGCTGGCCTCCTTCGAGGACCTGGTACGGCGGGCCGCGGAGTCAGGAGAGCCCGCCTCGCGGGACGCGGGACCGGAGGAGGCGGTGGAGCGACAGGAGCTCGTGGAGGTCCTGCGCCACGGCCTGGAACGCCTCTCCGAGCGCGAGCGGCTGGTGGTGGGCCTGTACTACTACGAAGGCCTGACCCTCGCCGAGATCGGGGAGATCCTGGGCCTCACGGAGTCCCGGGTCTGCCAGATCCACGCGCAGGCCCTGCTCCGGCTGCGAACCCACCTCGTGCAGCGGGGATTCGGCGGGGGAGGATAGCGCCAAGGGCCTACCACCGGAGCCAGCGGGCCAGCTCCCCGAGCCCGGACCACAAGAGCCCCAGGGCACCCCGCACGGTCTGGTAGAGCCAGCCCAGCAGCCGATCCAGAAACGCGGGAGGCTGCGCCGTGGGAGGGGGGGATTGAAGCTCTGAGGACGGCTCGGAACGCAGGCCGCGGGGAGACGAGACGGGCGCGACGGCGCCCGTGGCCCGCACCCGCTCCAGGGCGTGGAGGAATCCGGGCCCGGAAGCGGGGCCGGGTGGTTGCGGCTCGGAGTGCACGGGACGGACCTGCATGGGATCACCTCCGTCCGTGGTCCTGCAAACTCCGTGCCGCTCCCTATCCCGCACCCTTGCCCGGATTCAGAATCCCCTCTGGGTCGAGGAGGGCTTTGATCCGCTGCATCCACCCGAGCGCCGTCCCGTGCTCCGCCTCCAGGTACTTCCGCTTGCGCAACCCCACCCCATGTTCCCCGCTGGCCGTCCCGCCCAGTTCCAGGGCCCTGCGCACGAGCCGTTCGCTGTACGTTTCCGCCCGACCGTATTCCTCCGGCCGCACCGCCACCAGCACGTGGAAGTTGCCGTCTCCCACGTGCCCCACGATCCGGCCCGGTAGCCCGAGCTCCTCGAGCAGGGCCCGGGCAAAGGCCACGGCCTCGGGCAGGCGGGAAAGCGGCACCGCCACGTCCGTGGTGAGGAACCGGTGGCCGGGGAACTGGTGGGTGAAGGCCCAGTACGCCTTGTGCCGGGCCTCCCACTGGGCCGACCGCTCCTCCGGGGTGCGGGCCACATCCAGGGACGTGGCCCCGCTGTGGCGCGCGAGCTCCAGCGCCACCTCCGCTTCCTGCCGCATGGCCGCTTCGCTGCTGGCGTGGAACTCCAGGAACAGGGTCGGCTGCTCGGGGTAGCCGCGGTGCAGGAACGCGTTGATGGCCGCCATGGCCGCCGCGTCCAGGAGCTCCAGCCGGGCCACGGGCAGGCCAGAGGCCATGATGGCGTACGCGGCCTGGGCGGCCGCCTCCACAGAAGGGAAGAACGCCCGCACGGTGTGCACGTGGACGGGGAGGGGGTGAAGCCGCACCGTCAGGCGCGTGATCACCCCCAGGGTTCCCTCCGAGCCGATGAACAGGTCCTTCAGGTCATACCCGGAGCTGGTCTTGCGCACGCTCCGGCCCAGCTCCAGCACCTCCCCGGAAGCCAGCACCACCTGGAGGGCCAGGACGTTCTGGCGCATCCCGCCGTACCGGACCGCCATGGTGCCGCTGGCGTTGGTCGCCGCCATCCCACCCAGGGTCGCCTCGGCCCCGGGATCCACGGGGAAGAAGAGCCCGTGGCGCCGCATCGCCCGGTTGAGGGCCACGTAGGTGACACCGGGTTCTACCACCGCGAGGAAGTCCTCGGGTCGTACCTCCAGGATCCGGTTCATCCGGGAGAGATCGAGGCTGATGGCCGGACCGAGGGGGACCAAGGCCCCCTCCAGGCTCGTTCCGGCCCCGAAGGGGATCACGGGCGTCCGGAACTCCCGAGCCACCCGCAACACCGCCTGCACATCCGCCACCCCCTCCGCAAACGCCACGGCCACGGGCCGCCGCGCCTCCGGGTACCCCTCGTCCCGGCCGTGGGCGTCCAGTACGGACTCCGTCGTGCTGACCTTCTCGGATCCCAGGGCTCCTCGCAGGGCCCGGACCACCTCGGATCCCTCCATCCCGTCCTCCTCCCATCGTCCTAGGGACAAGTTCCGCTCCGGACCTCCGCCTCCTCCGTTTGACACGGTCCGTGGATCGTCCTACGATGGTTCTACCGAACGTTTGGTAGGCATCGTGGCCCAGAGCCTGGTCCGTCCCCGCCACGAGGAGCTTGTGGCCGCGGCGGTGCGGCTGTTCCGGGAACGCGGATACCACGCCACCTCCATGCAGGACCTCGCGGAAGCCCTCGGGATCCAGCGGGGAAGCCTTTACCACTACATCGCGGCCAAGGAGGATCTGCTTTGGGAGATCATGGACCGGGCCATGACGCGCCTCTGGGCGGCCGTGGCGCCCGTGGCCCGCGCCTCCTCCTCCGCCGTCCGTCGCCTGCAGGAGGCCATCGCGGCCCACCTGGCGGTGGCCGCCTCCCTCCGGGACGAACTCACCATCCTCCACGTGGAGCTGAAATCCCTCTCCCCCGGGCGGCGCCGGGAGATGGTGGCGCGGCGGGATCGGTACGAGGCCCTGTTCCGGGAGATCCTGGAAGAGGGCATCGCCCGCGGGGAGTTCCGGGAGGTGGACGTGAGGGCCACCGCCTTCGCGCTCCTCGGGGCCTGCAACTGGTTCACCCAGTGGTTCCGGCCGGATGGTCCGCAGGGCCATGACCACTTCGCCCGGTGGTTTTCGGAGCTCTTCCTGCGGGGGCTGCAGAGGAGGGAAGCATGAGGGGCACCATCCGCCGCGCCGCGGTTCTGGGAGCCGGTACGATGGGGTCGCAGCTCGCGGCCCTCTTCGCGAACGCGGGGGTACCCGTGCTGTTGCTGGACATCCTTCCCCCGGAGCTCTCCGAGGAGGAAGGCACCCATCCGGAGGTCCGCAACCGCCTGGCCCGGGAAGGACTGGAACGCGCCCTTCGCATGCGGCCCGCGGCCTTCACGGTCCCGGAGCGGGCGCAGCTGGTGGAGGTGGGCAACCTGGAGGACGACCTCCCCCGCATCCGGGAGTGCAGCTGGGTGGTGGAAGCGGTGGTGGAGGACCTGGCGGTGAAGCGGGCGGTGCTGGAACGCGTGGAGCGGTACTGGAAACCCGGGATCGTGGTGAGCACCAACACCAGCGGGCTCCCCGTGCGGGAGATGGTGCAGGGGCGCTCACCCGCCTTCCGGGCCCACTTCCTCGGCACCCACTTCTTCAACCCGCCCCGCTATCTGAAGCTCCTTGAGCTCATCCCCACGGAGGAGACGGATCCGGAGGTGGTGCGGTGGGTGGAGGAGGTGGCCCACCGCAGACTCGGGAAGGGCGTGGTGCGGGCGAAGGACACCCCCAACTTCATCGCGAACCGCATCGGCGTCTTCGCGTTTCTCCACACGGTGCGGGTGATGATGCAGGAAGGGCTCTCCGTGGAGGAGGTGGACGAGCTCACCGGCCCCCTCCTGGGGCGGCCCCGCAGCGCCACCTTCCGCACCGCGGACCTCGTGGGCCTGGACGTCCTCGCGTATGTGGCCCGCCACGCCTACGAGCGGTTGGTGGATGATGAGGCCCGGGAGGTGTTCCGTCTGCCGGAGTTCCTCGAGGAGATGATCCGGCGGGGATGGCTTGGGGAGAAGACCGGGAAGGGATTTTACCGTCGGGAGGACGGGGAGCGGTTTGTCCTCGACTACGTGACCCTGACCTACCGACCCCGGAAGCGACCGCAGCTCGGAAGCGCGGAGATGGTGCGGGGGTTGGACGATCCCGCCCGCCGCCTCCGCGCCCTGCTCGCCTCCGGGGATCGCGCGGCGCGGTTTGTGGAACAGGTGCTCCTGGGAGTGCTGGCATACGCGGCCCGCCGGATCCCGGAGATCGCGGATCAGGTGGTGGACGTGGACCGGGCCCTGAAGTGGGGGTTCGGTTGGGAGCTGGGACCGTTCGAGACGTGGGACGCGTTGGGCGTGCGGGACCTTACCCACCGCCTGGAGCGCCACGGGATTCCCATCCCTCCTCTGGTGCGGGACGTGCTGGCGCACGGGGAGGGCACCTTCTACCGGCGGCGGGAGGGGGTGTTGGAGGTCTTCGACCCCGCGCAGAAGGCTTACCGTCCGGTTCTCTGGCCTCCGGGGGTGATCGTGCTCTCGGAGCGGAAGGCGCAAGGTGCGGTGGTGGCCCGCAACGCGGGTGCGAGCTTGGTGGACCTGGGGGACGGGGTGGGGTGTGTGGAGTTCCACAGCAAACTCAACGTCATCGGGGAAGACACCCTCGCCATGCTGCACCGGGGCCTGCGGGAGCTCGGGACCCGCTTTGAGGCCCTGGTGATCGGCAACCAGGGCCCGGACTTCTCCGCGGGCGCCAACCTAGCCCTGCTGCTGCTGGAGGCCCAGGAGGGGAACTGGGAGGAGCTGGAGCGGGCGGTGCGCACCTTTCAGCAGCTCAACCTGGCCATCAAGTACGCCCCCGGTCCCGTGGTGGCCGCTCCCCACGGGCGCGTGCTGGGCGGAGGATGCGAGCTCGTGTTGCATGCCCCCCTGGTGCAGGCCGCGCAGGAGACGTACATCGGACTGGTGGAGGTCGGGGTGGGCCTCATCCCCGCGGGCGGTGGGACGAAGGAGATGGCCGTGCGGGCCTCCGAGCGCCTCCCCGAGGGGGTGGAGGCGGACCCGCTGCCCGGTGTGCGATATGCCTTTGAGACCATCCTCCGTGCCCGGGTGGCCACCTCCGCGGAGGAGGCGCAGAAGCTGTGGTACCTGCGGGAGGGTTGCGGGATCACCCCGAACCCCGACCGGCTCCTGGGGGATGCGAAGCGGATGGCCCTGAGCTGGGTGGAAGCGGGGTACCGGCCGGGCGTGCGGCGGAAGATCCGGGTGGGCGGGGAGCGGGTGCGGGCCGCCCTCTATGCGGGCTTGTACAACCTGCGGATGGGCGGGCACCTCACGGACTACGAGGAGCACATCGGCCGCAAGCTGGCGTACGTGATCACGGGCGGGGACGTGCCGGAGGGCGCCTGGGTGGAGGAGGAGCACCTGCTGGATCTGGAGCGGGAGGCGTTTCTGAGCCTGCTGGGGGAGCGCCGGACCCAGGAGCGGATCCGGCACCTGCTGAACACCGGCAGGCCGCTGCGGAACTAGGAGGGGGCCATGCGGGAGGCGGTGATCGTGACCGCGGTGCGGTCCGCGTTGGGGAAGGCCCACCGGGGCACGCTCAAGGACGCGCGGCCGGACGAGCTTGCGGCTCAGGTGATCCGATCGGCCCTGGACCGTACCCCAGGGCTGGATCCGCGGGAGGTGGACGACGTCATCCTGGGGTGCGCGTTCCCGGAGGGAGAACAGGGGCTCAACGTGGCCCGGGTTGCGGCGCTGCGGGCAGGGCTTGCGGACTCCGTACCCGGGGTCACCGTGAACCGGTTCTGCGCCTCCGGCCTGCAGGCCATCGCGGAGGCCGCCGCCCGGATTCGCCTGGGGTGGGCCGAGGTGGTGGTGGCCGGTGGGGTGGAGAGCATGAGCCTCATCCCCATGACCGGCTGGCGGTTCGCCCCGCACCCGGGACTCGTGGAGACCTGGCCCGAGGTGTACCTCTCCATGGGCAACACCGCGGAGGTTCTGGCCCGGAGGTTCGGGGTCTCCCGGGAGGAGCAGGACCGCTACAGCCTCGAGAGCCACCGGCGGGCCGCCCGGGCCCAGCGGGAGGGCTGGTTCCGGGAGGAGATCGTCCCCGTGCGGGTGCGGCGGTGGACGGAAGGGAACGCCAAGCCGCGGGCGGAAGAGGTGGTCTTCGAGGTGGACGAGGGCGTGCGCCCCGATACCTCCCTGGAAGCCCTGGCGAAACTCCCTCCGGCCTTCGCGAAGGACGGGACCGTGACCGCGGGCAACGCCTCCCAGATGAGCGATGGGGCTGCGGTGTGCGTGTTGATGAGCGATCGGAAGGCGGAATCCCTGGGCCTGCAGCCGCTCGGGGTCTTCCGGTCCTTCGCGGTGACGGGCGTGGCCCCCGAGCTGATGGGGATCGGCCCCGTGGAGGCGGTCCGGAAGGCATGCCGGCTCGTAGGGGTGGAACCATCGGACGTGGACCTGTTCGAGCTCAACGAAGCGTTCGCGGCGCAGACCCTGGTCGTGATGCGCCTGCTGGAGCTGGACCCCGAGCGCACCAACCCCAACGGCGGAGCCATCGCCCTGGGACATCCCCTCGGCGCCACGGGCGCCCGGTTGACCGCCACCCTGCTGCATGAGATGCGCCGCCGCGGTGCCCGGTACGGGATCGTCACCATGTGCGTGGGCGGGGGCATGGGGGCCGCGGGCGTGTTCATGCGACCTTAGGAGGTGAGGGAGATGGAGGCGAGGGCGGCGCTCCCCGGAGGCGGGTTCCTCATCGCGCGCACCTCCCCGGAGGCGGTGTTCACCCCGGAGGACCTGGGAGAGGAGCACCGCATGGTCCGGCGGACGGCGGCGGAGTTCTTCCAGCGGGAGGTCCTGCCCCGTATGGAGGAGATCGAGCGGCAGAACTGGGAGGTCACCCGGGCGTTGCTGCGCCGGCTGGGCGAGCTAGGATTCCTGGGCGTGGGGATCCCGGAGGCCTACGGCGGGAGCGGCCTCGATCAGATCGCCTCCCTGGTGATCGCGGAGGAGATCTGCGTGGGGTCCTTCCCCGTGACCTTCGGGGGGCACGTGGGCATCGGGATGCTGCCCATCGCCTTCTTCGGTACCGAAGACCAGAAGCGCCGCTACCTCCCGCCCATGGTCCGGGGAGAGAAGATCGGGGCTTACGCCCTCACGGAACCCACTGCGGGTTCGGATGCCATGGCCATCCAGACCCGAGCGGTGCTCAGTCCCGATGGCCGCTATTACCTCCTCACGGGCCAAAAGCAGTTCATCACCAACGCGGCCCTGGCGGACGTCTTCATCACCTACGCGAAGGTAAACGGCGAGCACTTCACCGCCTTCATCGTGGACCGGGACACGGAGGGCCTGACCCTGGGGGAGGAGGAGCACAAGATGGGGATGAAGGGCTCCAGCACCCGCAGCGTGTTCCTCGAGAACGCCCGGGTGCCCGCGGAGAACCTCCTGGGCGAGGTGGGCAAGGGGCATCGGGTGGCCTTCAACATCCTGAACCTGGGCCGGTTCAAGATCGGAGCCTCGTGCACGGGCGCGGCCAAGTACGCCCTGCAGCTGGCCACCCGGTACGCCCTGGACCGCCGGCAGTTCGGGCGGCCCATCGCGGAGTTCGGGCTCATCCGCCAGAAGCTCGCCCGCATGGCGGTGGAGATCTACGCCACAGAGAGCATGGTGTACCGCACGGGAGGGCTCGTGGAAGGCGCCATCGGCGGGATCCAGGTCGAGGGGGAAGTGGTCCGGGCCCTGGAGGAGTACGCCATCGAATCCTCCATCAACAAGGTCTTCGCCTCGGAGATGCTGGGCCGGGCGGTGGACGAGCTGGTGCAGATCTACGGCGGCTACGGGTACATCGAGGACTACCCCGCGGCCCGGGCCTACCGGGATGCCCGCATCAACCGCATCTGGGAGGGCACCAACGAGATCAACCGGCTCCTCATCGTGGACATGCTCAGCAAGCGCGCCCAGCGGGGACGCCTCGATCTCCTGCCCGCCATCCAGCGGGTGGGGGACGGCCTCACTTCTCCGGAGGGATTCGAAGCCCCGGAAGAGGGGCCGCTCGCGGAGGAGGCAGCCCTCGTGGAGGGGATCAAGCGGGCGGCCCTGCTGAGCACGGGAGTGGCGGTGCGCAGGTACCTGCTGGAACTGGAGGAGCAGCAGGAGATCGTGGGGTGGCTGGCGGACCTTGCCATGGAGGCCTTCGCCGCGGAAAGCGCGGTTTTGCGGGCCCAGAAGGCCTTCCTCCGGCAAGACCCCCGGGCGCCCCTCCACACCACACTGGCCCGCGCATATCTCCACATGAGCCTGCCCCGGGTGGAGACCACCGCGCGGAGCATCCTCGCCGCGAGCGAGGAAGGGGACGACCTGCGCACCGCGCTTGCGGGGCTGCGCCGGCTCCTGCGGTACACGCCCGCGAATCTCGTGCAACTGCAGCGGGAGGTGGCGCAGGCGGTGGTGGCGGCGGAGGGATATCCGCTGTGAGGGGGTGAGGGGAATGTCGGTTCGGGCGGAAGCGGGATTTGAGCGGCCGTGGATCCGCTTCTACGATCCCGGGGTCCCGGCCACGCTGGAGTACCCGGAGGTCCCGCTCGGGGAGCTCGTGCGGGAGGCGGCGCGGAAGTACGGGGATCGGCCGGCTCTGGTGTTCTTCGGCCGGCGGGTCTCCTTCCGGGAACTCGATGCCCTCACGGACCGGTTCGCCGCGGGCCTCCAGCGGATCGGGGTCCAGAAGGGAACCCCCGTTTCCCTGCATCTTCCCAACTGCCCCCAGTTCGTGATCGCCTACTACGGGATCCTCAAGGCGGGCGGGGTGGTGGTCCCCCACAACCCCCTCTACACGGAGCGGGAGATCGCCTACCAGCTGCGGGACAGCGGGACGGAGGTGGCCATCACCCTCTCCCTGATGTACCCGAGGGTGGCGGCCGCGGTGTCCGGGAGCCGTGTCCGGGAGGTCGTGTACACAGGGATTCACGAGTACATGCCTCCCCTCTTGCGCCTGCTGTATCCCCTCAAGGCGAGGCGCGAGGGACAGTGGGTGGAGGTGCGGAAGGGGCCGGGCGTGCGGCCGTTCGGGGAGTTGCTGCAGGGCAGGGCGCCACGACCCGTGGCGGTGGGACCGGACGATCCCGCGGTGTACCTGTACACGGGCGGGACCACGGGAGTGCCGAAGGCCGCCGTCCTCACCCATCGCAACCTCGTCTGCAACTGCCTCCAGACCGCGGCGTGGAACAGCGACTTCCGCCCCGGCGCGGAGCGGGCCCTGGCGGTGATCCCCTTCTTCCACAGCTACGGGATGACCGCGGTGATGAACTACGGGATCTGGAGCGGGATCACCGTGATCCTGATCCCCCGGTGGGATCCGGGGATGGTGTTGGAGGCCATCCGCAGGTACCAGCCCACCATGTTCCACGGCGTCCCCACCATGTACATGGCCCTGCTCGGTCACCCTGGGCTCTCCGGGGATGACCTGCGCAGCATCCGCGTGTGCATCAGCGGAGCCATGGCCCTGCCCCAGGAGGTGCAGCGGCGGTGGGAAGAGGCGACGGGCGGCAAGTTGGTGGAAGGCTACGGGCTCACGGAGGCCTCTCCCGTCACCCATTGCAACCCCATCCTCGGCCACCGCAAGCCCGGCAGCATCGGGGTGCCACTCCCGGACACGGATGCCCGGGTGGTGGACCCGGAGAGCGGTGCGGAGCTCCCGCCCGGGGAGGTGGGGGAGCTCGTGGTTCGGGGACCGCAGGTGATGCGGGGGTATCTCAATCGGCCAGAGGAGACCGCGGCGGCGCTGCGGGAGGGATGGCTGTTCACGGGCGACATGGCGTGGCGGGATCCGGACGGCTTCTTCTACGTCGTGGACCGCAAGAAGGAGATGATCAACGTGGGCGGACTCAAGGTCTACCCGCGGGAGGTGGAGGAGGTCTTGTACCGCCACCCCGCGGTGCAGGAGGCCGCCGCGGTCCCCGCCCCGGACCCGGAGCGGGGGGAGGTGGTGAAGGCCTTCGTGGTCCTGAGGCCGGGGATGCAGGTGAGTCCGGAGGAGCTCATCGCCCACTGCCGTCGGGAACTCGCGCCCCACAAGGTCCCCCGGAGGGTGGAGTTCCGGGACCAGCTCCCGAAGAGCCTCATCGGGAAGGTCCTGCGCCGGGTCCTCGCGGAGGAGGAGCGGGCTCGGGCCGCGGGAGCCTGAGGCGCCTTCGGGGATGTCCCGGTTTTGGGCTGCCCTGCACCGCCACCGCCGCCGCTACCTCCTCGGATACGCGGCCGCCCTGGGATCCATCGGCATGGCGCAGCTGGCCCCGTGGATCCTCAAATCCGGGGTGGACGGGATCCAGAAAGGGGAGGGCCGCCTTGAGGCGTACGCGGCGGCCCTGGCCACGGTTGCCCTCCTGGAAGCGGTCCTCAGCTACCTCATGCGCATGCAGATCCTCGGGGCGGCGCTTCGCATCGAGACCGAGCTTCGGCGGGAGCTGTTCCAGCACCTGGAGCGCCTGGATCCGGCCTTCTTCCACCGGTGGCAGACGGGAGACCTCATGGCCCGGGCGGTGAACGACCTCCGGGCGGTGCAGCGGTTCTTGGGAATGGGCCTCATGCGGGCGGTGCACACCGCGGTGACGGTGGGCCTCTCCGTGGCCTTCATGCTGCGCATCAGCAGCTCCCTCACCCTCTCCACCCTCCCCGTCCTCCTCCTCATCCCCGGGCTGTTCGCGGTCCTGGGCCGGGAGATCCGCCGGCGGTTCGAGGAGGTCCAGATGCGGTTCAGCCGTCTCTCTACCCGGGCCCAGGAGAACTTCAGCGGGATCCGGGTGGTGAAGGCCTTCGCCCGGGAGGAGGCGGAGGTGCAGCGGTTCCGGGAGGAGAGTGAGGCGTTCGCCCACGCGAACGTACGTCTGAGCCGCATCCAGGGCCTCCTGTGGCCCGCGGTGGGGTTCCTCCTGGGCGGGGCCGCGGTCCTCCTGCTGTGGATCGGAGGAGGGGAGGTGATCCGGGGACACATCACCCTGGGCCAACTGGTGCAGTTCTCCTACTACCTGGTCCGCCTCAGCTTCCCCGTGATCGCCACGGGGTGGGTGCTCAGCCTGTGGCAGCAGGGCCGGGCATCCATGGAGCGCCTGGAGGAGGTCTTCCGGGTCCGGCCCGCCATCGCGGACCCGGAGGATCCCGTGCACCTCGAGGCCGTACGGGGAGAGGTCGAGTTCCGGGATGTGTGGGTCTCGTACGATGGAAGGCCCGTGCTCCGGGGGATCAGCCTGAGGATCCCGGCGGGGAGCGTCGTGGCCATCGTGGGGCCCACGGGTTCGGGCAAGTCCACGCTCCTGCACCTGATTCCGCGCCTGCTGGATGCCACCTCCGGACAGGTCCTGCTCGACGGGGTGGATGTGCGACGGCTGCCGCTCCGGACCGTGCGGGAGGCCGTGGGGCTCGTGCCCCAGGACCCCTTCCTCTTCAGCGACACCCTGCGGGAGAACATCGGGTTCGGCACAGGGGGGGACGGCGCGCGGGTGGTGGAGGCCGCGGAGATCGCCCGTCTGACCCGGGACGTGGCCGCGTTCCCCCACGGATTCGAGACGGTGGTGGGGGAACGAGGGGTTACCCTTTCCGGGGGCCAGAGGCAGCGGGCGGCCCTCGCCCGGGCCCTGGCCCGAAATCCCAGGATCCTGATCCTGGACGATGCCCTGAGCAGCGTGGACGCCCAGACGGAGGAGGAGATCCTGCAGGCCCTCCGGCCCGTGCTGCGGTCCCGGACGGTCCTGCTCGTCTCCCACCGGCTCTCCGCCCTGCGGGACGCGGACCGGATCGTGGTCCTGGACGGTGGCCGGATCGTGGAGGAGGGCACCCACGAGGAGCTGCTCCGACGCGGGGGGCTATTCGCGGAGCTGTATGAGAAGCAGCGGTTGCGGCAGGCCCTGGAGGAGGAGCCGTGAGCGGAGGGATGGTCGAGGAGGAACGGCTGGATCGGCCCTACGACCACCGGCTCCTGCGGCGGCTGCTGGCCTACGTACGTCCCTATCGGGTCCCCGTGGCCGCGGCGCTGGTCCTCCTGGTCCTCGCCTCCCTTCTGGAGCTGGTGGGCCCGCAGCTGTATCGGATCGCCATCGACCGGGCCATCGTCCCGTCCCTGCAGCGCGGCACCGTGGATCCGGAGCACCTCTCCGCCCTGGCCCTCCTCTACCTTCTCGCCCTCGCCGCGGGCTTCGGCGCCCGGTGGCTGCAGCACTACCTGATGCAGACGGTGGCCCAACGGGCCATGGCGGACCTGCGCTTGGAGATCTTCTCCCACCTCCAGCGGCTGCCCCTGCGCTTCTACGACGGGAACCCCGTGGGCCGGCTCGTGACCCGGGTGACGAACGACGTGGAGACCCTCAACGAGCTCCTCACCTCCGGCCTCGTGTCCGCCTTCGGAGACGTGCTGACCCTGGTGGGCATCATGGGCGCTATGCTCTGGCTGGACGCGCGGCTCGCCGTGGTGACCTTCTGCGTGCTTCCCCTCGTGTACGGGATTACGGATCGGTTCCGCGGACAGGCCCGGGAGGCGTACCGGGCGGTGCGGACGCAGCTCAGCCGGATCAATTCCTTCCTCAACGAGCACATCAGCGGGATGTCCGTGGTCCAGCTGTTCACCCAGGAGGCCCGGGCGCTCGGGCGCTTCGACGCCTTGAACCGGGACTACCTGGACGCGAGCCTGCGCTCCCTGACCGCCCTGGCCCGGTTCTACCCCGCGATGCACTTCCTGGGAGCCCTGGCCGTGGCCCTGTTGCTCTGGTACGGAGGCGGGCAGGTGATCCGGGGCGTGACCACCCTGGGGGTGCTGGTGGCCATGATCCAGTACGCGGAGCGGTTCTTCGAGCCCGTGCGGGAGCTCGCGGACAAGTTCAACCTGCTCCAACAGGCCATGGCCAGCAGCGAGCGCATCTTCCGGCTGCTGGATGAGCCCGTCACGGTGCAGGACCCGCCTGATCCTGTGGTGCTCTCGAGGGTGCGGGGGGAGATCGAGTTCCGGGATGTGTGGTTCGCATACGGGGCGGCGCCGGCCGCCCGGGACGGTGGGGGGTGGGTGCTCCGGGGAATTTCCTTCCGCATCGCGCCGGGAGAGCACGTGGCCCTGGTGGGCTATACGGGGGCGGGCAAGACCTCCCTGGTGAACCTCCTCCTGCGGTTCGACGACCCGCAGCGGGGACAGGTCCTGCTCGACGGGGTGGACGTCCGGCGGATGCGCCAGCAGGATCTGCGGCGACACGTGGGGCTGGTCCTCCAGGACACCTTCCTCTTCAGTGGCACCATCGCGGACAACATCCGGCTGTTTAACCCGGACATCTCGGACGCCCAGGTGGAGGCCGCGGCGCGGCTTGTGGGTGCGGACCGGTTCATCGCCCAGCTCCCGCATGGCCTTCAGACGGAGGTGGGGGAGCGGGGCGTCCGGCTCAGCGCGGGACAGCGGCAGCTGGTGGCCCTGGCCCGGGCCATCGCCTACAACCCGGAGGTGCTGGTGATCCTGGACGAGGCCACGAGCAGCGTGGACGCGGAGGCGGAGAGCCTCCTGCAGGAGGCCCTGCGGGGCGTCCTGCGGGACCGTACCGCGCTCATCATCGCGCACCGGTTGAGCACCATCCAGCACGTGGATCGGATCCTGGTGCTGCACCGGGGCCGCATCGTGGAGGAGGGGACGCACGCGGCTCTCCTCCGCCAGGACGGAATCTATGCGAAGCTCTACCGGCTGCAGGCCTACTCCACGGCGGAGGGAGGTCTGCGGGGGAGGGGAGGAGAATGGGTGGGGAGGAGGAAATCCTGACCCGGATTCGGGCCATCGTCCGCGAGGCAGCCGCGGAGCGGCGGGGCCTGGTGGCCTACACCCAGCTCCAGGCTCGGGAGCTGGACCGGTTGGCCCGCTCAACGGAGCGGGAGGCCCTGGATCGGGTGGCGGCGCTCGTTCCGGAGGCAGCCTTTCGCCCGGAGCTGGTGCAGATCCGGGAGGCCCTGGTGAGGATGCAAAGCGCCCTGGCGGAGATCGAGGCACGGACGGACATCCACGAGAGCTCCCGCCGCCTCGCCCGCGACGAGGTGGTCTGGGAGACCTTCGAGCGCGTCCTGGCCCTGCTGGGATACGAGGAAGCCTAGCGACGGCGCCGGCCGCCCCGCTTCGCTTCCGTGTTCCGTTTGAGGTCCGTCAGGCGCTCCTGGCTCTCCCGCAGAAACGCCCGCAGCTTCTCCTCGAAGGTGGTGCGGTGGCGCTGGGATCTCGTCCGTTCCTCCGGGGAGAGGGCCTGCCGGAGGGACAGGTCCAGCCGGCCCCGGGCATCGGTCCCCAGGACCTTCACCCGCACGCGCTGGCCCTCCCGCAGGTACTCCCGGACGTCCCGGACGAAGGCATCCGCGATCTCGGAGATGTGCACAAGACCCACGCGGCCGTCCGGCAGGGTGACGAACGCTCCGTAGGTCACAATCCGGGCGACGGTGCCCTCCAGGATCTGTCCGGGCTCCCACGCCCCACTCGGATCAGGGTTCATGGCCCCGCGCCCCCAGTGGAAGGGCTTTGCGCCACCAGTGTAGAGGGGGAGATCCGGCCCGTCAACGCGGCTACGGACCCGTGGAAAAGTCCAACACCTGGGGCTGCACCAGGCGGTCGTAGTCCTCGTAGCGGATGCGGATGGTCTCCCGGTGGGTGCCCGCGTTGAACACGATCTCCGGGTCCCGGGTGAGGGAGCGGTCCACGTACACGGGGATCCCGTACAGGTGCCCGAAGGGCGGCATGGCCCCCACCTCGCAGTCGGGAAACACGTCCGCGAACTCCTCCTCGTGGGCGAGCCGGGCGGAGGTGGCGCCCAGCTCCTTGCGGAGCCGTTCCAGATCCACCCGGTGCGGGGCAGGCAGGACCAGCATCACGAGCCGATCGTCCACCTTCGCCATGACCACCTTGGCCACCTGGTAACCGCTCACGTGCAGGTGCGCCGCCACTTCCTGCGCGGTGTACGCCACGGGGTGCGTCATCACCTGATAGGGGACCCCTGCCTCCTCCAGCATCCGCTCGAGCCGTTCCCGACACAGCATCCTCACCCCCTCCTTCCGGCCCGCCTGTGGGCACCCTCAGCTTGGCACGAAAGGGGCCGCGCTGCCACCCGTCCGTTTGCATCAGGAGCCCTTCCGCGGATCCCCGCCGCACAACCGCTCCAGGGCGTCCAGTTGGTCGGGTTCCCCGATGGCCAGGAGCCGATCGCCCTCCCGGAGGATCTCCTCCGGGCCCGGGTTGCGGATCTCCCGACCATCCGGATGGGTGAGGGAGGCCAGAAGGGCGCCCGTGCGCTCCGCGAGCCGCGTCTGGCGCAGGGAGCGGTGGACGAGGTCCGGGTTGTGCACCACCACCTCCCGGACCTGTAACCCCTCGGGGACCCCCTCCGCCCGGAGGGCATCCGGCCAGTGGGCCCGGGCCCGTTTGAGGTACGCTCTCCCCGCGTCATGGTCTATGCCGAGCCAGTCCAGGCTGTGCCGGACGATGGTGAGGGCTGCCTCCACCTCCGGTTGGATCACCTCCGTCGCGCCGGCCTCGAGGAGGAGCGCCCGGTAGGACGACCGGTGCACCCGGACGAGGATGGGGAGGTGTGGGTTAAGCTCCCGCAGGGCCCGCACGCACCGGTACGCGGCCCCGAAGTCGGGCACGGCCACCACCGCCAGCCGCGCCCGCTCCGCCCCCGCCTGCCGGAGGGCCAGGGGATTCGCCACGTCTCCGAACACCGCCCGTGCACCGCGGGTTTTCGCCACCTGGAGGGCCTCCGGGTCCAGATCCACCGCCGCATACGGGATCCCGAAAGCGTCCAGGGCATCCGCCACCTCCTGCCCCACCCGCCCGAATCCGCACAGCACCACGTGGCCTGTCAGGCGGCCCGTCCCCCGGCTCGCCACCCTCGGGGTCACGCGGTTCATCCCCACGAGCCCCTCCAGCCAGGCGGGGCGGTGGCGGAACGTCAGGGCGTTGAGGAGGATGGTAAGCAGGGAGGCGGCGAGGATGGTCTCGTACAGCGACTCCGGGAGGAGCCCGTGGGATCGCGCGGCCCCGGCCACCAGGTACGAGAACTCTCCCATCTGCGCAAGACCCGTCCCGCACAGGACTGCGATCCCCCGGGAATGGCCCGCGGCCCGCACCACCGCGGCCCACACCAGGGCGTTCCCCACGGCCACGAGCAACCCCATCCCGAGGATGGCCCCGGCCTGCTCCAGCAGAGTCCTGGGCTCCAGGAGCATCCCCACGGAGACGAAGAACACGGCCACGAACACGTCCCGAAGCGGCAGCACCCGACTCAGGGTCTCATGGGCGAACTCCGACTCGCTCACCACCAGGCCCGCCAGAAACGCCCCCAGGGCCAGGGAAAGTCCCACGTGGGCGGTGAAGGCCGCGGTCCCCACCGCGAGTGCCACCACGGCCAGGAGGAAGAGCTCGGTGCTGCGGGCGCGGGCGATCCGCGCAAGGAGGTGAGGCACCCCGCGCCGGGCGAGCCAGAGGAGCGGCAGCAGGACCACCGCGGCCTGCAGGAATCCCCGCAGGAGGAGATCCGTCCGGGCTTGGCCCGCGGGGGCCAGGGCGGGGAGTACCGCGAGCACGAGCACCGCCACGAGATCCTGGGTGAGGCTGATGCCCAGCAGGATCCGGCCGTGCAGGGAACCGAGCTCGTGGCGGTCCTGCAGGAACTTGAGGAGGACCGTGGAGCTCGCGACGCTGAGGGCCACGCCCGCCGCGAGCCGGTGAGGGAGAAGCCAGCCCAAAAGCCCTCCGAATCCCGTGACCAGGAGGACGATGGCGGCCATGCCCAGAGGTGTGCCGTAGAGGGCTACCCGCCGGACCCGCCACAGGTCCTGCAGGGAGAACTCCAGCCCCGCGGAGAAGAGCAGCAGCACGAGGCCGATCTGCGCGAACAGCTCGAAGGTCCGGAGATCGCGGACGGTGGGGCCGGGGGTGGCGGGCCCCACAAGGATGCCCGCGAGGATGTAGCCCACCACGGGCGGGGCGTGCAGGAGGTGCGCGGCGAGTCCTCCGGCCACCGCCGCTCCCAGGAGCAGTCCCAGATCCACGAAGGGCCCGCTCACAGCTCTATCTTGGCATGCGGTTTGACGCCCGGAGGTCTCTCGGGTAGCCTGGGAGCGGTTTCGAACGGGTGGTTGTCCCGGATTCCCGTATGGAGAGCGTGCTGGCTTGGATTCCGCTGATCCCCATCCTGGGGGGTCTGGTGGCTTCCGCCGCGACCCGGAAGGGCGCAGGCTGGGTGAGCCTGCTGGTCTCCGCCATGACCGTGGCCTTCCTGGGCACCCTCGTGCCTCCGGTGGCGGAAGGCGGTGCGGTCCGGATCTCCCTGGCATGGTTCCCGGGGATCGGCGTGCGATATGCCCTGCGGGCGGACGGGCTGGGCCTCCTCTTCGCCTTGCTCGTGGCGGGGGTGGGCCTGCTCATCGTCCTGTACGCCATGGCGTACATGGCGCACGAGCCGCGCACGCCTGCCTTCTTTTGCTTTCTCCTCCTCTTCATGGGGGCCATGCTGGGCGTGGTCCTGGCGGACGATCTCGTGGTCCTGTACGTCTTCTGGGAGCTCACCTCCCTGGCGAGTTTCCTCCTCATCGGGTTCCACCACGAGGACCCAAGGGCCCGGCAGGCGGCCCTCCGGGCCCTGCTGGTGACGGTGGTGGGTGGCCTTGCCCTTTTGGGCGGGATCGTGCTCCTCGCGACCGCGGGAGGGAGTCTGCAGCTCCCGGAGCTCGAGCGGCGGGCGGACCGTATCCGCACAAGCCCCCTCTATCCCTGGATGCTCGCCCTGGTGTTCGGCGGGGCCTTTACCAAATCCGCCCAGGTTCCCTTCCACTTCTGGCTTGTGGGCGCCATGGTGGCCCCCACGCCCGTGAGCGCCTACCTCCACTCCGCCACCATGGTGAAAGCAGGGGTATTCCTGCTCATGCGCCTGTCTCCGGTACTGGGCGGCACGGGGGTCTGGGAGGCGTGGCTTGGGCCCGTGGGGATCGCCACCTACCTCTTCGGGAGCCTTTTGGCCCTCTTCCAGGACGATCTCAAGGCCCTCCTGGCCTACGGAACCGTGGCCTCTCTGGGCCTCGCCACCGCCCTCGTGGGGACCGGCCCCGAGGGGGTGCTTGCGGGCATGGCCTACCTCCTGGCGCACGCGGGGTATAAGGGGACCCTCTTCCTCGTGGCGGGCGCCGTCGAGCACGAGGCGGGGACGCGACGCCTCTCGGAACTGCATGGCCTGGGGCGGACCATGCCCCTCACCGCCGCCGCGGCGGTGGCCGCGGTCCTCTCCATGCTGGGGATTCCCGGGTTTGCGGGGTTTGTGGCGAAGGGAACGGTGGAGAAGGCCCTGCACGGGTGGGCCCACGAGGCGGTGCTTGCAGGCGGGGTGCTCACCGCGGGCTACGGAATCCGGTTTCTCGGGGTGTTTCGGGGATCCGGTCGGAGGCGGGGCGGCCACGAGGCTCCGGGGTTCCTCTTCCCGGCTCTGGCGCTGGCCCTGGTGGGCCCCGTGCTCGGCCTGCACCCGGTGGTCTTCGAGCAAGCCCTGCGGTTCCTGCAGCCCGGGGTCAACCTCTCTTCTGCGCCGGTCCTGGGCAAAGTTGCCATCCCCGTGGGAAGCGCCCTGCTGGGCGCGGTGCTGGCCCGGGGGGTGGCGGGCTTTTCCGTCCCTCCGGCGCTTCCCGGCGGGGAGGTGGTCTTCGATCGGGTGTACGGAGGGGTGCTGGGCTTTGCCGGGTCCCTCACCCGCCTCACGGTCACGGGCCGGCTCCGGGACTACCTGGGGGTAAGCCTCCTGGTCCCCGTGGCGGGCGTGGGGGCCGTGATCCTCTCCCAGGGCCGCCTCCCCTCGGTTCCGGTCCGGATGGCGCCTTATGAAGGGGTGGTACTCCTGCTGGGGCTTGGGGCGGTGGGCTTCACGGTCCTGGCGAGGAGCCTCGTGGCCCAGGTGGTGGCGGTAGGCGCCGTGGGCTACACCGTGGCCCTCCTGTACATCGGCCTGCGGGCGCCGGACCTGGCGCTGACCCAGATCCTGGTGGAGACGGTGACCTTGGTGCTGTTTTTGGCCGTGGTCCTGCATCTGCGCCATCCCGAGGAGCCCGACCGGCATCCCGCTTGGGCCCTGGATCTCCTCATCGCTCTCGGGGTGGGCGCGCTGGCCGCGGCGCTCGCGGCTCTGATCCTTCCGGGCCCGCCTACCCGCCACCTCTTCTCGTACTTCGTGCAGAGGGCGCCGGAAGCGGGCGGCCGCAACCTCGTGAACCTCATCGTGGTGGACTTCCGGGGCCTGGATACCCTGGGGGAGATCACGGTGCTGGGGATCGCGGCTTTGGGGGTCCTTGCCCTCGCGAGTCGGCCAGGCACCCGGGTCGCCCACCACCTGGTGGCCCCCGTACGGTCCTTGATCCTCGAGACCGCGGTGCGGGTCGCTTCCCCCACGGTGGCCGCGTACGCCCTGGTCCTGCTGGCGACGGGCCACTACGGCCCGGGAGGCGGGTTCGTGGCGGGGCTCATGACCGCCATGGCCCTGTTGATTTGGGCCGTGGCCTTCGGGTTCGATGCGATCCCGCAGGATTGGCTGCGGCCGCTTGCCGTGGGCCTGGGGATCGCGTACGGCACCGGGTTTCTCGGAGTCGCCCTGGGCCGCTCGTTCCTCACCCACAGCCCGATCCTCCTCGGGCCCGTCAAGACCACCACGTCGCTCCTGTTCGACTTCGGGGTGTACGTGCTGGTGGTGGGGGCTTCGCTCAGCGCGGCCCGTACCCTGGTTCTGGTGCGGCCGAGATGACGGTCCTGCTGCCGCTGTTCGTGGGTTCCCTCTTCGGCGCGGGCACGTGGCTGCTGCTCGGCCGCTCCATCGTCCGGCAGATCATCGGGATCGCCCTCATCAGCCACGGGGCCAACCTCATGATCCTCCTGGCGGGCGGGGTGGGAGGCAACAGCGCCCCCATCCTGGGCAATCCCCCGCCCCTTGCGGATCCCCTCCCGCAGGCCCTCATCCTCACCGCCATCGTGATCGGGTTCGGGGTGCTGGCGTTCCTGCTGGCCCTGGGGTACCGCATGCACGCCTACGAGGAGGAGGAACCGTGAACTTGGCCATCGTGCCCGTGATCCTCCCGCTTTCTACCGGGGCGGCGTGCGCGGCCGTGGAGTCCGAACGGGCGCGGCGCTGGATCAGCCTCACCGGGGCCCTGGGCACGCTGGGGGCCGCGGCCTGGCTGGTGTGGGCGGTGCGGGGGGGGAACGTGGTGGTCCTGCGGGCGGGCGGGTGGCCGGCGCCGTACGGCATCACCTTCGCGGTGGACGGCCTGGGTGCCCTCATGTGCGGGATCAGCAGTTACGTGGCCACGGTGACCCTGTGGTTCGGGATGCGGGAGGCCGCTTCCCGGTACCACCGGTACTGGCACGCGGGGTGGCACCTCCTGCTGGGCGGGATGAACGGTGCTTTCCTCACGGGAGATCTCTTCAACCTGTACGTGTTCTTCGAGATCCTCCTCATCGCCTCGTACTTCCTCCTGACCCTGGGCACCTCCCGGGAGCAGGCCCGGGAGGCCTTCACATACGTGGCCCTCAACCTCGTGGCCTCCACCCTCTTTCTGGTGGCGGTGGGGTTGCTCTATGCGGCCACGGGGACCGTGAACATGGCGGACCTGGCCCGCCGGCTCCCCAGTGCACCCTCTGCCCTCGTGCGGGGTGGGGTGGTGCTGCTCGCCACCGCCTTCGGCCTCAAGGCCGCCATCTTCCCCCTGTACTTCTGGCTCCCCCATGCCTACGCGATCCCCCCGGGGTCCGTGGCCGCGTACTTCGGGGGCATGCTCACCAAGGTGGGGGTGTACGCCCTGTACCGGCTCTTCACCACCCTCGCGCCCTTGGGAAGGCCCGATCCCCTGTGGCTTTTCGTGGCGAGCGGCACCATGGTGTTCGGGGTCCTCGGAGCTCTGGCCCAGGAGGAGATCCGCCGCATCCTCTCCTTCCACATCATCAGCCAGATCGGGTACATGATCCTGGGACTGGCCCTGGGGACCCGGGAAGGGCTCGCCGCGGGCCTTTTCTACGTGCTCCACCACATCGGCGTGAAGACGGCGCTGCTGCTGGCGAGCGGTACCGTGGAGCGGACCTGGGGCACCGGACGTCTCTCCCTGCTCTCGGGCCTCGGCTCGGCCCAGCCCGCCCTGGGGGTTCTGTTTTTCATTCCCGCCCTCTCCCTGGCGGGGATCCCGCCCCTCTCGGGGTTCTGGGGGAAGGTGGCATTGCTCGTGGCGGGCGCGGACGCGTATGCGGAGAGGCCGGGCCTCTGGATCCCCCTCGCCCTGGGGACGAGTGTCCTGGTGAGCCTGCTGACCCTGGCGTCCATGGTGAAGATCTTCACGCAGGCCTTCTGGGGCCCCGCGCCCCGACGCAGGCGGGCGGCACCGGAGCTGCTCCTTCCCGTGGCGGCCATGGCGGCGCTCACGGTGGTCTGGGGATTGGGCGGCCGGTGGCTGTGGGAACTCACCTGGTCTGCGGCGGGGCAGCTGCTGGATCGGGGCTCCTACCTCGACGCGGTGCTGGGGGGATCCCGGTGAGGAGGCTTGTGGGGTTGGTCTGCCTCGCGGCGGTGTTCGCGTACGAGGTGATGGCCGCGAACCTCGCCATGGCCGCCCTCATCCTCAACCCCAGGCGTCGGAACCGGCCCGGGTTCGTCCGGTTCCCCCTGCGGGTGCGGAGCCCCGCGGCCATCACGGCCCTCGCGAACGCGATTACCATGACCCCGGGGACCATGACCGTAGATGTGGCCCCGGACCGCAGCGCGCTCGTGGTGCACGTCTTCGATTTAGAGGATCCCCAGGCCGTGGTGCAGCGGATCCGCGGGCGGCTGGAGCGCTGGGTGGCGGAGGTGTTCGAGTGATCGTGGCCGCGGCCACCCTGGCCATCGCGCTCCTAGTAGGAGCCCTGGGCTGCTGCGTGGCGCGGCTGGTGCTGGGGCCGACTTTTCCCGACCGCATCGTGGCCTCGGATACCCTGGTCCTGGTGGTGATGAACCTGGTGCTGACCCTGGGGGTGCTGTGGCGGACCCGGGACTATGCGGACGTGCCCGTGCTGCTGGCGGCCTTGGGGTTCGTGGGAACCGTGGCCGCGGCCCAGTTCATCCGGCGGGGAGGTCCCCTTGCGTGAACTCCTGGTCTCCGTCCTCCTCGTGGGCGGGGCCGCCTTTACCCTCATCGCGGGGCTCGGGCTCCTGCGGGCTCCGGACACCCACAGCCGCCAGCAGGTCTCCACCAAGGCCGCCACCTTCGGGGCCGGGGGAGCGCTACTGGGTTCCCTGATCTTCTTCGGGGGCGGCTTCCAGGAGCTCCTGGTGATGGGCTTCCTCCTTCTCACCGTGCCCGTGGGGACCCACGTGCTCGCGAAGGCCATCTACGAGCATCATCCTCCCCGGAGGGCGGGTCCCAGATGGCCAGACTCCGAAGGATCCTGATCGCGGGGTTGCTGGTCATCCTGCCGCACAGATCGCGGAGGCCCTGCTGGGCGACCGCACCGCCTCATTCCGCCGGGTGGTGCGGGTGGAGTGGCCGCGCCGGGGCGCGTACGTCCCCGCCTTCGTTAGGGGCGAGCTGCGGCTCCCTTCCGGGCAGCGCCTCCGCAAGGTGTTCGTGGGGAGCACGTCGAATCCCACCACGGGGTTCCTCATGATCGTCCCGGAGTCGGAGGCCCTCCCCGTTCCTCTCATGGTGGACGAGGGCATGACCCTGGTGATCTCGGGCGGGCTCGCGGGACCCGCGGAGGCGGTGGCAGAGGCCGCGAAAAACCGCGGACGGGAGAGGACGGATGACGGGATTTGAGGAAGAGGTGCTGGTGGTCCCCCGGGCGCGGTTGTTCCAGGGGGACTGCTTCGAGGGCCTGAGACGGCAAGGGATCCCGGAGTTCCTGGCGCGGATCCGACGGTACGGATCCTTTCGCCGCCGCGGAGAGGTGGAGGACGACCCCTCGTGGAAGCAGATCATCCCGTACGCGGTGGTGCGCCGCGGCAGAGAGGTGTTCCTCTTCCGGCGCACGGACCGGGGTGGGGATCCACGGCTGCACCACCGGTACGCCATCGGGGTGGGCGGCCACGTCAACGCGCAGGACGCGGACGATCCCATCGAATCCGGGTTGCGGCGGGAGCTGGCGGAGGAGCTGGAGTTCACCGCCCCCTGGGAGGCCCAGCTGGTGGCCGTGCTCAACGACGAGAGCACGCCCGTGAGCCGGGTCCACTTCGGGCTGGTGTACGAGGTGCGGACGGAAGGGGACGTCCGGGTCCGGGAGGTCCAGAGGCTGGTGGGCGGGTTCGTCCCCGTGAAGCGCCTGCGGGACTACTACCCCGGGATGGAGAGCTGGTCCCAGCGGGTGGTGGAGGGGTTCGGGTGGTGAGCTCCTTCGAGCTCCCGGCGCCCGGGCTGCACCTGAAGCGCACCCTGAGCTGCGGCCAGGCCTTCCGGTGGACCTGGGCAGGGCGGTGGGCGCGCGGGGTGGTGGGCCGCACGGTGCTTTGGCTGGAGCCCATGCCGGGTCACCTACGGGTCCACCCGGAAGGGGAGCCGCTTGGCCCGGAAGCCGTGCGGGCATACCTGTTCGGCGGCGGACCCGTGCGGGCGGCGGAGCGGCGGCTGTGCTCCGACCCCGTGCTCCGTCAGATCCTCCCCCTCACCCGCGGCATCTCCCTCCTGGCCCAGCACCCCTGGGAGGCGCTCTGCAGCTTCCTCATCTCCCAGAACAACAACATCCCCAAGATCCGGCTCAGCATCGAGCGGCTGTGCCGGGCGCTGGGGGAAAGGATCCCGGCCCGGGGAGAAGCGTTCACGTTCCCGTCTCCCGAACGGATCGCGGAGGCCCCGCCCCGGATCCTCAGGGACGCAGCCCTCGGGTACCGCGCCCCGTACCTCCGGGCCACCGCCCGCCTGGTGGCAGACCGCCTCGTGGACCTCGAGGCCCTGCGCCGGGCCTCCCTCGAGGAGGCGCGGACAGCGCTTCTGGCGCTTCCCGGGGTGGGCGAGAAGGTGGCGGAGTGCGTGCTCCTCTTCGGCCTGGGACACCGGGAGGCGTTCCCCGTGGACGTGTGGGTGCGGCGGGCGGTCCTCGAGCTGTACTTCCGCGGACGCGCCCGCACCCCACGCGAGATCCGGACCTGGGCGCGGGAGCGGTTCGGCCCCCTTGCAGGCTTGGCCCAGCAGCACCTCTACCATTTCGCCCGCACCTCCTGGGGATTTGGACGCGACCGGCGCGGGGAAGCCGTCTAGCGCACGGCCGGATGAGCCTACTGGCCCTACTGCTCCTCCTGGCGGCCGCCCTGGTGCACGCCACCTGGAACCTGCTCGCGAAACGCGCGGGGGGTGGGGTGGCCCTCACGTGGTTGTTCGAAGCCCTTGCCGTCCTCCTGTACCTGCCCGTGGCGGTCGCCTCCGCGGTGCTTCAGAGGCCCCGAATGGGAGGGTGGGAGGTGGGGTTCGTACTGGGATCCGCGGCTCTGCACCTGGGCTACTTCCTCGCCCTGCAGCGAGGGTACCGCGCGGGAGACCTCTCCCTGGTGTATCCGGTGGCGCGGGGCACGGGGCCGCTCCTGGCCACCCTGGCGGCCATCGCCCTCTTGGGGGAGCGGCCCCGGGCCGCGGCCCTCATCGGAGCCCTGCTGATCCTCGCCAGCCTGTTCAGCCTCGCGGACGTGCAGGCCTTCTGGCAATCCCCGGCCCGGGACCGGTCCGCCCTGGGCTACGGAATCCTCACGGGGGTCTTCATCGCGGGCTACACCCTGTGGGACAAGCACGCGGTGAGCGCTCTTGGGATCCCTCCGGTCCTCCTGGACTGGGGGAGCCATCTCGGGCGGTGGCTCCTGCTCACCCCGCTCATCCGGACCCGGTGGCCGGAGGTCAGGAGGCACTGGCGGGTTCACCGCCTGGAGGTCTTCGGGCTCGCGGTGCTGGTTCCCCTCTCGTACATCCTCGTGCTCACCGCCCTGCGCAGTAGCCCCGTGAGCGCCATCGCACCCGCCCGGGAGGTGAGCATCCTCATCGGAACCTGGCTGGGAACCCGGGTGTTGGGGGAGCAGGAAGCGTGGCGACGGCTGCTGGTGGCCTGCGGGATGACCGCGGGGGTGATCCTGTTGGTGGCCTGACATTGACAATGTTATTGTCAAGCCTATTGACAATGGCTGGTAAACCCAGCTACCATGGAGCCGGATCGGGAGGTGTTCTCGGTTGGGGCAGCGGAGGTTCAAGACGGACACCACGCCGGTCTACGCCATCGGCATCGCTGCGGAACTGCTGGGCGTCCATCCGAGAACCCTCCGGATCTACGAGGAGAAAGGGCTGATCCGGCCCGCCCGGCGGAACCGGATCCGCCTGTTCAGCGACCGCGACCTCCAGCGGGTCCGGCTCATCCAGTACTTGACCCGGGAGGTCGGGCTCAACCTGGCCGGGGTGAAGCTCTTTCTGGAGATCCAGGACCGGTACGAGTTCGTGGCAGAGGTCATCCTGCAGTCCGCCGGAAAGCGAACCATTCGGGAAAGGGGGGATTGAGCATGGGCATCCTGCGGTGGGATCCGATTCGGGAGCTCCGAACCATGCGGCGCACCCTCGAGCGCCTGCTGGACGAGTTCGTGGAGGGCTTCGGGACGGAGCTGGAGGTCCCGGAGCGCCCGCGGGAGGCGGAGGTGTGGCGGCCCGCGGTGGAGCTCTATGAGACGGATACGGACGTGGTGGTCCGGGCGGCGCTGCCGGGGGTGGATCCAAAGAGCATCGACGTGCAGGTGGACGACCGCACCGTGACCCTGGTGGCGGAGCGCCGGGAGGAGAAGGAGGAGCGCGGCCGCAGCTACCACCGCCGGGAGCTGCGCTACGGCCGGTTTGAGCGGACCCTGCCGCTTCCCACGGAGGTGAAGCCGGACCAGGCGAAGGCCACGTACCGGGACGGGGTGCTGGAGGTCCGCGTTCCCAAGGCCGAGGCCGCACAGGCCCGGAAGGTGAAGGTGGAAGTTCGGTGAGCGGTGCGAGGAGGGAGGCCGTATGGGCAAGGTGGTGGGGATTGATCTCGGCACCACGAACTCTGTCATCGCCGCCATCATCGGCGGGGAACCCGTGGTGATCCCCAACCGCGAGGGCAGCCGCCTCACGCCGTCCGTGGTGGCCTTCACGAAGACGGGCGAACGCCTGGTGGGCCAGATGGCCAAGCGCCAGGCCATCCTGAACCCCGAGAACACCATCTACTCCATCAAGCGGTTCATGGGCCGCCGGTACAGCGAGGTGGAGACGGAGCGGAAGATGGTGCCCTACAAGGTGGTGGAGGGACAGCACGGGATGGCCTGTGTGTACGTACCCGCCGTGGACCGCACCTTCACCCCGGAGGAGATCTCCGCCATGATCCTCCAGAAGCTCAAGGAGGACGCGGAGGCGTACCTGGGGGAGAAGATCGACGGGGCGGTGATCACGGTCCCCGCGTACTTCAACGATGCCCAGCGCACCGCCACCAAGAACGCGGGGGAGATCGCAGGCCTGAAGGTCCTGCGCATCATCAACGAGCCCACCGCGGCCTGCCTGGCCTATGGCCTCGACAAGAAGGGATCGGAGACGGTGCTGGTGTGGGACCTCGGAGGGGGCACCTTCGACGTCTCCATCCTGGAGATCGGGGAAGGCGTGTTCCAGGTCCGGGCCACGGCCGGCGACACGCACCTGGGCGGGGACGACTGGGACGAGCGGATCGTGAACTGGCTTGCGGAGGAGTTCCGCAAGGAGCACGGCATTGACCTCCGGCAGGACCGGCAGGCGCTGCAACGCCTCCGGGAGGCCGCGGAGCGGGCGAAGATCGAGCTCAGCGCCATGGTCCAGACCACCATCAACCTCCCCTTCATCACCGCGGATGCCACGGGTCCCAAGCACCTGGACATGGTCCTCACCCGGGCCAAGTTCGAGGAGCTCACCGCGGACCTGGTGGAACGGTGCATCCCGCCCTATCGCCAGGCCATGGGTGACGCCAAGCTCAGCGAGCGGGACCTCCACGAGGTCATCCTGGTGGGCGGCAGCACCCGCATGCCCATGATCCAGGAGCTGGTGCGGCGGCTCACCGGGAAGGAACCCAGCAAGGAGGTCCACCCGGACGAGGTGGTGGCGGTGGGCGCCGCCATCCAGGCAGGCGTGCTGGCGGGTCAGGTGCGGGAGGTGGTTCTGCTGGACGTGACCCCGCTGTCGTTGGGCATCGAGACCCTGGGCGGGGTCATGACCGTCCTCATCCCCCGCAACACCACCATCCCCACCCGCAAGAGCGAGATCTTCACCACCGCGGAGGACGGGCAGACGCAGGTGGAGATCCACGTGCTGCAGGGAGAGCGGCCCATGGCCCGGGACAACCGGACCCTGGGCCGGTTCATCCTGGACGGGATCCCGCCCGCTCCGCGCGGGGTGCCCAAGATCGAGGTCACCTTCGACATCGACGCGAACGGCATCCTCGCCGTCTCCGCGAAGGACCTGGCCACGGGCCGGGAGCAGTCCATCCGGATCACGGGCACCAGCACCCTCACCCGGGAGGAGATCGAGCGCATGGTCCGGGAGGCGGAGCAGCACGCGGAGGAGGACCGCCGCAAGCGGGAGGAGGCGGAGATCCTGAACCGCGGGGACAGCATGGCCTATCAGGCGGAGCGGCTCCTGCGGGACCAGCTGAGCGCGGCTCCGGAGAGCGACCGCAAACCCCTGGAGGAGAAGGCGAAGGAGCTGCGACACGCGGTCCAGGCCCGGGACGTGGCAAAGGTCAAGCAGCTCACGGAAGAGCTGCAGCAGATGATCTTCCGCATCTCCGAGCGGCTGTACCGCGCCGCCGCGAGCGGCACCCCCTCGGGCGGAGGAGGTGGGGAGCGACGGGGGCCGGACGACGTGATCGACGCGGAGTACAAGCCCAGCGACCAGTAGGGCGGTGATCGGGGAGATGTCGGAGCGGGAGGATCGTCTGAACGGGCAAAGCGAGCCCCGGGAGGACTTCGCGGAAGCCCCGGCCTCCGACGGGGGAGACCTCCCGGAGCCCGCGGAGCCGGCGGAGGTGCGCCCCGAGGAGGTGGCGCGCCTGCGGGAGGAGGTGGAGCGCTACCGCCAGGAGGCGGAGCGCAACTGGCAGCAGTTCCTGCACGCGGCCGCGGACCTGGAGAACTACAAGAAGCTGGCGGCCCGGCGGCAGGAGGAGGCCGTGGCCCGCGTCCGACGGGCCATGCTGCACCTGGTGCTGGGGGTGCTCGACAACCTGGAGCGGGCCATCCAGTACGGAGAGCAGGCCCAGGACAACCAGGCGGTGGAGGGCATCCTCGAGGGCCTCCGCATGACGCACCGCTCCGTCCTGGAACAGCTGAGCCTCCTGGGGGTGCGGCCCATGGAGGCCGCGGGCGCCCGGTTCGACCCTGCCCGTCACGAGGCCGTGGATCAGGTGCCCGCGGAGGAGGCCGGGGTGGAGCCGGGCACGGTGGTGGACGTGGTTCAGCAAGGATACCTGGTGGGCGAGGAGGTGCTGCGGCCCGCGCGGGTCCGCGTGGCCCAGTAGGAGATGGAGTTCAAGGACTACTACCGGATCCTGGGGGTGCCCCGCAACGCGGACGGCAAGCAGATCAACGAAGCGTTTCGCCGCTTGGCCCGCCAGTACCACCCGGACGTGAACAAGGACCCCCAGGCCGCGGAGAAGTTCAAGGAGATCAACGAGGCCTACCAGGTCCTGAGCGACCCCGAGAAGCGCAGGCGCTACGACCAGTTGCTGGAGCTCCGGGAGCGCGGGGTGCCCTGGGACCAGTTCGCGGGTCCCCAGGCCGAAGGCCCCGGGGAGTGGACCGTGATCTTCGGCGAGCCCGGGGAGGTGTTCGGCCGGTTCGAGGACTTCGGGTTCTCGGAGTTCTTCCGCCGGTTCTTCGGCGATCTGGGGATCTTCGATCCCTTCACCCGGCCGGGCCGCCGCTCCCCCTTCCGCGGTGCCCGCACCGTTCCCCGGGAGGACCTCACCACCTCCGTGGAGATCTCCCTGGAGGAGGCCTTCCACGGCACGGAGCGGGAGCTGAGCCTCAGCCTGAACGGGCGTTCCCGCCGGATCCGGGTGCAGATCCCGCCCGGCATCCGGGACGGCCAGAAAGTGCGGGTGCGGGGGGCCGCAGACGGCGCAGACCTCTACGTGGAGGTGCGGGTACGGCCGCACCCCTTCTTCACCCGCGAGGGGGACGATCTGGTGTGTGAGATCCCGATCTCCCTCGTGGAAGCCCTGCTGGGCGCGGAGATCGAGGTCCCGACGCTGTCCGGGAAGGTGAGGATGCGGATCCCGCCGGAGACCCAGAACGGCCAGGTCTTCCGCCTGCGGGGACAGGGAATGCCCCGGCTGATGGGGTCCGGAAGGGGAGACCTGCTGGTGCGGGTGAAAGTAGTGCTGCCCCAGCGGCTCTCGCCCGAGGAACGGCGCCTCGTGGAACAGCTGGGCCGGCTGCGCCAGGAAAACCCGCGGGCGGCCATGGGGCTGAGGTAGGAGGAGACCATGCGGTGGGACAAACTCACGGAGAAGTCGCAGGAGGCCCTGGCACGGGCCCAGGAGCTCGCGCGGGAAGCGGGCCACCCCTACGTGGAGACGGAACACCTCCTCCTCGCGCTGCTGGAGCAGGCGGATGGGGTAGTCCCCCAGGTCCTGCAGCGGGCCGGAGCAAACCTGAGCCGCATCCGGGAGCAGGTGGACCGGGCCCTCCGCACCCTGCCCCGGGTTCAGGGGCCCGCGGAGCTGTACGTGGGCCCGGGCCTGCGGCGGGTGTGGGACGGGGCGGAGCGCGAGGCCCAGCGGATGCAGGACGAGTACACCAGCACCGAGCACTTCCTCCTGGCCATGAGCGAGGCCGTGGAGACCGGGGCCGGCCGCATCCTCCAGCAGAACGGCATCACGAAGGAGGCCCTGCTCCGCGCCCTGGCCGAGGTCCGGGGACGCCAGCGGGTGACGGATGCGCGGCCGGAGACCAAGTACCAGGTGCTGGAGCGCTACGGCCGGGACCTCACGGAGCTCGCGCGACAGGGCAAGCTCGACCCCGTGATCGGCCGGGACGAGGAGATCCGCCGGGTGATCCACGTCCTGAGCCGCCGCACGAAGAACAACCCCGTGCTCATCGGTGAGCCTGGGGTGGGCAAGACCGCCATCGTGGAAGGATTGGCCCAGCGGATCGTGCGGGGAGACGTCCCTGAGCAGCTCAAGAACAGGCGCATCTTCCAGCTGGACATGGGAGCGCTGCTCGCGGGCACCAAGTACCGGGGGGAGTTCGAGGAGCGGCTGAAGGCGGTCCTCAAGGAGATCGCGGACAGCCACGGCGAGATCATTCTCTTCATCGATGAGATCCACACGGTGGTGGGCGCGGGCGCTGCGGAGGGGGCCGCCATGGACGCCAGTAACCTCCTCAAGCCCATGCTGGCCCGGGGGGAACTCCACTGCATCGGGGCCACCACCCTGGACGAGTACCGCAAGCACATCGAGAAGGACCCGGCCCTGGAGCGCCGGTTCCAGCCCGTGTACGTGGACGAACCCACTTTGGAGGAGACCATCAGCATCCTGCGGGGGCTTAAGGAGAAGTACGAGGTCCACCACGGCGTCCGGATTACGGACGCCGCGGTGATCGCGGCCGCCCAGCTCTCGACCCGGTACATCACGGGCCGGTTCCTGCCGGACAAGGCCGTGGACCTCATCGACGAGGCCGCGGCCCGGCTGCGCATGGAGATCGACAGCAAGCCCGCGGAGCTCGATGAGATCGACCGCCGGATTATGCAGCTGGAGATCGAGCGGGAGGCCCTGCGCCGGGAGACGGATCCGGAGGCGCAGGAGCGCCTGCAGAAGCTGGAGCAGGAGCTCGCGCGCCTGCGCGAGCAGAGCCAGCTGCTCCGGGAGCGGTGGGAACGCGAGAAGCGGATCGTGCAGAGGATCCGGCACATCAAGGCGGAGATGGACCGCACGAAGGTGGAACTGGAGCAGGCAGAACGGGTGGCGGACCTAGAGCGGGCCGCGCGGCTGCGCTACGGGGTACTCCCCGAGCTCACCAAGCAGCTGGCGGCCGCGGAGGAGGAGCTGCGGCAGCTGGGCCCGCAGCGGCTGCTGAAGGAGGAGGTGGACGCAGAGGACATCGCGGAGGTGGTGAGCCAGTGGACGGGCATCCCGGTCACGCGCCTGCTGGAGACGGAGAAGGAGAAGCTCCTGAAGCTGGAGGAGCGGCTGCACCAGCGGGTGGTGGACCAGGAGGAGGCGGTTCAGGCGGTGGCGGATGCCATCCGCCGGGCCCGGGCCGGCCTCAAGGACCCCCGCCGGCCCATCGGCTCCTTCCTGTTCCTGGGGCCCACGGGGGTCGGGAAGACCGAGCTCGCCCGGGCCCTCGCGGAGGTCCTGTTCGACTCCGAGGAGGCCATGGTGCGGATCGACATGTCCGAGTACCAGGAGAAGCACACCGTCTCGCGGCTCGTCGGAGCGCCCCCCGGATACGTGGGCTACGAGGAAGGCGGACAGCTCACGGAGGCGGTGCGCCGGCGCCCGTACCGGGTGGTCCTCTTCGATGAGGTGGAGAAGGCCCATCCGGACGTCCTGAACATCCTCCTCCAGGTGATGGAGGACGGCCGGCTCACGGACGGCCAGGGCCGCACCGTGGACTTCAAGAACACCGTGCTGATCCTCACCAGCAACGTAGGCTCCCCCTACCTGCGGGACCTGGACCCGGAAGACACCCCTTCCTTTGAGCTGGCGAAGGTCCAGGTGCAAGCGGAGCTGCGCCGCACCTTCCGTCCGGAGTTCCTGAACCGCATCGACGAGGTGATCGTGTTCCGGCCGCTCAGCCGCGCACACCTGGAGCAGATCGTGGAGCTGCAGATCCGCTCCCTCCAGCAGCGCCTGCAGGACCTCAGGATCGCCATCGAGGTCACCCCCCAGGCGAAGGCGTATCTCGCCCGGGAAGGCTACAACCCGGACTTCGGGGCCCGGCCGCTGCGCCGGCTCATCCAGCGCCTGGTGGAAAACCCCCTCTCCCGGAAGGTGCTGGCGGGGGAACTGCGGGAGGGCGACGTGGCCGTGGTGGATGCCCGGGCCGGGGAGATCGTGATCACGCGACGGGAGCGGGTGGTGGCGTAGGCGCTCCTCCGGGGTTGCTACAATGGCAGACGATACCCGCGACGCGGAGGGGGAAGATGGTCGGGCAGGTTCGGGCGGATCAGGTGGGGAGTCTCCTGCGCCCGCAGGAATTGTTGGAGGCCCGGGCCCGGGGGGCCCCACAGGAGGAGCTCCGGGAGATCGAGGACCGACACATCCTGCGGCTGCTCCGAAAGCAACAGGAGATCGGGGTGGACATCTACACGGACGGGGAGCTGCGCCGCCGCCACTTCATGAGCGATCTCCTGGAGGCGGTGGAGGGGTTTGAAGCTCTCGAGGACGGGCCTCGTCCGGACAGCACACAGGGCACTCCCTCCTCGCGGCCTTCCCGCACGTGGAAGGGGGAGGGAACCACGCCGCCGCCCGCCCGGGTAAGGGGGGTGGTCACGGCCCGGTTGCGGCCGCTCCGTCGGCTCACGGCGCACGAGGTGGCCTTCCTCCGGAAGCACAGCCCGGGACCCTTCAAGATCACCCTCCCCAGCGCCAACCAGTTCCCCGCCCTCGCCTTCAAGCGCGGGGTAACGGACCGGATCTACCGGAACCACTCGGAGCTGCTGTGGGACATCGTCCCCATCATCCGAGACGAGATCCGGGCCCTGATCGCGGAAGGGGTGACGTACATCCAGCTGGACGCGCCCCGCTACAGCGTGTACATCGACCCGCAGTGGAGGGAGCACGTGCGGGCGGAGATGGGGATGGAGCCGGAGGCCGCCCTGGACGAGGCCATCCACGCGGACAACGCGTGCCTGGAAGGCGCCCGACGGCCGGGCGTGGTCCTCGCCTTCCACCTGTGCCGGGGCAACAACCGCAGCCAGTGGTTCGCGGAGGGCGGATATGACCCCATCGCGGAGAAGGTCTTCAACGAGCTCCAGGTGGACCGGTTCCTCCTGGAGTACGACGACGAGCGCTCCGGTACCTTCGAACCCCTGCGGTTCGTCCCACCGGACAAGACCGTGGTGCTGGGCCTGGTGAGCACCAAGCGGCCGCAGCTGGAGTCCAAGGAGGTTCTCCTGCGCCGCATCGAGGAAGCCAGCCGCTACGTGCCCCTAGAACGTCTCGCCCTCAGTCCCCAGTGCGGGTTCGCCTCCGTCATGGAAGGAAACCTTCTCACGGAGGAGGACCAGTGGGCCAAGCTGCAGCGGGTGGTGGAGGTGGCCCGGGAGGTCTGGGGGTAGTCCGCTTCACGGTTCCGATGCCTCGCGCACGGTGAGGACGGGCACCGGGCTTCGCCGCACCACCTGTTCCGCCACGCTGCCGAGTACGAGGTGGGCGAGCCCCGTGCGCCCGTGGGTCCCCATGCACACCAGGTCTGCGTGCAACTCCTGGACGGCCTCCACGATGTGATGTCCGACCCCGCCCATGCGGACCGCCACTCCTTCCTCAGGGCGCGCCACCGCCTCTAGCCGCTGATGAGCCTGACCCAGGAGGTATTCCCGGATCCGTCCGCCCACCGCGGGAGCCAGGATCTCCTCGGGGATCGCGGCGAGAACCTCCGGGGTGAGTTCCACCACGTGCAGGAGGACCACCTCTGCCCCGGTGGTGCGGCTCAACAGGCGGGCCCATGCCAGGGCTCCCTGGGCCGGGGGCGAGAAGTCCGTGGCCACCAGGATGCGCCGTAGGTGCGGAGGGGTTTGGGGCCGCACGGTGAGCACGGGGACGGGGCTTGTACGCACCACCTGTTCCGCGACGCTTCCGAAGAAGACGCGGTGGATCCCGCTTCGCCCATGGGTCCCCATGCACACCAGATCCACCCCGAGCGCCCGGGAGACCTCCGGGATCACCTCGTGAGGAAGGCCCGGACGGAGCTCGGCCCGATGGGCCCCGAAGCGTTCCCGCCAGCGTTCCAGCTCTGTCCGGATGAAGCGCCCTCGAGCCTGAAGGGGATCTTCCCCCTGCGTTCGCTCCGTGTCGGAGAGGGCCCTGAGCATCCACCCGTCCTCCTCCAGGACGTGGAGGAGAATCAGCTCGGCCCGGAACTGCCCTGCAATCCACGTAGCCCACTGTGCCGCGGATTCCGTGGCTTCTGAGAAGTCCGTGGGGAGCAGAACCCTTCGTACCCTGGGCACCATAACCCCCTCCAAGGGGTCTTTGCATGCATGTTCGTCTCTCCACGCCGGATCCCCTGCCGTTTCCCGCAGCCCCAGGGGGTGGGACGATCCTCCCCGACGGGTGGGCGTGGCCGTGCAGCGTATGCCCGGCGCCGGAGCCGTTTCTCCCGTGGCATAATGGTGCAGTGAGTCGTCCGCTGGTGGTCATCTTCCTCACCATCCTCACGAACCTGATCGGATTCGGGATCGTGATCCCGCTGCTCCCCTTCTATGCCCGGGCGCTGGGCGCCTCGCCCTTCGGGATCGGGCTGCTGTTCGCCTCGTACTCCGCCGCGCAGCTCCTGGCGGCTCCCGTGCTGGGCGCGTGGTCGGATCGATGGGGCCGGCGCCCCGTTCTCCTGCTCAGCCTCCTGGGCACCGCCCTGAGCTTCGTGCTCCTGGCGTTGGCCCGATCCGTGGGCATGCTGTTCTTGGCCCGGATCATCGATGGCCTCTCGGGCGGGAACATCTCCACGGCCCGTGCCTACATCGCGGACGTGACGTCGGAGGAGGACCGGGCTCGGGCCTTCGGCCTCATCGGGGCCGCCTTCGGCCTGGGATTCATCGTCGGTCCGGCCCTGGGGGGCGTCCTCGCGCACCTCAGTTACGCGGCCCCCGCATGGGTCGCGGCGGGCATTACCCTGGGAGCCGTGGCCCTGGCCTGGTTCTGGCTCCCGGAGACCGTGCATCGGGTCTCCGCCTCCCGCGGCCCGATCTGGCCGGAACTCCCCCGCCTCCTCCGGCACCCGCACCTTGGACCGCTGTTGGGCGTGGACTTCCTGTACTGGGCCACGGCCGCGGTGTACCAGACCACCTTCGCCCTCTTCGTGAGCCACCGGTTCGGCTTCGGACCGGGACAGACCGGTGTCCTGTTGGCCTTCTGGGGCCTGCTGGGGGCTCTGGTCCAGGTGGGGATGGTGGGGCCCGTGGTGCGGCGGGTGGGGGAAAGCCGGGCCCTGGCGATGGGGCTCGTGATGGCGGGACTGGGGCTCGGGGCCGCCGCGGCGAGCCGTACTGCGACCCTCTTCGTGCTGAGCACCCTCCCCGCGGCCCTCGGTGCCGGTGTCGCCAACCCTGCCCTGGTGGCGCTCTTGAGCCGATCCGCCCGTCCGGGAGAGCAGGGAGTGGTGCAGGGGGTGGCGAGCACCATGGAGAGCCTGGGGCGCATGCTGGGGCCCATCTGGGGCAACGGGGTGCTGGGAGCCTTCGGGGAGGGCCCGGCGTTCGGGTCCGCGGCCGCGGTGATGGCCCTCACGGGGTTGCTGGCCCTGCGGCTACGGCCCCTTCCCTCTCCCCGGGAGGCCCCCGTGCGCATGCCTTCCTTGCGGAGGTGAGACCGTGCGGGCCCGTGTGGACTGGCGGGAAAAGTTCCACCAGGCGCTTCCGTATCACGCGTTCCTGGACCGCTACGGGACCGAGGTCCACCGGGAGCGGTGGCGACGGGTCTACGAGGCGGTGACGCTCACGGAGGAACAGCAGGCGCTGCTGGCGGGCTTCCAGCGGGAGATGAAGCTGCTGGTGCTGGCGGGAACCTGGTGCGGGGATTGCGTGAACCAGTGCCCCATCCTCCAGCGGTTCGCGGAGGTCACCCCCCGCATCGAGCTCCGGTTCCTGGAGCGGGATGAGCACCCGGACGTGCGGGAGGAGCTCGCCATCAACCTCGGCTACCGCATCCCCGTGGTGGTGTTTTTGAGCGAGGACTTCGCGGAGGTGGCCCGGTACGGCGAACGCACCCTGTCCCTGTACCGCCAGATGGCCGTGGAACGCCTGGGGCCCGCCTGTCCCGTGGGAATCCGACCCCCGGGGGAGGATCTTCTCCGAAACGTGACACAGGAGTGGCTGAACGAGGTGGAGCGGGTGCAGCTCCTGCTGCGGCTCTCCCCACGCCTGCGACAGCGGCACGAAGACTAGGGGGTGAAACCATTCTCGAACTCATCGTGTTCACAAGCGGCGGGGTCCTGCTGGCCCTGGAGATCGTGGCGAGCCGCGTGCTCGCGCCCACCTTCGGCAACTCCATCTTCGTGTGGGGAAGCCTCATCGGGGTGTTCCTGACGGCCCTGAGCGTGGGGTACTGGGTGGGCGGGCACGTGGCGGATCGTTACCCCCACCACGGCGTGTTCTGCGGCCTGGTGTTCCTGGCAGGGCTGCTGGTGGTGCCGATCCCCGCGGTGAGCCCGTGGCTGCTCGACCGGATCGCTCAGGCGGACGTGGGACCCCGCACGGGCCCTCTCCTCGCGGCCACCTTCCTGTTCTTCCCCGCGAGCCTGGTGATGGGCACCGTCTCGCCCTTCGCGGTGCGGCTCGCGGCCCGCACGGTCCAGACCGTGGGGAACACCGCGGGACGGCTGTATGCCCTCTCCACCCTGGGGAGCATCGTGGGCTGCCTCGCCGCGGCCTTCTGGCTTCTCTCCATCCTCGGGGTCCGGGAGATCATCCTGGTCCTGGGACTCGTGGAGATGGGCATGGCGATCCTAGGGTTTGCGGTGGCCCGTCGGATGGCCGCCGCGGTGGTCGCCACGACCGCGCTGCTGGCCGCGGCCCTTCTCGTTCCCCGCGCGGCGTCCGGGGATCCGCCCGGGCTCGTGTACGCTCGGGACACCGTCTACCACCGCATCACCGTGAGCGACGAGGGCGGGGTGCGCTATCTTAAGCTGGACAACTACTGGCAGAGCGCCATGGACCTCCAGGAGCCCCGTCGCACCGTGTTCCGATACGCGGACTACATGCACGCGGGCATGCTGTTCGTGCCCGAGCCCAGGCAGGTGCTCCTCATCGGCGTGGGGGGCGGTACTCTCCCCAAGCAGTACCTCCGGGACTACCCCGGAGTCCGCATGGACATGGTGGACATCGATCCGCACGTGATCGAGGTGGCCCGCCGCTACTTCCACGTCCCGGTGGGCGGCCGTCTGCGGGCCTTCGCGGAGGACGGGCGCCAGTTCGTCCGCCGCACCTCCGCCCGCTACGACCAGGTGCTCCTGGACGCCTACCTGCGCGACACCCTCCCCTTCCACCTCGCCACCCGGGAGTTCTTCCAGGAGGTCCGGGGGGTCCTCACGCCCCGCGGGGTGTTCGTGATGAACGTCATCGGGGCCCTGGCGGGTCCCGACAGCCGTCTGTTCCGGTCCGTGTACCGGACTCTCCGGGAAGTTTTCCCCGCGGTGTACGTTTTTCCGGTGGAGTTCGGTCCATGGGGAGGGGAGGAGGCCATGCGGAACATCATCGTGGTGTCCACCCAGGAGCCCCCGGAACCGCCCGCGGCGGTCCGCGCGCGGTACGGGCGGATGCGGAGCCGGATCCGGATCCCGGGGTTCGAGGCGGTGGTGCGGGACCTTTACACCCGGCCCGTCCCCGTCCAGGACGTGCCCGTGCTTTCCGACAACTTCGCGCCCGTGGACGATCTGATCCACGCCCGATAGGGGGTTGCCCATGTCGGGGGTCGTGAAGCTGTACGTGGGAGATGTGATCCGCACCCGGAAAAAGCACCCCTGCGGCGGGGACGTCTGGGTGATCGAGCGGGTGGGCGCGGACGTGGGCATGACCTGCCGGACGTGCGGCCGGTACGTGCTCATGGACCGCGTCAAGCTGGAGCGGCGGATCCGGGAATTCCTGGAGCGGGGGAGCGAGGAGGCTCCCCTCCTTCCCCCCTTGCTCCCCCCCCGACCCATCCGCTACCCGGAGCCGGCCCGGCGCGGCCGCAAGACCGTCTCCCCAGAGGCTCCGCCTCGCCCCCGGCGCCGGATCGTGAGGCGGGCTCTGCAACCGGAATGGGCCTCGCGGTCGGAATCGTAGGGCTTCCCAACGCGGGGAAGTCCACCCTCTACCGCGCGCTCACCCGCGCGTCGGTGGCCATCGCGCCCTATCCCTTCACCACCCTGGAGCCGAACGTGGGGGTGGTGGCGGTCCCGGATTCACGTCTGGAGGCCATCGCTCGGGTGGTGGGGGCGCAACGCGTGGTCCCCGCCACCATCCGGGTGGTGGACATCGCGGGGCTGGTTCGCGGCGCGCACCGGGGAGAAGGGCTCGGCAACCAGTTCCTGGCCCACATCCGGGAGACCTCCGCCCTCCTGCACGTGGTGCGGGGATTCGAAGACCCTGAAGCGCCCCACGTAGAAGGGGCCCTGGATCCGATGCGGGACATCGGGATCGTGGAGACGGAGCTGGCCCTGGCGGACCTCGCCACCGTGGAGCGGAGGCGAGAGCGCCTCGCACCCCGGGCCCGCACCGGAGACCGGTCGGCCCGGGCGGAGATGGAGGCCCTGCAGCAGGTGGAGGCCCATCTCAACCGGGGAGAACCGGCCCGATCGCTCCCCCCGGCGGTGCGGGAGGTCGTGCGCCCCCTCCGGCTGCTCACGGACAAACCCGTGGCCTACGTGTTGAACGTGGGAGAGGGCGGGCCGGTCGAGGGATGGGAGGCCGTCCAGGCGCACGCGGCGCGCACCGGAAGCCGACTGGTGGTGGTGAACCTGAAGCTCGAGGCGGAGCTCCTCGAGCTCCCCCCGGAGGAGGCGGCCGCCTACCGGCAGGCCCTGGGGCTCGGGGAGGACGCCCTGCACCAGGTGATCCGGGCCGCGTACGAGCTCTTAGGGCTCGTGACCTTCTTCTCCATCGAGAGCGGGGAGGTGCGGGCGTGGCCGGTGCCACGGGGGACCGCCGCGCCGGAGGCGGCGGGCGAGATCCATACGGACATGATGCGGGGGTTCGTGGCCGCGGAGGTGATCTCCTGGGAGGACCTGGTGCGGGCGGGCTCCGTGGCCGCGGCCCGGGAACGGGGGAAACTCCGGACGGAGGGCCGGGGGTACGTGGTCCAGGACGGGGACGTGATCACCTTCCGGTTCTCCCCCCGGTGAATCCCTGGCACGGGAATTGCTAGCAGATCCGGTGGGGCTGCGATGCCCAAGACCGAGGGGATCCGCGTTCCACCGATGGAAGACGAGCATGGAGGAGGTCCGATGGCGCTCTCAGACCACGACCTGGATCCCTTCGCGCCCTCCTTGGAGGAGATCGAGCGGAGGATCCGGGAGCTCAACGACCAACGCCGCCGCATCTGGCGGTCCAGTGCCCCGGCCACGGGGACCGGGGAGGTCGGCCGTCGGCAGCTGGCGGCCATCGAGCAGGAACTGGAGGAGCTGTACCACCTGAAGCGGGAGCTGTTGGCCCGGAAGGCCCGGGGCATCCGGTCCCTTCCCCGCAAACCCTCCCGCCCGGGAAAGCCCACCCCGCCCCCTGGCCTGTTCCGGGACGAGGACTCTCTGGTAGAATAAGCCAGTTGGGAAATTGCCCTCCTGTCCTGCGCTCGCAGGACCGGGAAGAGTTCCTGTCCGGAGGGGGGACATGCAGCAGGCACCGACGGCGGCTGCGCCAGGCGCTCGGCGGGCCCCGAGGGAATACGAACTCGTCTTCGTGCTCCGTCCGGACCTTCCGGACGCGGAGGTCCGGGCTGCCATGGACCGGATCGTGGCCCGGATCACGGAACGAGGGGGCGAGGTCCGGGAGATGCAGCCCTGGGGGAAGCGGCGGCTCGCTTACCCGATCCAGCGGTATCGGGAAGGGCTGTACGGGCTTGTCCGCTTTGTGCTCCCCGGGCAGCGCGTGCAGGACCTGAAGCAGGCCCTCGGGATCTCCGAAGAGATCCTGCGGTTCCTCATCGTCTCCGCACTCCCCACGGCCCAAGCGGAGCAGGCTCGGCAGGCGCAGGAAGCGCGGGAGGTGTCCGCGGAGGGCGGTGGAGGTGCGTAGATGTACAACCGGATCATCCTGATCGGGCGCCTGGTCCGGGATCCGGAACTGCGGTACGTGCCCAGCGGGCAGCCCGTGGCGCGGTTCCGGTTGGCGGTGGACCGCCCCTTTACGAACCAGGCGGGCGAGCGCAAGACGGACTTCTTCACCGTGGTGGCCTGGCGGAAGCTCGCGGAGCAGGCCTCCCAGCACCTCACCAAGGGACGACTCGTGGCCGTGGAAGGGAGGCTGGAGATCCGCGACTACGAGACCACCGCGGGCGAACGGCGGCGGGCGGTGGAGGTGGTGGCGGACAACATCCGTTTCCTGGATCGCAAGCCCGTCCTGGAGGCGGCGGAGGAGGAGATCCCGGACTTCGAGCCGCCCCTGGAGGAGGACGAGGAGGTCCCGTTCTGAGGAGGGAGGTCCATGGCGGAGGCCACGGCGGACAAGGAGAAGAGGAAGCAGGAGTACCGGGCTCGGCAGAAGCGACGCAAGGTTTGCGCCTTCTGCGTGCAGAAGGCTGCGTTCATTGACTACAAGGATCCGGGTCCCCTGCGCCGGTTCATCTCGGAACGGGGCAAGATCCTCCCGCGGCGGATGACGGGGACGTGCGCGAAACACCAGCGCATGCTGGCCCAGGCCATCAAGCGGGCGCGGGAGCTGGCGCTGCTGCCGTACACCGCAGACTAGTCGCGGCCTCGAGGAGCCATGTCCAGACCTGCCCCGGCCCTCACCCTCCGGGAGCGCACCGCGGGCCTCACGGAGGGCGCGCTGCTTGCGGCCCTCACGGCCCTGGTCGCGGTGCTGGTGGTGTTCTTCGGGCAGCTGGGGCTCATGGCGGCCCCCCTGCCGCTGTTCGTGCTCACCTACCGGCGCGGGGTGCGGGCCGCGATCCTCTCCGCGGTGGTGGCGGGGTTCGTGCTCTCGCCCTTCTTCGGCTTTCCGCAGGGGTTGCTCTTCGTGGCCGCCTTCGCGCCCATGGGGATCGTGCAAGGGCTCGTGGCCCGGCGGGGGGGAGCTGGGGTGGCCGGCTGGGCCGTGGCCCTGGGCGTTGGGGTAGGACTCGGGGTTACCCTCCTCAGCCTCCTGGCGAGCCGGTTCGTCTTCGGGCTGGACCCCTTCTCGACCCTCATCGAGGCCCAGGTGAAGGGGGTCCAGGCGGCCCAGGACCTCATGCGGCGGGTCGGCGCTCCTCCTCAGCAGATTGAGCAGATGGGCCGTCTCGCGGAGCAACTTCCCGCCTTCCTGCGGATCGTCCTGCCTGCCGCCGTCTTGCTGGGGGTCCTCCTGTGGTCCTATGGCTCGTATACCCTGGCCCGCCACACCCTCCGCAGGCTCGGGGTGGCCCTGCCGGGGTTCTCGCCCATCCTCACCTGGCGGCTTCCGCCCGGGGTAGGGGCGCTCCTGGTGCTCCCGGTGCTGGTGGGGGCGGCCCTGCAGCCCCGGGCGCCCGGGGTGGGGGCAGCCCTCTTGGCCAACGGCTTCATGGTCTCCCTCTTCGTGTTCGCGTTCCTCGGCGTGCTTACCGTGCTGCGGTACCTGGAAAGCCGGGAGGTTCCGAGGGCTGGCCGGGTCCTCGCGGTGGTGGCGTTGTTGTTCCTGGGGGATCCCGGAATCTTCGCCATGGCCATCTTGGGGTTGGTGGACCTGTGGTTCGATCTGCGGCGGGTGGGCCCCCGGGCCCCGCGGGAGGAGGAAGAGGCGTGAAGGTGATCCTGGCGCGGGACGTCCCTTCCCTCGGGAAGGCCGGGACCGTGGTGGAGGTGAAGGAGGGGTACGCCCGCAACTACCTCATTCCCCGGGGACTGGCTGTGGAGGCCACGGAGGGAGCCCTGCGGAGCTTTCAGGAGCAGCAGGAGGCCATGAAGCGGCGGGCGGAGCGGGAGCGGGCGCGGGCGCAGGATCTGGCCCGGATGCTCTCCGAGACCCCGGTGGTCATCCGGGTCCGGGCTGGCGAAGGGGGGAGGCTGTTTGGGTCTGTGACCGCGGAGACCATCGCCCAGACCCTGAGGGAGCGGGGGGTGGAGGTGTCCCGCAAGCAGATCGAGCTCCCCGAACCCATCAAGGCCTTGGGCACCTACGAGGTGACGGTTCATCTGGGGCACGGCCTACGTGCCCCCATCCGGGTACGGGTGGAGGGAGCGTGATCCGTGGCGGTGCGGAAGGTCTCCACGCGGCCCAGCCGGGCAGACCTCCGCCGGCAGGTGGAGACGCTGCTGAGCGTGTTAAGCGAGGTGTACGGGCCGGACCGGCTCATCGTGAAGGCCGGCAAGCTGGAGGCCCTTTCCCTCATGCGCTCCCCGCGCCTGGAGGATCGGGTGCTGGCCCTGCAGCGCCTGGTCTACGAGGATCCCACCATCCGGGAAACGCCGCAACCCGCGGAGATTCCCCGGATCCTCTCCGATCTCAAGGAGGAGATCGCGGACCTCATCGCCCAGCGCCGGGTGGAGGAGGAGCTGGAGCGCAGGGTGCAGGAGCGGATGAACCAGCGGCAGGACGAATACCTCCAGGAGATCCGGCTGCAGGTCCTGCGGGAGCGCACGGGCCCGGAAACCGCGGCCACCCGGAAGAAGCTGCAGGAGCTGGAGGCCCTCGATCGCATCCGCCTCTCCCAGTCCGCCCTGGAGGTGCTGCGCCCCCGCAGGCTGCGGGAGGTGGTGGGACAGGACCGGGCCATCCGGGCCCTTCTGGCGAAGCTCGCCACCCCGTACCCGCAGCACGTCATCCTCTACGGACCGCCGGGAGTGGGCAAGACCACGGTGGCACGCCTCGTGCTGGAGGAGGCCCGCAAGCTCCCCTATACCCCCTTCGGCCCCCATGCGCCCTTCGTCGAGGTGGACGGATCCACCCTGCGGTGGGACCACCGGGAAGTCACGAACCCGCTTCTGGGCTCCGTGCATGACCCCATCTACCAGGGCTCCCGCCGGGACTTCGCGGAGGGCGGGATTCCGGAGCCGAAGCTGGGACTCGTGACCAAGGCCCACGGGGGCGTGCTGTTCATCGATGAGATCGGGGAGATGGACCCCGTGCTCCAGACCAAGCTCCTGAAGGTGCTGGAGGACAAGCGGGTGTACTTCGAGTCCTCCTACTACGACCCCGACGACCCCGCGGTTCCCGCCTACGTCCGGTATCTGTTCGAGCACGGGGCGCCCGCGGACTTCGTGCTCATCGGCGCCACCACCCGGGAACCGGAGGAGATCAGCCCCACCCTACGCTCCCGGTGCGCGGAGGTGTTCTTCGACCCCCTCACCCAGCACGACATCGAGCGCATCGTACGCCAGGCGGCCCGCCGGCTGGGCGTGGGCCTGGATCCCAGGGCCCCCTCCCTCATCGCCGGATACACCGTGGAGGGCCGCAAGGCCGTGCAGATCCTCGCGGACGCCTACGGCATCGCCCTCTACCGGCGTCGGCGCCGCGGCGGCCGGATCCGCATCACGGAGGCGGATGTGCTCGAGGTGATCCGCACATCCCGTCTGAGCCCCTACGTCCCCACCCGGGCCTCGGAGACCCCGGAGGTGGGCAAGGCCTTCGGGCTCGGCGTCTACCACTATCTCGGTTCCATCATCGAGGTGGAGGCCGCGGTCTTCCCCACCACCCGCAGGAGCGGAGGCGTGGTGCGGTTTAACGAGACCGCGGGCTCCATGGCGAAGGACTCCGTGTTCAACGCCCTCTCCGTCCTCCGGAAGCTGTTGGGGGTGGATCTCAGTCAGTACGACGTGCACGTGAACGTGGTGGGCGGGGGACTCATCGACGGCCCCAGCCTGGGGCTCGCCATCACCGCGGCCCTGGCGAGCGCGGTGCAGAACCGGCCCGCGCTCCAGAACGTGGCCCTCACGGGCGAGGTGAGCATCCAGGGCCGGGTCAAGGGGGTAGGCGGGATCCCGGAAAAGCTCTACGGAGCCCGCCAGGCCGGGATGCGCAAGGTGATCCTTCCGCAGGAGAACCGCCACGACATCCCCCCCGACCTCCAGGGGATCCAGGTGGTGTTCGTGCAGACCGTGGAGGAAGCCCTGCCCCACGTCCTAGTGGCGGGCAAGCGGAAGGCCTCCTAGCGGTTTTCCCCAGCACGTCCACGAAAAAAGCCGCACAATTCACACCTTTCCCCAGCTTTTCCACAAGGAAATTCGCAGGCCCGCGGTTCAAAAACTCTCTGGGAATCCGTTGAACTGGCGAACCTGTGTTCGCCATAATACGAGGAGAGGACGGAGGCTACCATGGGCGTCGTCTCGGTCGAGCGGGTCCCCCCCCAGAACCTGGAGGCGGAGATGGGGGTCTTGGGCTCCATGCTGCTGGACCGGGACGCCATCGCGCAGGTGGTGGAGATCCTCCGGCCGGAGGACTTCTACCGGGAGGCCCATCGGCTCATCTACAGCACCATCCTCGAACTCTTCGATCGGGGGGAGCCCGCGGACCTCATCACGGTCACGGATCGGCTGCGGGACCAGGGCAAGCTGGAGGAGGTGGGGGGTGCCGCCTACATCGCGGCCCTTCTCAACAGCGTCCCCACCGCGGCCAACGCGGAGTACTACGCCCGCATCGTCCTGCAGAAGTCCATCCTCCGATCCCTCATCCGGGTAGGGACCCAGATCGCGCACCTGGGGTTCGAGGGAGAGGAGGATGTGGAGGTGCTGGTGGACCGGGCCGAGCGGCTCGTGTTCGAGCTCAGCCGCCGGCGACTCGTGCGGGACTTCGCGCCCATCCGGGACATCCTGAAGGAGACCATGGAGCGCCTGGACGCGGGCTACGATCGGGGCATGATCACCGGGGTCCCCACGGGCTTCGTGGACCTGGACGAGCTCACGGGCGGGCTGCAGCCTGGGGATCTCATCATCGTGGCCGCGCGCCCTTCCATGGGAAAGTGCCTGAAGTACGACGCGCGCATTGTGGACGCGCGCACGGGAGAGGTGCGCACCATCGAGGAGATCGTGCACAGCGAGGACGTGGTCCTCCTCACCCTGGATGGGGGAAGGCTGCGGGAGGCCCGACCCAGCGCCTTCGTGGACGACGGCCGCAAGCCCGTCTACCGGGTGCGCACGGGCCTCGGCCGCGTGGTGGAGGTTACCGCCACGCATCCCTTCCTCACCCCCCAGGGCTGGAAGCCCCTTGCGGACCTCCGGGTTGGCGACTACGTGGCCGTGCCCGCCCGGATCCCCGTCTTCGGCTCCCTGGACCTCCCCAGCTACGAGGTGAAGCTCCTTGCCTACCTCGCCGCGGGTCATCTGCCTGTGGATCCGAGGCTCAATCAGGACTTCCTGGACGCGGTGCGGGCCGCCGCGGCGATTCGCGCTTCTGCCCGGGCCCCCGCCCTGGCCGGGGTCCGGGGGGTCCCCGGCCCGGATCTCGAAGTTCCCCTGGAGGTCGGCGGAGCGCTCAGTAGGTATGCGGAACTGCACAGTACCCCGCCGGAGACCCGACGGCTCCCCTCCGTGGTCTACCGGTTGAACCGCGCGAAGCTGTGCCTACTGCTCTCGCGCCTGCTGGCCTGCACCGCCCGCTGGGAGGAGGAGACCCGTACCATCCGGGTTCGGTTGCCCAACGCCCTCATGGCGGAGCAGGTCCAGCATCTCCTCCTGCGCCTGGGCGTGGTGGCGGCCCGGGAGGAGGATGGAGCCCTGGAGATACGGGGGGACGCGGCGGTGCGCCTGCTGCGGAGCTGCGGGGTGTTCGGGTGGGAGAAGCTGCGGGAGTGGGCCCGCTACGAGCATCGTCCCCTGCTCGAGGAGCCGGACGTTCTGTGGGACACCATCGCGTGCATCGAGTACGCGGGGGAACACCAGGTCTACGACCTCACGGTCCCCGAAACCCACAACTTCGTGGCCAACGACATCTGCGTTCACAACACCACCTTCTGCCTCAACATCGCCCAGCACGCCGCGGTCCGCCACCGGGTCCCCGTGGCCATCTTCTCCTTGGAGACGAGTGCGGAGCAGCTGGTGCAGCGGATGCTGTGCGCGGAAGCGGGGGTCGATGGCCAGCGCCTGCGGCGGGGCTACCTCTCGGAGGCGGACTGGCGGAAGCTCACCCGAGCCATGGGCGGGCTTGTGGAAGCCCCCATCTTCATCGACGATTCCAGCAACCTCTCCGTGATCGAGATGCGGGCCAAGGCCCGGAAGCTCAAGGCAGAGCACGGCCTGGGCCTCATCATCGTGGACTACATCCAGCTCATCCAGTCCTACAAGCGCAGCGAGAACCGCACCCAGGAGCTCAGCGAGATCGCCCGGGCCATCAAATCCCTGGCCAAGGAGCTGCACCTCCCCGTGATCGCCATCTCGCAGCTCTCACGGGCCGCGGAGCTCACGGGCTCCAAGATCCCCATGCTCTCCCACCTGCGGGAGAGCGGGGAGCTGGAGCAGGTGGCGGACCTCGTGATCTTCCTCTACCGGGAGGAGTACTACGATCCGGAGAAGGCGCGGCGGGAGGGGAAGGAGAACATCGCGCTCGTGCGGGTCGCCAAGCACCGCAACGGCCCCACGGACGACATCGAGCTCTTCTTCCACAAGGAGTACGGACGGTTCGCAAACCTCGCCAAGGATCCCCCGGGACCCTAGGCGTCCCCCCGCTCCCTTTGCGAAGATGGTGGTGCCGTGGGTCTTGTGGGTCTGCTGGTTGACCTGTTCCTGAACTTCCTCCGCGCCCTGTGGAACCTGATCCTGGGCCGGCTTCCGGTCCCTGCGTATGTGGTGGTGGAGGTCCGCGGCCCCCTCCCGGAGCGTCGGCTCCTCCTGCCCCCCTTCGTTCGGTGGCTGCGCCGCCCTCCGCCCAGCCTGGAGGAGATCCGGGAACAGCTGGACCGGATTGCGTCACATCCCCGCATTCGGGGAATCGTGCTGACCTTCCGAGACCTAAGCGCGGGCTGGGCCTCCCTGGAGGGCCTGCGCCGGGCGCTCGTGCGGTTCCGAACCCGGGGCAAGCGGGTCTGCGCGTACCTTCCCACCGCCACCCTCGCGGAGTACTACGTGGCCAGCGCCTCGGATCGGATCCTGGCCCCTGCGGGGGCGGAACTCTGGCTGGTGGGCCTGCGGCAGGAGGTCCCCTTCCTGCGTGCGGCCCTGGATCGCCTGGGGATCCTGCCTCAGTTTCACCACGTGGGGGAGTACAAGACCGCCCTGCACCCGCTTCTCCACGAGCGCATGCCGCCTGAGCAGCGAGAGGCCCTCGCCGCGATCCTGGAGGACGTGCTGGAGCACGTGATCCAGGCCGTCTCGGAAAGCCGGGGCCTCGCGCCCGAACGGGTGGCGGAGGCCATCGAGCGAGGGTTGCTCTCCGCGCCGGAAGCTCAGGCCCGGAACTTGGTGGACGCCTTGGCCTACGAGGAGGATCTCCCGGATGCGGTTGAGCCCGGTCGGCGGGTACGCATAGAGCCCTGGAGCCGGGTACGACGCCGGCTCCCGAGGCCGTACCGCTGGCGGATCCTGGACCGGTGGGCCGTGGGGGTGGTGGAGGTGGTGGGGGCCCTCGTGTTGGGCGAAAGCCAGGAGCTCCCCTTCCCGGTCCCCGGCATCGGCCGGCGGCTCGCAGGCCACGAGACCATCGCCCGGGCCCTCCGCCGGGCGGAGCGGGATCGACGCGTGCGGGCGGTGGTGCTGCACGTGGACTCGCCCGGCGGGTTCGTGGTCGCCTCGGACCTCCTGGCCCGGGAGGTGCACCGGCTGGCGAAGCGCAAGCCCGTGGTGGTGCACATGGGCAACGTGGCCGCAAGCGGGGCGTACTACCTGGCGTGCAGCGCCCGGCATCTGGTGGCCGCGGCCACCTCCCTCACGGGCTCCATCGGCGTGGTGGGCGGGAAGCTGGTGGTCGAGGAGTTCCTGGAGCGGCACGGGGTGCGGCCGGAGGTCGTGGCTCATCCCGGCACCGCCACCCTGCTCTCCCCCTACGTCCCGTACACGGATCGGGACTGGGCGCTGCTCGTGGGATGGATGCGGCAAAGTTATGAGCGATTTAAAGCGCACGTGGCGGCCTCGCGGGGCAAGTCCATGGAGGAGGTAGAAGCGGTGGCCCGGGGGCGGGTGTGGACGGGCATCCGGGCGAAGTCCCTCGGACTCGTGGACGCCATTGGCGATTTCGAGGACGCGGTACAACGGGCCCGGCAGCTGGCCCGGCTTCCCCGGGGAGCTCCGGTGCGCACCATCTCCCCGCCTCCCGTCCCGCTCCTCCCGGCCCCGCCCCTTCAGAGCCTGCCTGCGGCCGCGGCCCTGCTGAAGGAGCCCGTGCTTTGGATGATGCCCGCCTTCCCCGGAAATTTTTGTTGACAAACCCCGGGCGGTGCGGGATCATGGGACAGGCCCAAAAACCAATCGCAAGGGCCTGGAACGGCAAGGGAACGGAGGTCATGCAATGCCAGTCGGAACGGTGAAGTGGTTCAGCCCGGAGAAGGGGTACGGATTCATCACTCCGGAGGACGGCGGCAAGGACGTGTTCGTGCACTACACCGCCATCGTGGGGACCGGGTACCGGAACCTTCAGGAAGGGCAGAAGGTCGAGTACGAGGTCACGCAGGGCCAGAAAGGGCCGCAAGCCGCAAACGTCCGCGTCATCGGTTAACCCCACCGTACGCCTCTCCTCCCGCCCGGGAGGATTCGGGGAAGGGGCGGGCCGGGCCTTCCAGAGAGGCTGTTACGTCCGGCGCGCGATCACCTGGAGCCAGGTACGGGGAACCGCGGTCAAGCTGAGCTCCCGGAAGGCCTGACGCACGCCCTCCTGGAGGGCCCGTGAGGCGATCTCCAGGGGAACGCCCGGTAGGGCACCCTCGATGAACAGGTCGAATTCGCTGATGTCCAGCAGGCTCTGTTCGGAGAGGGCGTGGGTCTGCAGCTCCATCTGGATCTCTCCGAATCCTGTCTGGGCCAGCATCTCCGCGTACTGCTCGGGCGTCAACCACCGCATGGCGGTGGCCTTCACCCCTCGAGCGAGCTCGATGCCCTGTCGTCGGAGGAAGCGGATGGCGCGCAGGACCCACATGGTGTAGAAGCGGAGAGTCTCGGGGGGGTAGGCGCCCTCAAAGAAGGTGGTGTTGAAGGCGAACACCCCTCCCTTGCGGAGGACGGAGAGAACTTCCCGGCACACCAGGGCCTTTTCCTGGACCAGATGGATGGCGTTGCAGAACAGGACCGCGTCCGCCTGGGGAACGAGCTGGCTGAGCCGCTCCGCGGTGCCCCGCAGGAAGTGCACGATGGAGGAGCGGATGCGGGACTGGGCGATCTCCAGGGCGGAGGGGGAGGGGTCGATGGCGTACACCACCGCACCCGCCTGCGGATCCAGGCGCTCCAGGATCATCTCCGTGACGGTTCCGACGCCGCATCCCAGGTCCACCACGGTGGCGTTTCGGGAGAGGCGGGCGTGGTCCACGAGCCAGGCGTTCACCGCCCGGAAGAACGGGTGGGTGCTGAACTTCTCGAAGGAGAACCGGTGCTCCGGGTTGTCCATCGCACCGGGGAAAGTTCTACGCTTCCCCTACGGCTCCTGCTTCAGATCCGCGACCCGGGCCCCCGTGATCCGACGGAGGTCGGCGGGGGAGATGGCGAACAGGGCGTCCGGAGCCCCCGCTCCCGCGTACACCTCCTCGTGCCGGAGCAGGGTCTCGTCCATGTAAACCGGGATTTCCGAGGCGAGCCCGAGGGGAGAGACCGCTCCCACCGGGAATCCCGTGATGCGCTGCACCGTCTCTGGATCCGCGGACCGTACCACCCGGGCGTTCGTCTCCCTCCGGAGCTTCTCCCGGCTCACCCGGTGCGCGCCGGAGGCAAGCACCAGCAGCGGCTCTCCGTCCGCCAGGAACACCAGGGACTTCACGATCTGCCCCGGGGTGGTCCTCAAGGCCGCGGCGGCCTCCTGTGCGGTGCGGGTGCCCTGGGGGAATCTCAGGATGCGGACGGGAAGGCCGTGGTGGGCGAGCGCCATGGCGACCCGCTGGACGCCCCGGTCGGCCTCCAGGATCGCCCGGGCCCGCGCCACGTCCTCCGCCATCTGCCGGGCGAGGGTCTGGGGGGAATCAAAGGCCTGTACAGGTCGCAAGAACCGCACCACCTCCACGGTGACCTCGCTGGGAGGGTCCCCGAAACCCACGTCGAGCAGGTGGACCTCCAGGGAGGGGTCCTCCTCCCCGAAGACGGGGATGGGACCGAAGTGGAGGGCCCCCGGGTAAACCGCCTGTCCCGTCCGCACCCAGCAGGCATAGATCCCGGGTGCGAGCCGGAGGTCCGGGGGGATGTGGAGGTTCAGGGTGGGGAACCCGAGGTGTCGACCCCGTCCCTTCCCCGGGATGGGGTGCGTGGTAAAGCGGAGCCGCTCCTCGCTCATCGGATCAGGGAGAGGAGCCATCCGAGCACCCCCCGCAGCGCCTGCGCGCTCACGCCCACCAGGGAGAGGACGAAAAGGGAGATCCCGATGCCGACGGCCAAGAGGATGCCGTCCCGGTTCAGGAGCCCCACGCCCATGGCGAGGGTCGCGAGCCCGGGAAGGGTATTGAGGAACGGCAGGGGCAGGAAGAGCACGACACCCATGGCCAGGACGAACGCCGCGCACAGCCGCAGCAGGGCCGCGTCCCCCATGGGCGTCCAGCGGGGCCGGGAGAAGCGCTCTAGGTAGCGCACCATCCGGACCCCGCGGTTGCGCAGCCCTTCCGCCGCGCGGTGGGAAAGCCGGTAATCCAGAACCCTACGGGGAAGCCAGGGGCGCTCCCGGCCGAGGGCCATCTGGATGGCGAGGAGGACGTAGAGACCGCCAACCACGCCGGAGGTGCCCGGCGGGAGGACGGGGATCATGGTGGGCAGCGCGAGCAGGATGAGGGCAAATCCGAACCCCCGCTCGTTCATACGATCCGCGATCTCCCGCACGGTGACCACCCGCTCGTCCTTCGTGGCAAAGACCTCCTCCAGCAGCTCCGACAGCGGCCGCTCTCCCGGTGGGACGTGACCGAGGCGATGCATGGCGAGAGCTACGGCTCTCCGCCCAGTGGCTCGCAGGTGCCCACTCCACGCGTCGTCCCGCATTCTACCGGAAGCGGGGAGAAACCGGAAGCGCATGCTCACGGACCCCCCTCCCGCAGCCAGGTGCGGATCCGGGCAGCTAGGTCGTCCAGCACCGCCTCCTGTCTGGATCTTGGCAGCTCGGAGAAGGCAGGGATCTCCAGCCATGCCCCATCCTGGGGATCCTTGCCGGCACCGACCCGGACCACCGGGTGGTCCCGGTGTCGGAATCCCTCCACCAGCACGAGGTCCAGGCCTCCCGAGGCGTCCGCCAGCTCCTCCACGAGTCGTTCCACAGACGGAGCTCCGGGATCTGCCCGAAGCCGGAGGAAACGCTCCTCGGGTCCCGCCACGAGGACCGCACGAGCCCCCGCGCAGGCCATGCGGTGGCTGTCGCTCCCGGGCCGGTCGGGGTCAAACCCGTGGGCCGCGTGCTTAATGGCCGCCACCGCCCTCCCGTCGGACCGCAACCGGCGCAGGAGTCCTTCGATCACCGTGGTCTTCCCGCTTCCGGAGGCGCCCACTACCCCCACCACGAGGGGTGCGGGTTGAGCCGGGGGGATGCGCAGCTCTGTCGCCTCCTCCCGCCGGTCCAGGCAGAGAACCGGCACCCGGGAGCCCGGACGGAGCCTGGGGGTCCCCGGTCGCAGGAGGACGAGCCCGTTCGCCCGGCTCATCCCCACCAGGGTTCCTCCCTCTTCAAGGGTCTCCACCTCCGGCGGCTCCCCGAAAACCCGACCCCACAACGCCCGGGTCCGGTCCGCTTCCCGCGTGGGGCCGGATCGCAGGCGGGCCAGGACCACGGGCCGCACGATCCGTGCGTGACCCCCAAGACGCAGGAGGAAGGGGCGCACGAGCAGGTGATAGGCGGCGAGGCACGCCGCGGGATTCCCGGAGAGTCCGATCCCCCAGCACTCCCCCACCCGGCCCGCGAAGAAGGGTCCTCCCGGTTTGAGATCTACCCGTCCCAGGATCCGGCGGGCCCCGAGATCCAGCCAGGTGCGTGGGACGCGATCCGTGGCACCCACGGAAACCGCGCCCGTGGTGAGGACCACGTGGTGGCCCTCCTCCAGGGCCGCCCGGAAAGCCTCCGCGAGGCTCTCCGGCGCATCCGGGACGATGCCCCCGAGGCGCACCTCGCACCCGAGGGCCACAAGCTCCGCGGCGAGGGTGGGGGCGTTGGAGTTCACTACCCTCCCCGGAGGGGGAAGAGCGGGGGGGTCAACGAGCTCGTCTCCCGTGGCCAGGAGCACCACCCGCGGTCTCCGGTACACCTCGATCTCCCCGAACCCGCACGCGGCCAGGGCCCCCACCGCGGCCGGCCGGATCACCTCCCCCCGCTGCACCAGCACCGCGCCGGGGCGGGCCTCCTCTCCGGGTTCCGCTACATGAGGCTTCCGGGGCATGGGGCCGGAGAAGACCAGCACGTCCTGCTCCCGCCGTACCTGCTCGATGGGGATCACCCGGTCTCCGCGGCGCGGCAGGGCACCTCCCGTGGGGATGGCCCAGGCTTCCCCGCGACCTGGCCCTTCCGCGGGCTCCTCTCCCATGCGGACCTCCCCCGTGATCCTCAGCCGGACAGGCCGGTTCGGGGAGGCATCCCGCACGTCCGCCTCCCAAACCACGTACCCATCCATGGCCGCCCGCCGGAAAGACGGGACGGGCCGGGGGCAGACGTAGGACTCCGCCGCCACCCGCCCCGCGGCCGCGGCGACGGGAACGCGCTCCGTCCCAACCGGCTCCGCTTCCCGCAGGAGCTGCTGGAAGGCCAGTTCCAGGTCCAGGGCCACCGCTTCCTCCGCCACGCACCTCTATGGTACGATCCCCCGCGACGTGCCGCACGCTACGGGGATCGTGCTTGCGGGAGGCCACAGCCGGCGCATGGGCCGGGACAAGGCGACCTTGCCCTTCGGCCCGGACACCCTCCTCGGTTGGGTGGTGCGGCGGGTTCGATCCGTGTGCCCCAGGGTCCTGGTGGTGGTGCGGGAACCGGGCCGGTATCCGGGATTCGAGGTGGTTTCGGATCGGTTTCCGGGGCTCGGGCCGCTCGCGGGGCTGCACGCGGGGCTATCGGCCGCGGAGACGGAGCTGGGGGTCTGCGTGGCCTGTGACCTGCCGTTCGTGGAGCCCGCCCTCTTGCGCCACCTTCTCCGCCGCGCGGGGGGGGCGGATGCCGCGGTACCGGTGGTGCGGGGACGGCCGGAACCCCTCTGCGCGGTCTATCGCAGGACCGTCCTCCCCCATGCGGAAGCGCTCCTGCGGGCAGGTGGGGGATCCCTGCGGGATCTGTTTGCACGGTTGCGCGTGCACTTCGTGCCGGAGCCGGAGGTGCGGCAAGTGGACCCGGAGCTCGTGAGCTTCTTTAACCTGAACACCCCGGAGGACTACGAGCGAGCCCTCTACCGGCTATCGGGCAAGAGCTAGTAGGCCCGGGCGAAGTACACCACGGCCCGGGAGGGCTGGCCGCAGACCACGCAGGTGCCCTCCGGAGGCTCCTCCGGGATCACCCGGGGGGATCCCCCCGTGTCCTCCCGCAACCGATCCTCACAGCCCTGATCCAGGCACCACTGCACCCGCACGAACCCCCGGCGCTGCCGGATGAGCTCCGTGGCCTCCTCGTAAGAGGTGGCGGCCAGGGTGTGGGTCTGGAGGAATTCCCGGGCCCGCTCGAACATCCTTCGCTGCACGGCCTCCAGCTCCGCCTCCACCGCCTCCTCGATCCCCGCCAGCGGCACCGATCGCTTGCCCCCCTCCCCGTCCCGGGCCACCAGTACCGCCTGCTCCCCCCGGAGCTCCCGGGGGCCCAGCTCGATGCGCAGCGGCACGCCGCGGAGCTCCCACTCGTTGAACTTCCACCCGGGCGTGTACTCCTCTCGGTCGTCCAGGTGCACCCGGAAACGTTCTCCCAGCCGCGCGGCGAGGACCCGCGCCCGCTCCAGGACCCCGGGCTCCTCCTCGAACCGGATGGGGACGATCACCACCTGGATGGGAGCGATGCGGGGCGGCAAGAACAGCCCCCGGTCATCCCCGTGGGCCAGCACGAGGGCGCCGATCAGGCGTGTGGTCACCGCCCAGGAGGTGGTCCACACATACTTCTCCGTGTTGTCCCGGTCCAGGAACTTCACCTGAAAGGCCCGGGCGAAGTGCTGTCCGAGGAAGTGGGAGGTCCCCGCCTGGATCGCTTGCCCGTCGGGCATGAGGGCCTCCAGGGTGTAGGTCCAGTCCGCGCCCGCGAACTTCTCGCTCGGGGGTTTTTTCCCGACGAGAACGGGGATGGCCAGCTCTCCTTCCAGCAGGCGCCGGTAGATGTCGAGGATCAGGCGGCACTCCTCGTCCGCCTCCTCCGCGGTGCGATGGGCGGTGTGCCCCTCGTGCCAGAAGAACTCCAGGGTGCGCAGGAACAGGCGCGTGGACTTTTCCCACCGCACCACGCTCCCCCATTGGAGGATGCGCACGGGCAAGTCCCGGTAGGACTGGATCCACTTCGCGTACATGGGCATGATGATGGCCTCGGAGGTGGGACGCACCGCAAGCCGCTCGCTGAGCGCCTCCTCCCCCCCGTGGGTCACCCACGCCACCTGCGGGGCGAACCCCGCCACGTGCTCCGCCTCCTTCTTGAGGAAGGACTCGGGGATGAAAAGCGGGAAGGCCGCGGTCTGGTGCCCCGTACGCCGGAACTCCGCATCGAGCCAGCGTTGGATGTTCTCCCAGAGGGCCCATCCGTACGGCCGGATCACCATGCACCCGCGCACGGGCGCGTAGTCCGCGAGCTCCGCCCGGAGGCAAACCGCGGTGTACCACTCCGAGAGGCTCTCGTGCTTGCGGGGGATTTCCTTGACGACCTCCTTCGCTTCCATGGATCTCCCTGCCTCCCCGCGCGTGACGGATTGTACCACCCCCTTTGGGTCCCGTCACGCGCGGGTGAGTTCCCGGAGGGGCGGATGTGTCTGGGCCAGCTGGTGGAGGAGACGGTGCTCGTCCGCCACCCCGTGGTTGAGGGCGACGATGCGACCGGAGGCGTCCACCACCGCGGTGGCGGGGACGGTCCAGATCCCGTACCGCCGGGCGCGTTCCGGATGCTGTAGCACGTCCACCACCTCGATGCGGACCTCCGGGTGCGAGATCCGCAGGCGCTCCAGGGCCGGCACCTGCTGGGTGCGGCACGGGACGCACAGGGGGTGGGTGAAGGCCACCACCGCGGGCCCGGGCACGTCCGCCGGCGCCCGCAGAAACCGCCGGTCGCGGAAGCGGAGGAAGGCCGACCACCCCACCGTGACGAGGAGGAGGATCCCGAGGGCGATCAGCACCCGTTCCGACATCCCTTCACCGCCGGAGGACGCCCAGGCGGGCGAGCTGGAGGTAGAGGAAGCAGCCCGCGCAGAACCCGAAGAGGAGGTTCACCAAGGCCAGGGCCGCCACGAGCCAGGCGAGCGTCCAACCCACCCCGTAGGCTCCCCCGAACAAGGCCACCGCGGCCGCGAGGAGGAAGGTTCCGCCCAGGGCCTGGGCGAACCGGTGGGGAGTCGGGTCTTCCGGACGCGCGTCCGGCCGTACCAGACGGCCCTTCAGCACCCGGTGGTACAGGAGCTGGAAGGGGGCGACCCGGGGATCCAGGGCTCCCAGGGTGAGGGCAAGGCCTGTGAGGAGCAATAGCCACGGGAGGTCCAGCAGGAACGCCGCCACCACCAGCACGAGGATACCCACCTGGTTGGTCCGCAGGGCATTGCGGTCCACCATCATCTCCCGACCTCCCCGGAAGCCGTGCGCTCAATCGGGGCGCCCACGAGGCTCCCCCACTCCGTCCAGGACCCGTCGTAGTTCTTCACCTTCGGGTAGCCCAGCAGGTACTTCAGCACGAACCAGGTGAGGCTCGAGCGCTCCCCGATCCGGCAGTAGGCGATCACCTCCTTATCGGGGGCGATCCCCTGCGGCTCATAGAGGGCCCGCAGCTCCTCCGCGGACCTGAAGGTCCCATCCTCCCGCACGTTCTGGGTCCAGGGGACGTTCACAGCGCCCGGGATGTGTCCGGGCCGCTGGGCTCCCTCCTGCGGATACCCGGGCGGCGCGATGAGCTCCCCATGGTACTCCTGGGGGGAACGGACATCCACGAGGGCGAGCGCGGGATCCCGCAGCCGCTGGAGGATCTCGTCCCGAAAGGCCCGCAGCGCAGGATCCGGGTCCCTGGCCCGGAAGGTGGTGGGCGGGTACTGCGGCACCTCCGTGGTAAGGGGGCGGCCCTCCGCGATCCACTTCTGCCGGCCGCCGTTCAGGATCTTCAGGTTCTCCACCCCGTAGTACCGCAGCAGCCAGAAGGTGTAGGTGGCGAACCAGTTGTTCTTATCCCCGTAGAGGACGATGGTATGCTCGTTGCCGATCCCTCGTCCGCCCAGCAGCCTCTCCAGCTGCTCCCGGCTGATCCAGTCCCGGCGTACGGGGTCCTGTAGATCCGTCTTCCACCGGATGTGGATGGCCCCGGGGATGTGGCCCTGCGCGTAGAGATCGGGATCCTCGTTGGACTCCACGATCCGAAGCGTGGGATCCCCCAGGTGCTCGTGCAACCATCCGGTCTCCACCAGAACTTCGGGATGTGCGTACTGAGCCATCCGGACTCCCTCCTTCGGAAAGAAAGATGTGAACCGTGCAGGACACCGCGTGATCCGCGGCCACGGGAAGCGGAGACAGGGAGTGCTCGGGGGAAAACTAGACGGACTGCGGCGAAGGCACACCCTGCCTCCGCCGGAGACAGATACAGCTGCGGGGGGCGTACCGGGTGAATACCCGCCTCATGACATCTCTCAATATGCCTCCGGTAGGGCTGCCCGTCAAGGGGCGGTCCCGGCGTACTACGCCACCTTCACGCTCAAGGAGACACCGTCCTCCAACTGGATGATGGCGGACCGGAGGCTCGGGTGCCTCGTGATGGCCTCCCGGAACTCCCGGAGCTCTGGCCAGAGGAGGTTATCCGCCACGAGGATCCCTCCCCTGTGCAACCTCGCGATGCAGTCCTCCAGGAGGGGGAGGTACCGTGACTTGTCCACGTCCAGGAAGATCATGTCGTACAGGGAGGTGCTCCGGCGGAGGAAGGCGCCGGCCTCCTCCACCACGATCTCCACCATCCCCTCCAGTCCCGCCTTCTTCACGTTCTGGAGGGCTTCCCGGGCGTTTCGGGGATCCCAGTCCACGGAGACCAGCTTCGCCCCCGAGGGCAAGGCCCGGGCCATGTGGAGGGAAGAGTAGCCGACCCCGGTCCCGAGCTCGAGCACCGCAGCGGGTCGGGCCACGAGGGTGAGGGCGTAGAGGAGCTCTCCCTTTGCGGGCCCCAGGATGGGGAAGCGCCGACCATAACCCGTGGTCCGCTCCAGCTCCCGGATCACCCCGAGGATCCTGTCCTCCCCCACCGGCACCCCCGGGACCGCACCTTCGCTGGTGGGCCGTGAGGGACTCGAACCCCCGACGCCCGGGTTAAAAGCCCGGCGCTCTACCCACTGAGCTAACGGCCCTCCCCGGAGGCATTGTACGGCAAAGGGAAGGTACGTACCAAGCGGTGCGCGGCTGGTAAGATCGGGGTAGTTGCTCTGAGGGAGGGAAGCATGTTCGTGGAGGTTCGAGGCTGCCGGCTGTACTGCGAGGACACGGGGAAAGGTCTCCCCGTGCTCCTCCTTCACGGATTTCCCCTCTCCTCCGGGATCTGGGCTCCCCTCCGGGACCTCCTTGCCCCCCACTGCCGGCTGATTACCCCGGACCTGCGGGGGTTTGGCCGTTCGGAAAAGCCGGAAGGTCCCTACACCATGGAGACCTTCGCGGAGGACGTCCTGGGGCTCGCGGACGCACTCGGATTGGACCGGTTCGTGCTGGGGGGACACTCCATGGGAGGATACGTCGTCTTCCGCGTCGCCGGCCGCGCGCCCGAGCGTCTGATGGGACTTGTGCTGGTGTGCACCCGGGCGGAACCGGACACGGAGGAGGGGAAGGCCCGGCGGCGTCAGGCCATCGAGGCCATCCGCGCGGAAGGGCCCAGCGCCTTCCTAGAGGCCTTCCTGCCCAACCTCCTGGGCGCCACCACGAGAGCCTCCCATCCGGAGATCCTGGAACATCTCCGGGAACTTGCGGCCTCGGTCCCGGCCCACGTCCTGGTGGGGTGCCTGCAGGGGATGATGGAACGGCCCGACAGCCGCGCGCTGCTCCCCGGCCTCGGGATGCCGGCCCTGGTGGTGGGGGGAGAGGAAGATCCCGTCACGCCCCCGGAGAGCGCCCGGACCATGGCGGAGAGGCTCCCCCGGGCACAGCTGGTCCTCCTCCCCCGCTGCGGGCACACCCCGAGCCTGGAGGCTCCGGAAGCCCTCGCGCGGGCGCTTGCGGACTTTCTCCGCCCCCTGGCGGTGTAGCCCTGCGGGGCGGAGGCATCCAGACGCTGCGGGGGAGCAGGAGGAGTTGCTGGGGGGCCCGGGGCGAAGGGCGGTTTCGGAAGCCGAAGCGTTCCCGGTACCGCTCCACGATGCGGTCCACCGCCCTTACATACGCCCGGGGCGCGTACTTCCGCGGGTACAGGCGCTCGTAGAGCGTTATGAGCTCGGGATGGCGATCCTGGAGGAACCGGAAGAACGTCTCCCGGGTGACCTCCCCCAGGTTCAGGACGCCGTGGCCGATGAACCGGGCCCCGTGGTCCCAGGCGGCGCGGATCACGGCTTCCAGGGTTTTGGGGGCGTCCGTAAGGCCCGGCAGGATGGGGGCTACCAGGACCCCCACCGCCAGGCCCGCGGCGCTGAGCCGCGCCACGGTTCGGAGGCGCTGGTGGGGAGGCGCGACCGTGGGCTCGAGGGTGCGGGCCACGTGGGGATCCAGGGTGGCGATGCTCACCCAAACCGCAACCCCTGCTCGTCGGTGGAGGGCCAGGAGGACGTCCACGTCCCGCAGGATGAGCGGGGAGCGGGTGACAAGGCTCGCTGGCGTGCGGGAGTCGCACAGCGCCTCGAGGATCCTCCGGGTGAGGCGGTACCGGCCCTCGATGGGCTGATACGGGTCCGTGGCAGTCCCGATGGCCACCTCCTCCCGCTTCCACGAGGGGTGCGCCAGCTCCGCCCGCAGGACTTCCGGGGCATTCACCTTCACGAAAATCCGGTTGCCCCATCCCCGAATGCCGTCCTCCTCCAGGAACGCGTGCGTCCGCCGGGCGTAGCAGAAAACGCAGGCATGCGCGCAGCCCCGGTATGGGTTGATGGACCACCGGAAGGGCATCCCCTCCACCCGGTTGAGCACGCTCCGGACCCGGATCTCCACGTACTCCCGCGGCATGCCTCGAGGATAATGCGAACCTTTGTTCGCGTCAAGTGCGGGCGTCGGTCCTCCCGGGTAGGTGGGCAACCTCGGGAGGGGTGCAGGGCGCACCGGTTGCGGTGCGGTTCGCTCGAGCGCCTCACACTTCGGAACCGGAGAGTACGGCGTGGTTTGCGCACGTGCGCAAACCACGCATAGAATGAGCTAGAAGCGAAGCATAAAGGAGGGTTGTTGCGATGACGGGATACGAACGAGAAGGATTTCTTTCCGGAGATGCAGAAGAACAGGTGCAACAGGCGCTCCCATCCATGACGGAGGAGGAAGAGGGCATGTACACGGAAACGGAAGCCATGGCTCCCGCGGAACCCACCCCGGCGCCCGAACAACCTGCGCCCCGTCGGCCCGCGAGACGCCCCGCGGCCCGCAGGCCCGCAGCCCGCAAGCCCGCGGCCCGCAAGCCCGCGGCAAGGAAGGCGGCTCCGGCGAAGCGGAGGGCTGCTGCCAAGCCGAAGAAGGCGGCGGCTCCCGCGCGCCGCAGGACCACGGCTCGGGCCAAGGCCAGGACCACGGCCCGGAAGGCGAGAGCTACGGGTCGCACCGCGGCCCGTCGGACCGCGGCCCGACGGAGTTCGGGCAGCCGCTCCACGCAGCGGAGCCGGCGCCGCCGCTAGGCGGTGGACCACCCAGAGCCGGTGAAGTCCCCGAGCTGACTTCGGGGGCAGGGGAGAGGTCGCCAAGTGGGCGGCCTTCTGTTTTATGAACTACTACGCGTGTGTCGGCTTTGCGGTCCGCGATGCCCCGGATCTTGCCCGCCTCGCGGAGGAGGCGGTCCGGGTAGGGGTGCCCGTGGGACGGGATCCGGTTCTGGGATTGCGGATGTGGTGCGTGGGGCGGGGCGTGGAGCTGTGGGCGGAGGTAGGGCCGAAGGGGGAGGCCTTGGGGGTCTTGCCGTTCTACGACTCCGGCCGCGACCACCTCCTGAGCGTGGTGGGATGCGGGGCGGATCCGGACCATCCGGAGGAAGGGTGGGCAGAAGCGTGGATCAACCCTACGGAAGCGGGAGAGCCCTACTCCGGCGCGTTCCCCCTCGTGTGCGACCTCGTGGATTACCTGGCCGTCGCTCCGCTTCTGGATTCCCTCCCGCGCCTCGTGCAGGCCCGGTTGGCGGTTTTCCTGCACGAGGCCCGGATCTTTCCGGATGCCCTGGCGGTGGCGGAGGAAGCACTCCAGGCGGGGTTCCGGCTCCCGCCCTATACCTTTGCCAGCACTCCCTACTTCAGCCTGGACGAGCCCGTGATCCCGGAGCGCCCGGAGGCTACGGCCATGCTGAGCGGGCGCGTCCTCCGGGTGGTCCAGGAGACCAACCCGCACACGGGCCTTCCCTTCCTCGTCCTCTCCGTGGACACGGGGAAGGTGATCGTGGACGCGGTGGCGCCCCCGGATCTCCTCCCGGGGATCCGGGAGGAGATGTTCCTGCAAGCGGGAGGCTGGGTCCTGGCGAAGATCCCCGCCCTGAACTGACTTACCTCCCGAACAGGGCCCCCTCGTCCGCCCGGCGGTAGGGGTGGATTTCCTCCTCCGCAAACCAAAGCCCGATCTCGTACGCGGCCTCCTCCAGGGTCCCTGAAGCGTGCACGAGGTTGCGGACGGGCCGGAGCTCCAAATTCGCGAGGGTGGGGGAGTCCGTGCTGAAGTCCCCCCGGATGGTGCCCGGCTCCGCGAAGATGGGGAGGGTCTTGCCGACCAGCTTGCGGACCGCGCTCACCGCGTGTACCCCCTCGATCACCGCGGCCACCACGGGTCCGGATGCCATGAACTCGATGAGCCAGCCGCGCACCCGGGCACCGATCTCCACGAGGTCCTCGGTCCCCATCCGCTCCCGTACATCGAGCCCGTATGCCTCGAAAGCCTCCTTGGTTTTCGTACCGATGGTGCGGAGGAAGTCCTCCCGGTCGGGGTAGTGCCGCTCCAGCAGACTCCGGGGAGCCCGCAGCATCTTGAGGCCCACGATCTTGAGACCCGCCCGCTCGAGCCGCCTCAGGATCTCGCCCACCAGTCCCCGCTGAACTCCATCGGGCTTGACGATGAGCAGCGTCCGCTCCTCTCGGGGGGTTTGCACGGTCCACCTCCGGAGCCACCTAAAGGAGTTACCCGGACGATTTTACCGGGCGCTTCTGCCCATCCACGGTGGGTTCCCCGCGTACGGGGCCGAGGGGCACACCTCCCGTAGAGGGCAGGTGGAGCACTTGGGAGCCCGGGCGGTGCATACTTGCCGGCCGAAATAGATCAGGCGGAGGGCGAACCGCCCCCACTCCTCCTGCGGCACCAAGCTCATTAGTTCCCGCTCGATCTTCTCGGGGTCCACCTGGAAGCTCAGGCCCAGGCGCTGGCTCAGGCGGGTCACGTGCGTGTCCACCACGATGCCGGATCCGTCCGCCTGCGGGATCTCCGGCCAGCCGGGCCAGCGCTCGATCTCCGCGGCGGAGAAGAGGACATTCGCGGTCTTGCGGCCAACCCCCGGGAGCTTCACGAGGTCCTCCATCCGGGGCGGTACCTCCCCCCCGTGCCGGTCCACCAAGACCTGGCTCACCGCCTGGACGGTCCGGGCCTTCTGTCGGTAGAACCCCGTCGGTCGGATGAGCCGCTCCACCTCCCGGAGGTCCGCCCGGGCGAGGGCCTGCGGCGTGGGGAAACGGGCGAACAGCTCCGGGGTCACCCGGTTCACCATCTCGTCCGTGCACCGGGCGGAGAGGATGGTGGCGATCAGCAGTTCAAAGGGCGAGCGGTGGCGGAGGGGGATCCGGGGATCCGGGTAGAGACCCCGGAGGATTTCCAGAATCTTCCGGATGCGATTGGCTTTTTGCTCCGGGGTCTCCCGGGGGGTGGCTTTCCGCACGGACATGGCGAGCCCAGGATAGCGCCTGAGGGTTGGGATGCCAAGGGCCACGCATTGGGGCCGAAATCCCCCAAATCGGGCGAAATCGGCCCAGAAGGTGGCAAAATCTACCTTAGGGAAGGAATTGGGCGCCTACCAGCGCGTATTCTTAACCCGTACCTTCGTTCGGCCCTCGGTAGGAGGTGATGGGGTGCGATTCGGGCTGGCTCAGATCCGATACCGGTGGGGCGAGAGCCGGTCCTGGGAGGAAGGGACGACGGACAACCTGGAGAAAGCGGTGGAGTTCATCCGGAGGGGCGGCCGGGAGGGGGCCCGGGTGGTGTGCTTCTCGGAGTACTTCCTCGGGAACGTGAAGCCCATGCCCATTCCCTGCCCCATCACCGAGCGGTTGAGCCGGGCCGCGCGGGAGGCAAACGTGTATGTGATCTGCGGGACCACCCGGGAGCTTGTGCCGAAGCCCAAGGGCGCCCGCAGGCCCCCCAAACCGCGCCTGTGCTCCTTCGTGATTTCTCCCCAGGGCAAGATCGTAAGCAAGCACTACAAACGGGTGTTCCACCCCTTCGAGCGGGGACAATTCGATCCGGGTCCAAACCGCCCCGCGGTGATCGACGGCATCAAGGTGGGGATCCTGGCCGGGTACGAGCTCCTGGTCCCGGAGGTGGCCCATCGGTTGGCCCGGGCCGGGGCGGAGATGCTGGTGGTGCAGATGACCGCCAGCAGCGAGCTCCCGTATCAACTCGAGACCATGCAGTCCGCGGTGCGCACCCGGTGCATGGAGCTCTTGGTGCCCGTCCTGGCGGTGGGCCAGTACGGGGAGTTCTACGGAGGCGTGCTGTACCAGGGGGGGAGCCTGGCCTACGTCCCGGAGTTGGGGAAGTCCATGGGGAAGTGGGCGCCGAACGGCGCCCGCCTAGTGACCCGCATGGGCGAGTACGAGAACCTCCTCCCCGTGGACATCAACCCGGAGGTTGCCCGGGAGGTCCGCAAGAGGTTCAGCTGGACGGAAACCTGATGCGGACGGATCGCCTGGGTCGCCTCCGCGGTCGGATGGCGGAGCAGGGCACCGACCTCGTGGTCCTGCCCCCGGGAGAGGACTTCCTTTACCTCACGGGCCGTCTGCCCCTCCGGGACGAGCGGGCCTGTTTTCTGATGATTTCCATAGACCGGGCCCTTCTGCTCGTCCCCCAGCTTCAGGTTGGGGAGCTGGCCCAACTGGGGCTGCCCCTGTTCCCATATGCGGATGGAGAGGGGCCGACCTGGGCCATCCGGGAGGCGACCCGGACCCTCGGACGGGTTCGGACCGTGGCGGTTGGGGACGACCTGCGGGCGGATCACCTCCTCCTGCTTCAGGACCTCTTGCCGGACGCCCGTTTCACCCTTGCTTCCCCCCTGCTTGCCCCCCTGCGGATGCGCAAGGACCCAGAGGAGGTGGAGGCCCTGCGCCGTTCCGCGGCGGCCGCGGATGCGGGGGTGCTGGCCGCGGCCCGGGCCTGCAGGCCGGGGGTTTCCGAGCGGGAGGTGGCGGAGGCCGCGGGAGAGGCCATGAGGCGGGCGGGCGCGGAGGAGGTGCTGTTTACCCTGGTGGCCTCCGGACCGAACTCCGCCTTTCCCCACCACCGCACCTCGGACCGGACCCTCCGGCCCGGAGAGCCGGTCCTACTGGACCTGGGCGGCCGGATGGGCGGCTACTGCTCGGACATCACCCGCATGGCCTTTCTCGGTCCGCCTCCGACCAACTACCGGCAACTGCAGGGGATCGTCGAGGAAGCAGTCCAAGCCGCCCTGGAGGCGATCCGGCCGGGAGTCCCTGCCGCGGAGGTAGACCGGGCTGCCCGTCGGGTGATCACCGAGGCCGGATACGGGGAGCGGTTCGTGCACCGCACGGGCCACGGCCTGGGACTATCGCCTCACGAACCGCCCTCCGTCACGGAGACGAACCCGACGCCGCTCGAGGAAGGGATGGTCTTCACCGTGGAACCCGGGATCTACCTTCCCGGAGATTTCGGGGTACGGCTGGAGGAGACGGTGGTCGTGCACCCCACAGGTCCCGAGATCCTCAGCCGCCTCTCCCGGGAGGGGTTCGAGATCCCCGCCTGATCCCGGGAACCTCGCTCAGGCCGCTCCCTCCTACTTGGGCTCCTTGGGCCACGGACCCACGATCCCCGGCGCGGCCCACTCCATGGTGATGAGCTCCTGCACGGTCATGCGCCGGCCCGCGGGTACCCGCAGCTTCCCGTTGCGGTCGTGGATGGGACCCGTGAAGGGGTCGAAGGCGGGTGGGGATTGGGACATCTCCCGAAGCCGCCGGAACACGAGGTCGTACACGGAGACCGTCCCGATCCCGGGAACCCGTACCTTCACGGCCTCCAGCCGCGGCCGGAACACGGGATTAATGGGCATGCCGGGCTGAGCTCCGAGTTCCACCGCGCCTTCGGCCAGCAGCCACCAGTAGTCCACGTTCTGGAGGTTGCGGGGCGTATACGTGCCGTTGTAGACCTTCCGGAGGAAGTCGATGTAGATCTTCTCCCAGTGCACCAGCTGCCCGCTCACGATGTGCCGGGGCGCGAACCGGTACATGGGGGAGTAGTGGCCGAAGCTGGGGAGTCCCTTCTGCGCCGCCACCTGGACCACGGTGGGGGAGTCCTCCGTGAAGGCGAAGATGTCTGCTCCTTCCGCGATCAGGGCCTCCGTGGCCTCCTTCGCCGCGGCCGGGTTGAACCACTCGTAGATCCACCGCACGTGTACCGTGGCCCGGGGGTTCACGGCCCGCACGCCCAGGGCGAAGGCGGAGATGTGCCGCTTCACCTCCGGGATGGGGAAGGCGCCCACGTACCCGATCTTCCCGGTCCGGGTGAGGGCCCCCGCCATGAGGCCGTTGAGGTAGTACACCTGGTAGAAGTCCGCCATGTACGTGGCCACGTTCGGCGCCCGCTTGAACCCGGAACAGTGCGCGAAGATGATGTCCGGGTGCCGCCTGGCCGCAGCCAGGGTGCCGTCCATGTAGCCGAAGCTCGTGGTGAAGATCACCTTGGCCCCGCCCTTGACGAGCTGGTCGATGAACGCCTCCACCTGCCCTTCGGGGACCTTCTCCACGTAGGTGGTCTCCAGCCACGGCAAGGTCTTCTCCGCGATCCGGCGGCCCACATCGTGGGCGTGGGTCCACCCGTAGTCCCCGATGGGCCCCACGTAGATCCATCCCGCCCGCAGTTTCCGCGGCTGGGCCGCGCCACCCGCGGCAACCCCGGCCACAAGCAGGGCCACCAGCAACCAAAGGAGCCTGCGCATGCTCTCCCTCCTTCCGTGGTCAGCGTTCTCCCCGCACGTAGGGCAGTCCCAGGGCCTCCGGGACCTCTTGAACCCGAGACCCCCTGCGGGCCGTGGTCAGGGTGAGGACGAGGATGGTCCCGAGGTACGGGGCCATCTTCAACAGCTCCGGGACCACCACGCCCTGCAGCCGGAAGCTAAGGTGGAAGAGGGCGCCGAAGAGCAGGGAGCCCGCCACGGCCCGCAAGGGATCCCACCCCGAAAACACCGTGATGGCGATGGCGATCCATCCCATGCCCGCGGTCATCCCCTCGGTCCAGCTGGGCCGGTACGCCACCGACAGAAACCCGCCCGCGATTCCCGCCGTGAATCCCCCGAACCCCACCGCGAGGGACCGCACGAGGGGCACCGAGACACCCTGCGCATCCGCCGCGGCCGGGGATTCCCCCACGGACCGCAGCGCGATCCCCCACCGGGTATGGTAGAGGAAGCTCCACACGAGGCCGCTCAGCACCAGCCCCGAGAGGGTGATCCCGGAGAGCTCCGGAAGCGGATTCCGGAGCGGCATCCCCTCCCATCCCCGGCCCAGGAGTCCCGCGGTCCCGGCTCCCACCATGCCGAGGGCGAGGCCGGAGACGTACTGGTTCGCCCGCAGCCGGACGCAGACGAAGGCGTGCACCAGAGCCGCGAGCGTCCCCACGAGGCCGGCGGCGCCTAGGCCGAGGGTGGGAGATCCGGTGAGTTGGGCGGTGGCGAAGGCAAAGAACGCACCGAGCAGCATCATCCCCTCCACCCCCAGGTTCACCACCCCGCTCCGCTCCGCCACGATCTCGCCAAGGGCGGCCCACAGGAGCGGGGTGCCGAAGGCCAGGGCCCGCAGAAAGGTCACGAGGACGGCGTCCATCCCTCTCCTTGGGTCAGCGCGGGCTTTGACCGCGCCGGTGCCCAGCGGATGCGCATCTGCAGCAGCGGCGTGCTTCCGACGAGGAAGAGCAGGATGAGCCCGTTGAAGACGTCCGTGACCCGGAAGGGCATCCGCAACGCCACCTGCATCACGTCCCCGCTGGTGAACACCAGCCCCAGCAGAAGCGCGCTCGGAATCGCGCCCAGGGGACTCCCTCGAGCCAGCCACGCCACCACGATTCCCGCGTATCCGTAGCCCATGGAGACCTGACCTGGGCTCAGCAGCCGGTGGTGGATCCCCGCCACCTCTCCCACCCCCGCGAGCCCCGCGGCCCCCCCGGACAGGAGGGCCGCGGCCAGGACCGTGCGGGCCGGGGAAATCCCCGCGTACCGAGCCGCTTCCGGGTTCTCGCCCTGCACCCGGATCTCGAACCCCAGGACCGTCCGGTGCAGCAGCACGTGCCCGAAGACCGCCCCTCCGAGACCGAGGGCAAGGGTGGGCCAGTGCACCCGTGTACCTGCCAGCACGGGAAGCCAGGCGGTCTCCGGGAAGAGGTCCGTGTACGCGAAGCCCATCATGCTGGGCCCCTTCCACGGGCCGTGCACCAGCCACTCCACCCCGTAGGCGGCCACGTAGTTCAGCAGGAGCGTGGTGAGCACCTCGTGGGCCCCCCACCGCAGGCGCAAAACCGCCGGGAATGCTGCCCACAGGGCTCCGAGCGCAAACCCCGCGGCGAGCATGGCCGGGATCAGGAGGGCGGGAGGAAGGGGAGAGAACAGAGCCACCCCCGTGGCGGCCACGGCCCCGCTCAACAGCTGCCCTTCTGCTCCGATGTTCCAGAACTGGGCGCGGAAGGCCAGCACGAGCCCCGTCCCCACCAGCAGCAGGGGGATCGCCCGCCGGACCACTTCCGGGAGGGCCCGGGGGTCCAGGAACGTCCCCTCCGCGATCACGCGGTAGGCCACCAGCGGCGATACCCCGTACGCCCAGAACACCCCGCCCGCGGCCGCCAGGGCCCCCACGAGGGCGAGGAGCGACACGCCGACGGCCCACGGCCAGGAAGGATTTGGATTCGGAACCAGCAGGAGGGGGCCGATGCGCCTCATGGGCCATGTCCCATCATCCACAGCCCGATCCGCTCGGGGTCCGCCTCCTCCGCGGGCAGCACGCCCACCACCCTTCCTCGAAACATCACCCCGATGCGGTCGGAGAGCTCCAGGATCTCTTCCAGATCTTCGGACACGAGGAGCACCCCGGCCCCGGCATCCCGCCGCTCCAGGAGGATGCGCCGGACCTGTTGGGTGGCGGCCACGTCCAGCCCGCTCGTGGGGTGGGCGGCGACGATGAGCCGGGGTTCTCCGTGGAGCTCCCGGGCCAGGATGAGCCGCTGGAGATTCCCGCCGGAGAGGATCCGGGCCGGGACCCACGGCCCTGGGGAGTCGATGGCATACCGCGCGATCAGGTGGCGGGCGAAGGCCTCGATCGCTCGGCGGTCCAGGAACGGTCCCCGGGCAAAGGGGGGACGCCGGTAGCCCCGGAGCACCAGGTTCTCCGCCACGGAAAGACCGCCCACGACCCCGCGGCGTAGCCGGTCCTCCGGTACGTGCGCCACTCCCACCTCGTGGATCCCCCGTGGGCTGCGTCCCGTAACCTCCTGCCCGAAAATCCGAACCCTGCCGCGGGTTACTCCCCGCAGCCCCGTGCACACCTCCACACACTCCCGCTGGCCGTTCCCCGCGACCCCGGCGAGTCCGAATACCTCACCCGATCGCACCTGAAGGGAAACCCCCCGCAGGGCGGGAATGTCTCCGTCGCCCGTGGCCCAGACGTCCTCCAGGGCGAGCACCTCCTCCCCCGGAGGACGCGGAGTGCGGGGGGTCCCGAACTGGATCTCCCGGCCGACCATCAACCGGGCCAGATGGCGCGCTTCCGCCTCCCGGGTGCGGAGGGTCCCCACCACCCGACCCCGGCGCAGCACCGTCACCCGGTCGCTCACCTCCAGGACCTCGTCCAGCTTGTGGGTGATGAGGATCACCGCACACCCTTCCTCCCGCATACGGCGCAGCACCTGGAATAGGGCCCTCGCCTCCTGCGGGGTGAGGGCGGAGGTGGGCTCGTCCAGCACGAGGATCCTCACGCCCCGCAGCAGGACCCGCAGGATCTCCACCCGCTGCTGCTCCCCCGCGGAGAGGTCTGCCACCCGGGCCCGGGGATCCACCGCAAGCCCGTACCGATCCGCCAGCTCCCGGATGCGCTCCTCCAGCGCCCGTAGGGGCCGGAGGAAGGGAAGGCCCGGTAGCCCCAGCGCTACGTTCTCCGCCACCGTGTGCCGGCGCACCAGCTGCGGGTGCTGGGGCACCATCCCGATGCCGAGGGCGATGGCGTCCCGCGGGGACCGGATGCGCACGGGTCTCCCCCGCAAGAGGATCTCGCCCCCATCGGGCTGGTAGATCCCGTACAGGATGTTCACCAGGGTTGTCTTCCCGGCGCCGTTCTCGCCCAGGAGCGCGTGTATCTCGCCCGCTCGCACCTCCAGGGTCACCCGGTCGTTGGCCACCACCCCGGGAAAGACCTTCACGATGTCGCGCAGCACCAGAAGCGGAGCTTCCGCGGCCTCAGGAGGCGCAGGCCGATCCGCGACCGCCGCGGGAGAGAAAAACCGCACGCCGCAAGCCTCCACCACCAACCTATCCACTTCCTCGGGTCTCCTCCAGGCTCGAGGGCGGAGATCGTTTCCAAAACAGTGAACAATGTACCCAGATCCTGCCCCGTTGGGTACGGGTATACGAATCCTCCCGCGCCTTGGGCCTCCACCCTGCCGCGTCCGGTCCAGGACCCGGTTCGCCCCTACTCCCCCAGGTAAACGCCCTGGGTTTTGAGGAGGCGCTGGACCTCCTGCAGGAGCTCCGGCCGACGGGCGACCTCCGCCGGGGTGCATCCGCGTCGGGCGCAGAAGGCGGCCACCACGCCTGCTGCCTGTCCCATGGACATGGTGGTGGGGATGACCCGGGCGGATCCCGCGGCCTCCGAGGTGGCAGAGAAGGATCGGGAGGCCACGAGGAGGTTGCTGATCCCCCGAGGGATGAGGGAGCGCAGCGGGATTCCGTAGACGATGCGCACGGGCGGGTACGGGTTCGTCCACCCCGGCACGTACGGGTGGATGTCGATGGGATAGGAAGCGAGGGCGATGCGGTCCTGGAACGTGCGGCCCGTGAGGATGTCCTCCGCGGTGAGGGTATACAGCCCCACGATGTGGCGGGTTTCCCGGATGTAGAGCTGAGGCGCCCATCCCACGAGTTCCGCGGCCTCAAAGCCCGGAACCCCTTCCCGCAGGTGGCGCACCACGTGTGGCAGCTCCCGCCGGGCCCGTTCCATGCCCAGGGCCACCGACTCCGGCTCGAGCCCGTTCACGAAGTACACCTGCAGGGCGTTGATGAGCACGCTCCCGTCGTTCTGCAGGGCCAGGTTGGGGGCCAGGAGCCCCACCTCGGGCTGGGTGGGCCGGTAGCGCTGGGCCACCTCGTGGTAGCCCCAGGCGGCCTTGCCGTTTACGCCCCAGCGGGCGGGATCCGCGCCCGCGGCCTTGCGGCGCATGAGGTCCGCCACGAGCCGGCTCCAATCGACCCCCCGCACCCGGAAGATGAGGGTGGCGGGCTGCATCCAGGGCTTCCCGTCGGGGCGTGGCTTTCCCAGCACGTAGGGCACGCCCGCGGCCGCGGCGACGTCCGCATCATCCGTGGCGTCCACCACCTGCTTGGCCCGCACCGCTAAGGTGCGCTGCCAGTCCCGGTCCTCGAACTCCGCCCCCGCGATCCGGTCTCCTTCCCGGAGGATCCGCAGCAGCGGCGCGTTGGTGGTGGAGCCCACGAGCGGCTCCCGCCACACGGCCCAGGTGAGCTTCTCCACCGCCTCCTCCAGGTCAAAGCTCAGACCCAACTGCTTGTAGTACTCGAGGAAGATGCCCCGGGTGAGGTGGGCCCCCTCCGGGGTGAGGTTCATGTCGAAGGTGGTGAGCCAGGCCCAGGTGATGACCCCACCCAACTTGGGCAGAGCCTCCACCAGGTGCACCCGGCGGCCCATGCGGGCCGCGGCCGCCGCGGCCGCGATCCCCGCGGGGGTTCCCCCGATGACGAGGACGTCCACGGACAGGGTGCGGGCTGGGGCAGCCTCCAGCCGGGCAGCAAGGAGCAGCCCCACCAGGAGGGGGATCGCCCTCCGGATCCAGGTCGCGCGCCCGTTGTTTTCAGTCTTCCGCGCCTTCATGCACTTCCTATAATGGGGTGCACCGGCCGGGGAGGGAACCGTGAGCACGTCCGCGGAGGAAAGAAAGCGCGGCCGGCGGGAGAAGGACGAGCTCGTCCCCTCCCGCCGTCAGTATCTGGAGCTCAAGCGGCAGTACCCGCACGCCATCCTCCTCTACCGGCTAGGCGATTTCTACGAAGCCTTCGACGAGGATGCCCGCCTCGTGGCCCGGGACGCCCGGGTGGTGCTCACCTCCCGCAGCTTCGGCCGCAGCGGTCGGGTCCCCATGGCGGGCATCCCGCACCACGCCCTCCACCACTACCTCGCGCGCCTGCTCGCGGCAGGCCACACCGTGGCCATCGCGGAGCAGCTCAGCCCGCCCGGCAGGGGGCTCATCGAGCGGGCGGTCACCCGGGTGCTCACCCCGGGGACCGTGGCGGAGCCGGCGCTTCTGCCCGCCTCCGAGAACCGCTACCTGGCTGCCATCCTCCCCCTGGACGGGCGGTGGGGGCTTTCGTGGGTGGACGTGAGCACCGGGGAGTTCGCCACCATGGAGCTCGAATCCGCCCCGCAACTGCTCGAGGAGCTCGCGCGCCTTGCACCCGCGGAGTGCCTGGTTCCTGGAGAGCTTCCGGAGATCCGGCTCCCCGGGCGCGTCACGCGGCTCGATCGGTGGCTATTTGATCCCGAGCGGGCCCGCAACGCCCTGTGCGCCCACTTCGGGGTTCGATCCCTCGAGCCCTACGGCTGCGGTGCGCTACCGGCCGCCACGGGAGCTGCGGGCGCCATCCTCGCCTACCTGGAGCGCACCAACCCCGCCTTCTTGCCGCTGCTCGTGCGGCTGCGCACCGAGACCCTGCGCCATCGGGTAGGTCTGGATCCCGCCACCCGCCGGAACCTGGAGATCACCCGCAGCCTGCGCACGGGAAGCGTGCGAGGGAGTCTGCTGGGGGTGCTGGACCGGACCCGCACCGCGCAGGGAGCCCGGTGGCTGCGCCGGATGGTTTCCCAGCCCATCCGGGATCTTCCGGAGCTGCGGCGGCGGCAGGAGGTGATCGAGGCCCTGGTGGCGGATCCCGTAGGGCGGGCCGCCCTCGGGGCGGAACTCGCGGCCGTGGGAGACCTGGAACGACTGGTGGGCCGGGTGGTCCACCGGCAGGCCTCGGGTCGGGAGTTCCTCGTCCTGCAGACGGCCCTGGAAGCCGTGGGCCGCATCGTGGAGCGGTTGCGGTCCAGCCGCAGTCCCGCCCTGGAGGCCCTCGCGGGAGGGCTGGATCCGTGCGCGGATGTCGCGGAGCTGGTGAGGCGCGCGGTGGTGGAGGACGAGGAGGGGGTGCGTATCCGCCCGGGGTACTGCCCGGAGCTCGATGCGGCCCGCGAAGAGATCCAGGAGACCCGGCGGTGGCTGTTAACCCTCGAGGCCCGGGAGCGGGAGCGGACGGGGATCCGGTCCCTGAAGGTGGGCTACAACAAGGTGTTCGGGTACTACATCGAGGTCACCCGCCCGAACCTGCACCTCGTGCCCCCGGACTACATCCGCAAGCAGACCGTGGCCACGGGCGAGCGCTTCTACACCCTGGCCCTCAAGGAGGCGGAGGCCAGGATCCTCAGCGCGGAGGAGCGCCTGGGCGAGCTGGAGCGGGAGGCCCTGGAACGCCTCACCGCCGAGGTGGTGGCCCACGTGCCGCGGCTCCTGGACCTTGCCGCCCGGATGGCGGAGCTCGATGCGTTCCTCTCCTTGGCGGAGGTGGCGGCGCGGTGGAACTGGACCCGGCCGGTCCTGGAAGAGGGGGAGGACCTGGAGATCGTCGAGGGCCGGCATCCCGTGGTGGAGGCGAACCTCGAAGGGGAGGCCTTCATCCCCAACGACTGTCGGCTTGGCGGGGATGGCCCCCGCATCCTGCTCGTCACCGGCCCCAACATGGGCGGGAAGTCCACCTATCTGCGGCAGGTGGCCCTCATCGTGCTGCTGGCGCAGATCGGATCCTTCGTGCCCGCCCGCGGGGCCCGCATCGGGCTCGTGGACCGCATCTTCACCCGGGTGGGTGCCCAGGACGACCTCGCGGGCGGGGCCAGCACCTTCCTGGTGGAGATGATGGAGACCGCGACCATCCTACACCAGGCCACCCATCGCAGCCTCGTCATCCTGGACGAGGTGGGCCGGGGCACCGGAACCCAGGACGGGCTCGCCATCGCCCGCGCGGTGCTGGAGGACCTCCACGACCGCATCGGGGCCCGCACCCTCTTCGCCACCCACTACCTGGAGCTCACCTCCCTCGCGGGGAAGCTGCCGAAGGTGGCCAACGTGCACCTCGCAGCCACGGAGCACGACGGCCGCGTGATCTTCCTCTACCGGGTGCGTCCCGGGCCCGCGAGCCGCTCCTACGGGATCCAGGTGGCGCGGCTTGCGGGGATCCCGAAGTGGGTGGCGGACCGCGCAGAGGCCTTGCTGATGGAAGCCACCGCCCCGCCGGGCCCCGTCCAGGCACCCTCCGATCCGCGGAAGCCCCCGGGGAAGGCAGAGCAACTTCCCCTCGACGGGTTTGGACCCGGGCCGGACCCCGCGGAGCAGCTCGTGCGGGCCCTCCGGGAGCTGGACCTCGAGCACCTCTCCCCGCTGGAGGCCCTGAGCTGGCTTGTCCGCCAGAAGAGCCGGCTCGCGGGCGGCCCCTGATGCGCTCTCCCATCCGGATCCTGCCCGAGCACGTGGTGGCGCGGATCGCCGCGGGCGAGGTGATCGAGCGGCCCGCCTCCGTGGTGAAGGAGCTGGTGGAGAACGCCCTGGATGCCCAGGCACGGAACGTGCACGTGGAGGTCTACGATGCGGGGTTTGGCCTTATCCGGGTGAGCGACGACGGCATCGGGATCCCCGCGGAGGAGCTGTGGCTCGCCTGCCAGCGGCACGCCACCAGCAAGCTCCCAGAGGACGACCTGCTCCACATCCGCACCCTGGGCTTCCGGGGAGAGGCCCTTCCCAGCATCGCCGCGGTGTCGGAGCTGGAGCTGGTGAGCGCCACGGGGGCGGACGGGGTGGGGGCCCGGGTGGTGGTGCGGCACGGCCGATGCGTGCTCCAGGAGCCCGCACCCCGGCTCCGGGGGACCACCGCCACCGTCCGGCACCTCTTCGACCGCGTCCCCGCGCGCCGGGCCGCCCTGCGGAATCCCCGGACCGAGACCGCCCAGATCGTCCAGACCGTGCGCCGGCTCGCCCTCGCGGCTCCGCACGTGGCCTTCTCCCTCTCCGTGGACCGGCGGGCCGTTCTGCGCACCAGCGGCTCCGGGGATCTGGAGACGGCCCTGGTAGAGGTGTACGGCGCGGGGATCGCGGGTCGGCTCGTGCGCCTGGAACCGGTGGAGGTGGGCAGGGCCCGGGTCGAGGGGTTCGTGAGCGCCGTGGAGGTGACCCGGCCCCACCGGGCCGACCTGCACTTCATCACGAACGGCCGGTGGGCGCAGCCGAGGGGACTCGTGCGCGCGCTGGAGGCCGCGTACCGGTGGATCCTCCCCCGTGGCCGGCACCCCATCCTCGCGGTGACCATCGAGACCGCTCCGGAGCTCGTGGACGTGAACCTTCATCCCGCAAAGCTAGAAGTGCGGCTCGTGGAGGAAGCGGCCATCGCCACGGGCCTGAGCGAGCGGGTCCGATCCGCCCTCGGCCGCCGGCCGAAGACCCTGGTCCTCCTTGGGCCTCCCCCATCCCCAAGTCCCGCGGACCGGGTGGAGGAGAGGCCGGAGGGCTGGGAGGTGGACCGCATCGTTACGCCGAACCTCCCTCCCCTGCGATTGGTGGATCAGGTGCAGGACCGGCTCCTCCTCCTCGAGGGCCCGGATGGCCTGTACCTCGTGGACCAGCACCGGGCCCACGAACGGGTCCTGTACGAGCACCTGAGGTCCGCGCACGCGGCTTCTGCTCCGCCCTCCGTGGAGCTCCCGGATCCCCTGGTGATCGATCTCCGCCCCAGTCAGGTGGACCGGTTTGCCCGTCGGCTCGGGGAGTTCGAGTCCCTGGGGTTCCGGCTGGAGGTGTTCGGGGCGCGGGCGTTTCTGGTGCGTGCGGCTCCGCCCCTTCCCGGGGTACTGGAAGTGGGCGAGGCGGAGGAGGTGGCGCGGGTGCTGGTGGACCTGGCGGAGGAGGAGCCAGAGGAGATGGAGGGGTGGAGGGAGCGGTTGCTGGTGGAGCTCGCCTGTCGCACCGCGGTGCGCAGGGGCCGGAGGCTGGAACGTCAGGCCATGCGGGAGCTGGTGGAGGCGTTGGGTCGGGTGAGTGCTCCGGCCGTTTGCCCGCACGGCTCACCCGTGATCCTGCAGGTCACGGAGGAAATTCTCGGGCGGCAGTTCCGATGGCGGTGAAGCGCGTGGGAGCCGCGACCGCAGGGCTTTCCGGAGCGGCCCCCCGCTCACGCCCCCCGAACCAGATGCAGCATGGCTTCGTGCAGGAGGCCGTTGGTGGCCAGGAGGTCCCGGGTGTACACCGTGTAGGGCGAGCCGTCCATCCCCGTGACCACGCCGCCCGCCTCCAGCACCAGGAGTGCCCCTGCGGCCACATCCCACGGGTTCAGATCCGGCTCCCAGAAGGCGTCCAGACGACCCGCGGCCACGGACGCCAGCTCCAGGGCCGCGCTTCCCAGCACCCGTAGGTCCTCCGCGGCCCTGGCCAAGGCACCCATCTGGGGCAGGTTGCGGCCTGTGACGCCGATGTCCGGAGGGGTGCCCGTGGCCACCAGGGCCTGCGCGAGCCGTCCGACCCGGGAGACCCGCAGTCGCTCCCGGCGGCTTCCCCGCAGGAGCCACGCGCCCCTTCCCCGCTCCGCCACGAAGAGCTCGTCCAGGATGGGGTGGTAGACCACCCCGACCCGGACCTCCTCCCCCGCCGCGAGGGCGATGGAGACCGCAAACCACGGGAGCCGGTGCGCGAAGTTCGTCGTACCGTCCAGAGGATCCACGTACCAGCACGGTGCTCCCGGCTTCGGCGATCCACCGCTTTCCTCCGCCACCACCCCGTATTCCGGGAAGGCCTCCCGCAACCGCGAGACGATACACGCCTCGCTGGCGTAGTCCGCCTCCGTCACGGGGCTCGTGGGCCCCTTGTACCGCACCTCTTCGGGCCGGCTGGGGCGGAGGAAGTGCTCCACGAGCACGTGCCCGGCCTCCCGGGCCGCCCGCACCGCCACGTCCACCGCGGGGGAGAAGGCGGTCATATCCCTAGGGGCCGGCTCACGGTCGCGAGCCGCAAGGGGCTTGTGACCCCCTCCTCCGTCACGTAGGCGGTCACCAGGCGGTCCGGGATTTGCTCGAACAGGAGGGGAGAGAGGTTGAGGGACTCCGGAGGCGTCCATTCCTGCACGAGATCCGCGGGCGAGCCCAGGACCGTGGGGAAGCCCTCGCGCAGCAGGGGAGGGAGGATCTTGATGGTCTGGGTGGCCACGTAGCACGGAACGCCCTGGGCCTGGGCTACGAGCAGGAGGGGTCGGGTGCCGATGGTGTTCACGAAGAACCCGGAGAGGGATACGGCCTCCGCCCCTGTGACCACCGCGGATGCCACGTCCATGTAGTAGGCCATGGCGCCGTCCACGGTGAGGGTGGTGTTGATGCCCTGCTCTGCCAAGGCCTGCGCGAGCCGCCGGCCGTCCAGCAATGGCCGGCTCTCGAACACCACCACGCTGAGCTCGGGGTTGTGCTGCCAGAGTTCCTCGATCACCGCCCGGACCGTCTGGCTGTTGGAGATGGTGAGGATCACGTGGGCATCCGCCAGGACCTCCGCGGCGAAGTGGGCGATCCGGGCCCGGGAGGTGGCGATGTGGGCCCGGTACCCGCCTAGCCAGTCCCGGAGTTCCTCCCGGATCTGCGGGAGGGGAGTCCCCTCCCGCACCATCTCCTCCGCGAACTGGATCGCGCGGTGGTGGAGGTTCATGAGGGGGGCGGAGGTGGGCTTTCGTTGCAGGAGCTCCCGGATGGCCCCGTCCAGGGCGGCCACGAAGGTCCGGGGATCCGTCTCCATGGAGGTGGCGATCCACGCCTCCAGGGCCTCCGCCGCGGCGAGGGCGATCTCCGAGGCGGTGACCCGCACCATGCTCTCCAGGGCGCGCAACCGCTCCTCCCAGCTCACACCTCCATTATCCGATGGGTCCCCGGGGAATTCCTGCAGCAGGAATTTGCGGGGCCGTTGCCCAACTAGCCTGGTATGCGCCAGCTGGAGCGGGTGCAGGTGCGCCCTGCCACCCTCCGCGATCTCCCTTACCTCGTGGAGGCGTGGGGGGAGCTGGCGCGCTACCACGAGCGGTTCGATCCCGGTTTCGCCCTCAGCCGCGGATGGCGTCAGTCGTATGCGGCGTATGTGTCCTCCCTGCTGGGCCGGGAGGACGTGTGCGTGGTGGTGGCCTGGGGTCCAGGGGAACTCGCGGGGATGGCGGTGGGCCGCACCATGCTGGCTCCCCCTTTCTTCCGGTACCGTCGGAGGGGCTACATCCAGGACGTGTACACCCGGGAACCCTACCGCCGCCAGGGAATCGCCCGTCGCATGGTGGAGCGGCTGGAGGCGTGGCTGCGCGCCCAGGGGGTCCGGCGCGTGGAGCTCACCGTGGCGCCCCAAAACCCCACGGCCCTTGCCTTCTGGGAGAGGATGGGCTACCGCCCCTACCTGCAGGTCTTCAGCAAGGCGCTCTAACGCTCCTCGATCGGGACGTAGGCAAGATCCATGGGTCCCGTGTACTCCGAGAGCGGGCGGTACAGCCGGTTGTCCGCCTGCTGCTCGAGCACGTGCGCGGTCCAGCCCGCCACCCGGCTTGCCGCGAAGGCACACGTCATAAGGTCTGGCGGAATGCCGAGGTTGTAGAGCAGCGAGGCGGAGTAGAAGTCCACGTTGGGGTAGATCTCCCGGTCTCCCCGCAGTTGCGCCACCAGGGCGTCCACCCGTTCGGACATCTCGTACCAGAGGAGGCCGCCGGTCTCCTCCCCCACCCGGCGGGAGAGTTCCCGCAGCACCCGGGCCCGGGGATCCTCCGTCCGGTAGACCCGGTGTCCGAACCCGGGAACCCGCTTGTGCTCCGCGAACAGCCGCCGGATGTACGGCTCCACGTTCTCCAGGGAGCCGATCTCCAGCAGCATCTCCATGGTCCACTGGGCCGCCCCGCCGTGGAGAGGCCCCTTGAGGGCGCCGATGGCCCCGCAGACGGCGGAGACCATGTCCGAGAGGGTGCTGGCGATGACCCGGGCGGTGAAGGTGGACGCGTTGTAGCCGTGGTCCGCGAGCAGCACGAAATAGGCGTCCATGGCCCGCTGGGCGAGCGGCGTGGGTCTCTCGCCCAAAAGCATGTACAGGAAGTTCGCGGCGTGCGGGAGCTCCGGGTCCGGCGGCACAGGTTTCTGGCCCGTGCGCAGCCGGTGGAAGGCGGCGATGACGGTGCTCGTGAGGGCGGTGAGCCACTTGGCCCGGCGAAGATTCGCCTCCCGGGACGTCTCTCGGGCGCCCTCGTCGAAGGCCAGAAGCGGCGAGAGGGCCGTGCGCAGGGCATCGAGAGGATCCAGAGTACTCGGGAGCGCCCGCAGGAGTTCCTCCACGGGCCGGGGGAGCGGCCGCATGGTGGCCAACTCCCTTCGCAGGGCGTCGAGCTCCGTTCGGTTCGGCAGCCGGCCATACCACAGGAGGAAACAGACTTCCTCGAAGGTAGACTTCCGGGCGAGCTCGTGGATGTCGTACCCGCAGTACACGAGCCGCCCCGCCCGTCCGTCGATGAAGCTCAGGGCCGTGGTTCCCGCAACAACGCCTTCCAGGCCTTTCGCGATCTGGGGCATGACGTCACCCGTTCCGGGGATTCTTCCGCTTCGACGATACGATCCCTCAAGGAGAGGTGTCAACGCGTGGACCGGGGTACAACACGAGAAGGGCGCGCGCGTCTCCCCGGCGGACCTCCACGTAAACGCGCCGCTCCCGGGGCCGGATTTCACTCCGCTCCAGCCCTCGGAGTTCCCCCGAGGGTCCCGTGCCCTCCGTGCGCCCGTATCCCTCATAGATCACCGCGTTCAGGAACTCCTCATCGTCCCGGAACGCGTACCCCATCTCGCGCTTGATCTCCTCGACCCCCTTCTCCCGCTCCTCGGCCTCCCGCTGCAACGCCTGCTCGATCTCCTTCGCCCGCTGGCGCCCCAGGATGCGGTCCCGGACATCCGGGTCCATCTGGTCCGCGCCCGACTCCTTGCCGAACCACCCCAGGGCGAACCGGATGACGTCGTCCGGCACCACCTCGTAGCGCCGTCCCGTGGCGATGTTGAACGCCGCCTGGGTGACCACCATCTGGGCGTACGGGGTGATCATCATGGGGTACCCCAGCTCCCGCCGGACCCGTACCACCTCCTGCAGGACGTCCTCCAGGCGGTTCTCCAGCCCCAGTTCCCGGAGCTGGTGCCGGAGGTTGGAGAGCACCCCACCGGGAACCCGGTGCTCGAAGTACCCGAGGTCGAACTCCGAGGGCCTTCCCTCGGGGAACCCGTGCGCTGCGGCAATACCCTGCAACGCCTTCGATGCGGCCTCCACCTCCCCGAGATCCAGCGGGCAGCGCCCTCCCAGGACTTGGAGATTCCGCAGGGTGCGGAGGAGGCTCGGTTGCGCGGTCCCGCTCGCCAGGGGAGGAATCCCCGTGTGAAGGATCCGGACCCCCGCCCGGACTGCCTCGACGTATGTCATGTCCGCGAGGCCGATGGTGCAATGGCTGTGCAGCTCGAAGGGGACAGATCCGCACGCGCTCTTCATGGCGGGGAGGATCTCCCGCGCCCGCTCTGGAGTCAGGATCCCCCCGAAGTCTTTCAGGTAGATGGCGTCCACGGAGAACCGCAACGCCCGGTGAACCTGCTCCACGTAGTAACCGACCGTGTGCCGGGGGGTGTCGTCGTACGCGACGGCGACCACCACCTGATACCCCAGCTCCCGGAGGAGGGGGACCATGTAGGGGAAGTCGATCTCCGCCTCGTCCATCCGGTTCGGGGTCATCTGCGCCCGGGTGAGGGCCTTCGTCTCCGCGATCTTCTGGAGATACAGGCGGAGGAGGCTTTGGGGAGCCCGGTACTCGAAGCCCCGCAACAGGGTCCCCACCATGCAGGCACGGGGGGTTCGCCGGACCATCTGACCCACGAGCCGACAGACGTCCCAGGGGTTCAGCTTCAGATCCCGGAGCATCTTGCGGAAGAAGATGGGATTAAGCGGCACCTCCATGGCTTGGAACCCGGCCCGGTCGATGGCCGGTGCCACCTCCCGGAACAGCTCCGGGCCGATCCAGCTGGCCCATAGGCTCTGAACCCCATCGCGGAGCGTGGTGTCCACGAACCCCACGGGGTCCTGGGAGGCGAGAGGTCCCGTCCCGGGCATCCGGTCCTCCCTACCGGGCGATCCAGGCATCGCCGGGCCTCCACCGCGGCCAGGTCCCGCCCTGCAGGTGCCCGGTGTTCCGCACATAGGGCTGGGCGATGTAGACCTTCCGGGGTCCGATCATCACTGGGACGACCGTGAGGTCCTGCAGGAGAACCCGGTGCAGCAGCTGCAGCTTGTGGCGCTGGGGAGTCAGCGTGGTCCGGGATTCCTGCCACACCTTCTCCAGGTCGGGCGGGCGCCTCATGCTGGCGTACACGGCGGGAGGGTTCGTGAAGAAGAACTCGACCCAGCTGTTGAAGTTGACGACGTAGCTCATGGTCTCGATCAGGAACCCGCGCCAACCCTTCTGCTGGTATTCCGAAAAGCGGGGCCGATCGACCATCTCCAGTTCCGCGCGAATGCCGACCCGTTCCAGGTACCCCTGGACGGCGGTGGCCATCTCCCGGGAGAGCACGGTGGGATCGAAGATGAGGCGCGTGCGGAAGCCATCTGGGTACCCGGCTTCCGCGAGCAGACGGCGGGCGCGCGCGGGATCGTAGGGGGGCAACGGGAAGTCCCGGAGGGCGGCGTCGTGGCCGGGATGGGCGATCTGGTTCGAGGCCTCGAATACGCCGTAGCCCAGGGCCCTGGCGATGGATTCCCGGTCTATGGCGGAGTACACCGCTTCCCGCACCCTCCGGTCGGCCAGGGGGGAGTCCGTGTTCATGGAATCGGGGACCAGGACGATGTTCACGGTGTGCAGGCCGCTGATCAGTTGGAACCGCCCCGTCGCCTTCAACTCGCTGATGATGACGGGGTCGCTGAAGCCCGCCACGTCCAGCTGCCCCGCCAGGAGGGCCGCTTTCAGCGTCTGCTGGTCCCGGAAAAACCGCAGCTCCAAGCGGTCCAGGTAGGGCTTCCCCCGGTCCCAGTACTGGTTGAACCGGACGAACTCCGCGAACGCGTTGGGGTCGTACCGGACCAGCCGAAAGGGGCCGGTGCCCACGGGCTCCCACTGGGCCCGCTCCTCCCCCACCCGCTGGATGTGCTGAGGGGAGACGATCTCCGTGGACCCGAGCCCGTCCAACCACAGGGGGAGTCCGTTGTGCCACTCCGTCAGGTTCACCCGCACGGTGGAGGGATCTACCACGTCCGCGGACCTCACCATGCGGGGAAGGCGGCGTGCCTCAATCTGCCTTTGCAGGTTGAACCGCATGGCTTCCGCGGTGAGCTCCGTGCCGTCGTGGAACCGGACCCCCCGGCGGATCCGCAACAGGATGGCCTTCCGATCCGGGGAGACCTCCCACCGCTCCGCGAGATAGGGGAAGATGCGGCCCCGCGCGTCCCCCCACAGGGGCGCCTCAAAGGCGACGCTTGCGGGAATGGACGCGTAAATCCCGCGCTTCCAGGGGATGCCGAACGGCCCTCCGGGCGGATCGTCTGCGACCCGCAGGGTCCCCCCGCGCAGGGGAGCTGGGCTGGCCGCGAGGACGGTCCCGACCAGCAGAGCGAAGAGCCCCAGGGCAGAAACCCCCAGCACCACGTACATCCATCTCTGTCTCATGATTCCCCTCCCATTCCGTCAGACTATCGCGTTGACAGGATCGTCCAACTCGATCAAGGTGCCTCCCGCGCACCCCTCACGGGGACTCCGGGAGCCCGCTCCCGGTGTGCGCTCGCCGGGTGCCGATTCGGGTGAGCACGCCCCGAAGCCCGACCACCCCGACCAGCGTGAGGACGGCCGCGGCGCACACCTCCTCGATCCTTCCCTGGTTCACCAGCACCACGAGCGCCACGGCCAGGACCTGGTTCCCGGGGGCCGCCAGCATGATGGACGCGCTCACCTCCCGGAGGATGATCAAAAAGCTGAGCAGCCACGCGGCCACCACGGAGGGCCACAGGAGCGGGAACACCACCTCCCACACCGCCCGCGCCGAGCCCACCCCACACACCCGGGCGCTCTCCTCCAGATCGGGGTTGAGCTGGGCGAGGGCGCCCTGCAGGATGCGCACCGCCACGGGAAGGCACAGGGTGATGTCCGCGATGACCAGGGCCCAGATGGTGCCGTAGAGCTGGAACGGGCCCGGCAGGAACGCGAAGGTCCACAGGAACCCCAACCCCAAAAGGACGCCGGGGATCCCCACGGGGACCCAGGTGGCGAGGTTCACCGCGGTCCGCAGCCGTGCCCACCGGCGGCCCCGTACCAGGAGGTACGCGACCCCCATCCCCAGCCCCACCACCGCGGAGGCGCCCGCAAGGCCCACCACCAGGGTGTTCTGGACCGCCTGGACCAGGTAACGGTCCCGGAGGAGGTTGCGGTAGTGTTCCCAGGTGAACCAGTTCTCTCCGAAGACGCCGAGCAACCGGGAGAACGATCCCAGGAGCAGGACCAGGGCTGGGAAGAGGATCGAGACGGCGCTGTAGAGCCCGCACAGACCTGCCGCCGCCCACCGCCACGGGCCGAGGGAGAGGCGGGCTACCCGGTAGCCGCGCCCTCCGATGGCGTGGAAGGTCTGGCCCTGCACGACCCTCCACTGGAGGGCCATGAGGGGGAGAAGGAAGAGCAGGGCCGCGATCCCGAGGGCGGAGGTCACCTGGTACTCGGGTCGCGCGCGGTGGTGGATCCGCTCGTAGACGTACACGGCGAAGGTCTTGATCCCACCGGGAAGACCGATCAGCAGCGGCCCCTCGAAGGTCTCCACGCCCCGGGCGAAGGCATAGAGGGCGGAGTTGGAGATCACGGGGAACATCAGGGGAAGCAGGATCCGCCGCAACACGACCCCCTGCCCCGCCCCGCTCACCCGGCCGGCCTCCTCCAGGCTCGCATCCAGGGCCCGCAGGGGTCCGGTGAGCACGCTCACCTGGAAGGCGACCCCGTACTGGGCGAGGAACCAGATGAGGCCTTCCCGGGTGTAGATGTTCACGAGCGGCCCAGGTAGCCCCAGGACCTGCAGGAGACGGTTCACCAGTCCCGCGCGGGGGGAAGCCGCGATGCTCCACGCCACCGCCAGGAGGATGGGAGGGATGAAGAGGGGCAAGGTCAGCAGGCTCTCCCACAGGCCCGCGAGGGGGACGTCCGTCCGGGCGATGAGCCAGGAGAGGGGAGCCGCGATCAGGAGGCTCAACGCCGTCGCGCCGGAGGCCACCGCCAGGGTCTCCAGGAAGACGGAGCGGACTTCGGGATCGCCGAGGGCCGCGAAGCCCGCTCCGCTCAAGGCACCCACGTCCCCGGGAGGGGAGGTGCTCAGGCTCCCGTACAGCAGCATTCCTACGGGCGAGAGCACGAGCAGGAGGACGGTGCTGCCGAGGAGGATCGGGAAAACGCCCCTCCCGCTCCACCCCCTCGCGTGCTTTCGGAGGGCGGCTCCCGCGGGCTGGAGCGGGGAGGACTTCACCTCCAGGGGTGTCCCTTCCACACAAGCCCCCTCAGGACGGCGACGCGTGTGCTCCTACCGGTAGATCTCCGCGGCGCGCCGAAGCCACTCCGGATCCCGCCGGGGATCGTCGATGGTGTCCCACAGCCGGGCCCGGAGGTACGGCCGGATCTCTTGAGGGGCCTGCGCGCCGAGCCCCGCCACCGCGGGGAGGATGTAGTCCTGGGTGAGACGCAGCTGGATCTCCCGGGACAGGAAGAACTCCGCAAAGAGCCGCGCCGCATTGGGGTGCGGGCTGCGGGCCGGGAAGGAGAGGCCGAGGTGGACGTACGGGGCTCCCTCCTTCGGGATGAGGAGTTTCACGGGACCGCCCCGGACCCGGGGATAGAGCCCGAGGGCGAAGGGAACCATGGCCGCGAACTCTCCCCGGGCGACCCGGGTGGCCGCGTCCGCGATGGCCCGGGTGAGGAACGGCCGCTGCTCGGCGAGGGCCTCCTGGTAGCGCCGGCCCAGCTGCTTGTAGGCCGCGGCGAAGAACACGTACCCTCCCCCGGGGGCCCGCGGGTCATCCATGATCATCTGTCCCCGCCACCGGGGATCCAGTAGATCCATCCAGCTCCGCGGTTCCGCATCGGGTCGGACGAGGTTCGTGTTGATCAGGATCCCGTACAGCTGCACCAGGGTGGTCAGCATGTGCTGCCCCAGCCCCCACTCCTCCATCTTCGCCCGCAACTGCGGGGAGACTCGGATGGCGCTGGGGAGGAAGTCGATGGGGCGGAGCACCCCTTCCTCCATCATCGGACGCACCGTGGAGGGCCCCACCGTCACGAGGTCCGCGATGGGACGCCCAGCCCGCTGCTCGACCCGGACGCGCTCGATGGACTCGCTGGCCCGCATGACGGCCACCTCTACCTTGATCCCGTAGGTGGCCTCAAACCGCTCCGCGGCGTACTGCACCGTGGGGACCGCGCCGCCGAAGGCGTCGTACACCACCAGGCGGCCCTCGCGCTTGGCCGCCTCCACCACCCGCCCCCACTCCCCGGCCCGGTCCGTGGGGGCAGCGAAGCCGGGCAATCCAGGGGCCCCGTACACCACCACCGCCCCGATCAGCACGAGCCCCACCAGACGGATCCCAAACCCTCCTCGCCCGCGCATGGTTCACCCCCCTAAGGGATGGTCTTTCAAACCGGGCTCCGCAAATCGCTTTGACTATACAACTCATGGCATCGGCCATCAACGGGGAGGAGTGGCCCCGTGCGGGGTCCAATACTTGGCATGGGCCATGCATCACCGGGAGCGGGTGCTCGCCGCGCTCCACGGGTCACGGGCGGATTTCCCTCCCGTGGCCCTTTGGCGGCACTTTCCGGGCGAGGACCAACGGGCGGAGGCCCTCGCCCGGGCCCACGTGGCGTTCTGGGAGCGGTTCCGGTTCGATCTCCTGAAGGTGACGCCTGCAAGCGGCTATTACGGGGAGGACTGGGGGCTGCGGGCGGCCTACCGACCCAACCGGGAGGGCGTGCGCACCTACCTTGACCGGCCCATCAAGAAGGCCGCGGACTGGCGGCACCTGCGTCCCCTGGACGTGACAGAGGGCACCTACGGGCGGGAGCTGCGCACGTTGAGGCTCGTCCGGGAGGCGGTGGGACCTGAGGTCCCCGTCCTCGCCACGGTCTTCAGCCCCCTCACCGTGGCCCGCACCCTCTCGGGGAACGAGGCGGTGGTCCGCTACCTCCGCGAGGATCCGGACGACCTGCACGCGGGCCTGGAGATCATCGCGGATGCAACCGCCCGCTTCGCCGCGGCCTGCCTTGCCGCGGGGGCGGATGGCCTCTTCTTCGCGACCCAGATGGCCTGTGCGGGAGCGGTCACGGAGGAGGAGTACGAGATCTTCGGACGGCCCTACGATCTTCGGGTGCTGGAGGCAGCTCAGGGAGCGGAGATCCTGATCCTGCACCTGCACGGGGAGGGCGTGTACTTCGACCTCCTCGCGGATTACCCCGTGCACGCGGTCAACTGGCACGACCGCGGCACGTCTCCTTCCCTCCGGGATGCCCGGAGCCGCACCACGCTGGGTCTCGTGGGCGGGATCGACGAGCGGACCTTCGCGGACCGCTCCCCGGAGGAGATCGCGGCGGAGGTCCAGGAAGCCCTCGCGCAGACGGGCGGGCTCGGCCACGTGGTGGCCCCCGGATGCGTGCTCCCCGTGGACGCTCCGGAGGCCAATCTGGAGGCTGCGGTCCGGGCTACCCGGGCCGGCCGGGGCTAGCGTCGCAGGTACGGGATCGGATCCACGGGGAAGCCCCGGTAGCGCACCTCGAAGTGCAGGTGGGGACCGGTGCTGCGGCCCGTGGAGCCCACCTCTCCGATGGCCGCCCCCGCCCGCACGCGATCGCCGACCCGCACGTGGAGGGTGCGGAGGTGGGCGTAGAGGGTGTGCCAGTCCCGGCCGTGCTCCAGCACCACCACGAGCCCGTAGCCCCCCGCCCACCCCGCGAACACCACACCTCCCTCTGCCCGCGCGGCCACGGGAGCCCCTTCGGGAGCCGCGATGTCCAGCCCCCAATGGATCTTCCACCCTTCCCCGAAGGGGTCCGCGCGCCAGCCGTATCCGGAGGCGATGGAGCCCGCCACCGGAAGCCAGAGGGACTGCCCGAGTGCCTGGGGGGCGAGGAGTGCCAGGAGCGCGCATCCCAACCCCACAAGACGCGTCAGGATCCGCACGACCCTTCCCCGCACAGGACGGCGTCCTCGCGGGGCTCAAGCAATTTCCATGCCAGGGGAACCCGCAGGGCCTAGAAGCGCTGCCCCGGTACCGGGAGCCTGGGTGTGAAGGGATTGGGCCGTGGCGCGGGGAGTCCGGGGGCAGGCTGGAGGGGATAGAACTCCTGGGGCCCGGAAGGGAAACCGTTGCGGTCCGGTCCGGGGCCCGGCCGCATCTCGTAGAACCTGCCGTTGTAGAAGAGATAGATCTTCGCCTCGCACTCCTGGGAGCCCTGACCCGGCTGGGGCTGCTGGCCGGGGAACTGGCGGCCCGGGCCGGGGAGCGGGACGAGCTCCTGGATCATGGGGGCTTGCACGAGGGATCCGTGCGCGATCGCCGCCGGCGGCGCCTTCATCCGGGCCCATGCGTATCCCAGGAGAATCCCGGTTGCGAACACGACCCCCCCTCCTGCTGCCACCCACGCCTTCGCCCAGGTCCGCACATTCCCCCTCCGTGCGAGTCTGCAGGCTCAGTGTACCACCGTTGTCCATCACGGGGATGTGAACGCCCGGAAGAAGGGAGAGATGCGCCCGGCGCGAATGGGTTCCAAAAACCGCCCGGGGGACACCGTGTGGGTGGCCGCGACCTTGCTCCTCATCCTGTGGACCCCGATGTCCGGCGAGCGCGCGGTGCGGTATTACCGGATCCAGTTCGGCCCCACCCCCGACCTCTTCCGGGTAGAGGCCTTCGCGAGCCTGTTGAGCCGCGCCTACGGCGTCGTGGGGCGGGTGGGGGTTCAGACCCGGGTGACGGGATACCGCGTCTTCAGCAGCCCTCTTCCTTCCCGGTCCGCGGCGGAGCGACGCGCGGAGCTGGTCCGTTCCTTCGGGATCCCGTCCGAGGTGGTGCGGGTGGGGGCCGTCTACCGGGTTCGGTTCGGCACCTTCCGCACCCTTCCCGAAGCGGAGACGAGGGTCCGGCAGGTGCGGAGGTACGGGTTCACCGCGGTGGTGGACCCTCTCACGGAGCGGGTCTACACCTTGGTCGTGCGCCATGTGCCGGAACGGGTGGCCGGGGAGGTGGTGCGGCGGGTGCGGGCGGACGGGTTCGAGGTACGGCTCCTTCCGGAGCCGTAGGCGAGGAGGGAGCATGACGGACCGCTGGACGAAAAAGCTGGGCGACCTCCTGCGTCCCCACCGGTCGCCCGCCTCTCCTCTGGCCGTCCCGCCCGTGGGAGAGAGGCGGCCGGCTCTGGTGGTCGGCGGTGCCCTCCCCCAGGGGTGGGAGGGACCGCTGGGCGCCCGATGGGCGCTGCGGGCCACGGCGGATCCGGAGGAGGCCCTGGAGCTTGTACGCTTTGAGGAGTACGAGCTCATCCTGGTCACCGTGGAGGGGCTTCCCGTCCGGCCGCCGGATCTCGTGGCCACCCTCCGCGCCTACCGGAGCACCCCCATCCTCGTGGTCGGGGGAGAGACCCACCGGGACCTCCTCGCGGAAGCCCTGCGGGCCGGGGCAGACGACTACCTGCCCGCGGGTCGGCCCGTGCCGGAGATCCTGCTTCTCCTGGACCACGCCCTCACCCGGTGCTCTCTTTTGCGGGAGACCGGAGTCTCTGCGCCCACCCAACGGGATTTCCTCACGGGCCTGCTGACCGCCGAGGCATTCCATCAGGTGTACCGCCCTGCCTTGGCCCGCAGCCGGAGGTTCGGGGAGCGGCTGGGGTTGGTCCGGGTGAACCTCCTGAACCTGGAGGGGATCTACGCAGCCTACGGGGTTCGTGCGGGCGATCGGCTGGTGCAGGAGGTGGCCCGGCTCTTACGGGCGCACGTCCGCGGTACGGATAGCGTGGCCCGCCTCGAGCGGGATCGGTTCGTCCTGCTGCTGGTGGGCGCCACCAGGGAGCGGACCAGACAGGTCGCGGACCAGATCCTGAGTGCCGCCGTGCGCCTGCAGCTCCCCGAGCACCCGGATCTCCGGGTCTCGCTCCGGGTGGGGTGGTCGACGGCGGAGGGCGAGGAGGATCCGTTGGTGGTGGCGGAGCGCGTCCTCCAAGAGGCCGGGTGAGGGTCCCTACCGGGCCCGCCGGATCTCCTCCACCGCCTGCGGGTTCTCCAGGCTGGAGAGGTCTCCAGGGTCCTGACCCAGGTAGGCGGCCCGGATCACCCGCCGCATGATCTTGGCGTTGCGGGTCTTGGGGAGGTCCGCGACGAACCGGATCTCCTCGGGCAGGAGCGCCTTCCCGAGCCGCTCCGCCACCGCCTTCCGCAACTCCTCCCGCAGGGCGTCCGTGGGCTCATGGCCGGGCCGGAGGACCACGAAGCAGACCACGGCCTCCCCCTTAAGCGGGTGCGGCACCCCGATGGCCGCGGCCTCCGTCACCGCGGGGTGCGCGGTGAGGGCGGACTCTACCTCCGCGGGGCCCACCCGCTTCCCCGCCACCTTGATGGTGTCGTCGGACCGCCCCAGGATGTACCAGAATCCGTCCTCGTCCCGCACCGCCCAGTCCCCGTGCACCCACACCCCGGGCCAGCGGGACCAGTAGGTCTCGAAGTAGCGCTGCGGGTCCCGCCAGAACCCCCGGGTGATCCCGGGCCAGGGCCTCGTGACCACGAGCTCCCCCACCTCTCCGGGACCCGCGGGACGGCCCTCCGGGTCGTAGATGTCCGCGGCGATCCCGAGGCACGGCCCCGTGAACGCGCACGGCCGGCAGGGATGGATCACCGTCCCGGCGACGAGGCCGCCCGAGACCTCGGTCCCGCCGGAGTAGTTGATGATGGGACAACGCCCCCGGCCCACCTGGTGGAAGTACCAGAGGTAAGGCTCCGGGTTCCACGGCTCACCGGTGGAGCCCAGGACGCGCAGGGAGCCGAGATCTGCCCTCCGCACGGGCTCCTCGCCGTACCGCATGAGGGCCCGCACCGCGGTGGGCGTAAGCCCCAGGATCGTGACCCGGTGCCGGTCCACGAGCGCCCAGAGCCGACCCGGGTGGGGGTGATCGATGGCCCCTTCGTACAGCACCAGGGTGGCGCCGAGGGAGAGGATCCCGAGCACTTCCCACGGCCCCATCATCCACCCCATGTCCGTGAGCCAGAACATCACGTCGTCTTCCTGCACGTCGAAGTGGAAGACCATGTCCTGGGCTGCCTTGACGGGAAAGCCCGCGTGCACGTGTACGGTTCCCTTGGGGCGGCCGGTGGTTCCGGAGGTGTAGATGATCATGAAGGGGTCCTCGCTGTCCATGACCTCCGTGGGGAATTCCTCAGGCGCCCCGGAAGTGGCCTCATGCCACCACACGTCCCGGCCCGGCTGCCACCCCTCCGCTTCGCCGAGGCGCTGCACCACGAGGAGGTGCTGCACGCTGGGGCACCGCCGCGCGGCCTCGTCCGCCACCGGCAGCATCCGCACCCGTTGTCCCCGTCGGTAGAATCCGTCCGCGGTGACGATCACCCTCGCCTCGCAGTCCTGGATCCGGGCCGCCAGGGCCTCCGCGCCGAACCCGGAGAACACCGGGGTGAAGATGGCACCGATCTTCGCGCACGCCAGGACGGCCACCGCCACCTCCGGGATCATGGGGAGATAGATGGCCACCCGGTCGCCCCGCCCCACGCCCAACTGCCGCAGGGCCCAGGCCGCCCGGCACACCTCCGCGTGGAGCTCCCGGTAGGTGAGGGTCCGGACCTCCCCGTCCTCTCCTTCCCACCGGACCGCGATCTTCCCCGCGAGGGGGCTAGACCGGTGCTTGTCCACGCAGTTGTGCACCAGGTTCAGCTTTCCGTCCACGAACCAACGGGGCCACTCGATCCCCCGGGAGATGTCCAGCACCTCCGTGTAGGGCTGGTACCACTCCATCCGCATCTCCGCCAGCGCCGCGTTCCAGAACCACGCCATCTCCTCCACGCTCCGCCGATACAGCTCCTCGTAGCAGGAGAACCCGTGGGCCTGCAGGAACCGGTACAGGCGGCTGCGCTCCACCCCCTCGGGGGTGGGCCGCCACACGATCTCCCGTCCCAGCACGGAAGTCCCCAACCCGACCACCTCCCCTCAGGGTTTTCCCCGTCCCCGGGCGCTCTCCTCCTCGGGCGGAGAGCGGGACGCTACCATGGATCCCGTGGAATCCCTGGAGGGTCTGGCGCGGGAGATCGTCCGGTGCCGGCGGTGCCCCCGACTGGTGGATTACCGGGAGGCGGTGGCGCGCACCCGGCGCGCGTACGCGGGCTGGACATACTGGGCGAAGCCGGTCCCCGGATTCGGGGATCCGCGGGCGCGGCTGCTGGTGGTGGGGCTTGCGCCCGCGGCCCATGGCGCCAACCGGACGGGCAGGATGTTCACCGGGGATCTCCCCGACGGGGCGTCCGTATGGCTGGTACGGGCCCTGTACCGGGCAGGGTTCGCGAACCAGCCCACGAGCCTCCACCGCGGGGACGGGCTGCGCCTCCTGGACGCCTACCTCACCGCCGCGGTGCGGTGCGCGCCGCCCCAAAACCGTCCCACCCCGGCGGAGTTGGAGGCGTGCTTTCCCTTCCTCGTGCAGGAGTTCCAGCGGCTTTGCCGGGTGCGGGTGGTGGTGGCCCTGGGGCGGGTCGCCCACGAGACCGTGCTGCGGCTGTACCGCCACTTCGGGGTTCCGCTCCCCAGACCCCGACCCGCTTTCGCGCACGGCGCCCTCCACCGGTTTCCGGGTGAGATCCTGGGCCGGCCGGTGCCCGCGGTGCTGTGTACGTATCATCCCAGCCGGCAGAACACCAACACGGGCCGGCTCACGGAGCGGATGCTGGACGAGATCTTCGCCCGGGCCCGCGCCCTGTTGGAGGAGGCGTGACGGACGAGGCCTTGATGCGGGAGGCCCTAGAGGAGGCCCGGCGGGCGGCCGCCTACGGGGAGGTGCCCGTGGGGTGCGTCGTGGCGTACCAGGGCCGCGTCATCGCCCGGGCCCACGACCGCCGGGAGAGCCTGGGGGATCCCACGGCCCACGCGGAGATCCTGGCCCTCCGGGCCGCGGCCCGGTTCGTGGGCTCCTGGCGGCTGGAAGGGTGTACGCTCGCGGTGACCGTGGAACCGTGCGTCATGTGCGCGGGGGCCCTGATCCTGGCCCGCATCGCCCGCCTGGTCTACGGCGCGGCGAGCCCGAAGAGCGGCGCGGTGCGTAGCCTCTTCCGCATCTGCGAGGATCCCCGCCTGAACCACCGGGTGGAGGTGGTCCCCGGGGTCCTGGCGGAGGAGGCGGCCGCGCTGCTGCAGGCGTTCTTCAGCCGCCTCCGGGGATTCCGGTGACCCCTACCGCACGGTGATGGGGAGGGTGACCGCTTCTCCCCCAACCGCCCACGGCGTGCGCACCAGCTCCGAGGGGTAGCGCTGGAGCTGGGAAAACCGGCGTGCCGGGGTCTGGGCGGGTGGGGCGTCCGCGGGGAGGAGCTGCACGACCACGTCGGTGTTGCGGCCGAAGGTCTCGAACGCCGTGACCTCCTCCTCCAGGCGCTCGAAGGCGGGCGCCTCAGGCTGAGGATCCGATCCCGGGAGAAGTCCCGCGGGGATCACCACGAGGCGCGCGCTTCCCCGGGGGAAGTCGGGGGGAATCGGGAGTTCTACGGTGCGCTCCTCCGGCGGTCCTCCGGTGGGTCGAAGCCGCAACTTCACCCGGAGGGTCTCCCCGGCCGTGACCGTGCGCTCCTGCGGCTCCGCATCCACCAGGACTGCGGTGCGGGCCGCCCGCGTGATCTTGACCTCTAAGCGGAGATCCACGGGCCGTACGGCGTCGTCGGGTCGGAACACCAGGCGCAGGGCCCGCAGGACGTCGGGGAGCACCGCGGCTGGCGCGTTCGTGGGGCTGTAGACCACCTGCGTGCGCACCGCCTCGCGCGGCAGGCCGATGCCGCGGGCGCGCACGGTGATCTCCGCGGTCCCCTCCCCTCCCGCGTCCCAGCCCCGCTGGATGGCGCTCAAGACCACGGAGGGCACCAGGAGCCGGACGAGATCCCGGCGGGACACCACCTGCATGCGCAGGGTGGCGGACCGCCCGCTCTCCACGTCCGTGGTGGTGACCTGCACGGAGAACACGGGAGGGATCGAGCCGATCTCCCCTCCGATGGCAGCCCGCCGGTCCTGGCGCACCACCCCCACCGCGGGCCCCAAGTCCCCCAGCTTGAAGGGAAGGACCGTGCTGCGGACCACCGCGTGCACGTAGGCCGGGGTGAGGAGGTAGCGGGCCTCTCCCAGACCCAGCAGAGGGTGGCCGAAGGCCAGGAAGCGGCGGCCCTCCCGGTACGTGAGGGTCCCGATGGCGGCGATGGAGACGTCTCCCCGGACGAGGACTGCCCCGATGGCGCTCCCCGGCACGAGCGGTGCCTCGAACGCGCGGGATTCCACCGGTACCTGGAGCGGAAGGAGGGGGTAGGATTCCAGGGCCTGCCGCAGCATCCGGAAGGCGGGTCCCTCGATGCCCGAGACCAGAAGCGGCGTGGTCACGGGCGTCATGGCCGCCACCGGCCCACCCGCGTCGTTCATCCGCCGCGCCCGCACGGGATCCTCCACCAGGACCACGGAGCGCACCGTGCGACCCGAGATCCGCACGGGCCGGTCCAGGGCCGTGGGCCCCCGGGGGACGGAGTCCATCCGCAGCACGTCCAGCATGGCCTCGATGGGGGTGAACAGGCCGAGGTCGCTGTCGGGCCCCGCGGAGGCGTAACCGTAGGAGAGGGCGCCCGCGATCCGGCCCTGGAGGTACATGGGGCTTCCGCTCATCCCCGCGGCGATCCCCCCGGATCGCCGGATGAGGGGACCGGAGGCCCGGAACAGCACGAGGGGGAATCCGGGGCCTCGGGTCACCCCCAGCACCTCGAACGGGAACTCCTCCACCCGGGTACCCGACACCACCGTGCGTCCCACCCCCCGCATCCCGGACCGGATGCCCTCCAGGGGAAAGATGCCCGGTTCGTCCCGGGCCGCTGCCGCCCCCGCCACCATCAGGAGCACGAGTCCTACCAGGATCCCGCCTCGCACCGCGTCATCCTCCCGAAACAGATCCATCATGGGCGACCTTTGCCCGCACCGCAACGGGGCTTCCCCCGGCGCGGGTGGGGCCTTGGGGAGAGGAGGGAGCAACGGGGGTGGAGAAGAAGAAATTTGAGGAGGGAGAGGACCATGCGGGCGACAGGGAGAGTGCGGCTTGGAGGTGCGGTCCTCGCGGTGCTCCTGCTCGCGGGGACGGTGGTCTCCGGCCCAACCGTGCGCCGGATCTCCATCGCCACGGGCGGGACCGGCGGCGTGTACTTCGTGCTGGGCGGGGGGCTCGCCCGGCTCATCTCCCAGTACATCCCGGGCGTCCAGGCCACCGCGGAGGTCACCAGCGCCTCCGTGGACAACATGCGCCTCATCGGCGCCAAGCGGGCGGACATCGCCTTCACCCTCAACGACACCGCCTACGACGCGTGGAAGGGACTCGCGGACTTCCGAGGAAATCCCATTCCCATCCGGGTACTCGCACCCCTTTACGACAACTACAACCACCTGGTAACCCTGGAGGGGACCGGGATCAGTACGGTGGCGGACCTGCGGGGCAAACGGGTCTCCGTGGGCTCTCCGGGGAGCGGCACAGAGGTCACGGCCCTGCGCATCCTCCGGGCCGCGGGCCTGGATCCCGACCGGGACATCCGCAAGGAGCGGCTGGGCGTGGCGCCCAGCGCGGATGCCCTGCGGGACCGGAAGATCGACGCCTTCTTCTGGAGCGGAGGCCTGCCCACCCCCGCGGTGCTGGACCTCGCCAGCTCCCCGGGGATCCGGATCCGGCTCGTGCCCCTGGACCCGGTTCTGGAGGCCCTGCAGAAGGAGTACGGCCCGCTGTACGCCCGCGGCGTGATCTCCCGCATCGCCTACCCGGGGATGGAGCGGGACGTGCCCACGGTGATCGTGGCGAACCTCCTGGTGGTGCATAAGGATTTTCCCGAGGACCTCGCCTACGAGATCACGAAGCTGCTCTTCGAGCGCAAGCGGGAGCTGGAGACGGTGCACGCAGAGGCGAAGAACATCAGCCTGCTGCGGATCGCGGGACGCACGCCCATCCCGTTCCATCCCGGAGCCGTCCGCTACTACCGGGAGAGGCACGTCCGGGGGTTCTGAACCGAATTATCGGGGAAGGGCGGAGCCGGCGGCCTCCCGGAGGGCCTGCACCGTGGTCGCCGGGTCCTTGTCCGGTCCGAACACCGCGGAGGCGGCCACCAGGATGGTGGCCCCCGCCTCCACCAGGGCCCGGGCGTTTCCCGGGTGCACTCCGCCATCCACCTCGATGTCCGTGGATAGCCCCCGGGCCTCCAACAGGGCCCGCAGCCGCCGCACCTTTTCCAGGCTTGCGGGGAGAAAAGCCTGACCGGAGAACCCCGGGTTCACGCTCATCACCAGCACCGTATCCACCTCCGGGAGGATCTCCTCCAGCACCCAGAGGGGGGTTGCGGGGTTCAGGGCCACGCCCGCCCGCAGGCCCAGCTCCCGGATCCGGCTGACCGTCCGGTGCAGGTGCGGGCACGCCTCCACGTGCACCGTGAGCCCCCATGCCCCGGCCGCCCGGAACGCCTCCAGGAACCGGTCGGGATCCGCCAGCATGAGGTGGACGTCCAGGGGGAGGCGCGTGCGGCGGTGGAGGGCCTCCACCACCAGCGGTCCCACGGTGAGGTTGGGGACGAAGTGACCGTCCATCACGTCCACGTGGAGCAGGTCCGCGCCGCCCGCCTCCGCCCGGCTCACCTCCTCCCCCAGCCGCCAGAAGTCCGCGGCGATGATGGAGGGCGCGATCCGGACCACCCGCCACCTCCAGAGCACCCGGGGCCTGTGCACCCAGGGCTTTGCTGCGCGCGCCGCGAGCAGTGTACCATAAGTTTCAGTTTTTCCGTGGCGTGGGTGGTGGTCTGCGTTCACGACGTGTGCCCCTCACAGCAGGAGGGCGTGCGCTGGCTCCTGGATGCCCTGGACGGCTTCGGCGCGGTTCCCCGGGTGCTCCTGGTGATCCCGCGGGAGGGAGGGAGGGAGCCGCTTGCGGATCACCCGGGCCTGGTCCGGCTGCTGCGGGAGGAGTGTGAGAAGGGCTCGGAGGTGGTGCTGCACGGGTACACCCACCGGATCGCGGGTGCCCTGCGGGGGGATGTCCTCACCCGGTGGCGCGGGCGGTATTTCGCCCCCCGGGATGCGGAGTTCGCAAGCCTCCCGGAGGCGGAGATGGAAACCCGGATCCGGGAAGGACGCCGGGCGCTGGCAAGCCTCGGGATCCCGGTCCAGGGGTTCTGCCCCCCGGGGTGGCTCGGGACGCCGGAGCTCCCGGGAGTGCTGCGGCGCCTGGACTTCCGGTACCTCCTGGGGATGAGCACCCTGCTGGAGGTCCAGACGGGCCGACGGCGGTTCCTCCCCTGGTTCGGACACATGGGCACGGGAGGGGCGCACGAGGCCCTGATAGGGCTCGGAGGCTGGGCGGGACTTGCGCTCGCCCGGTTGGGGTTCCCCTGCGTCACCGCCTTCTTCCACCCCCAAGACGCCCCCCGTTCATCCTCGGCGCGCCTCCGGCTCGAGCAGCTGGCCCGCCTCCTCCGCGGGCGACGCCCCACCACGTACGGAGCCCTCCTCGATGCCTGAGGTGGAGTTCTCCATCGTGATCCCCGCGCGGGACGAGGAGGCCTACATCCTGGGAGCGCTCCGATCCGTGCTGGACCAGCGTTACCCCCTCGACCGGGTGGAGGTGGTGGTGGTGGACAACGGGTCCCGGGATCGCACCGCGGAGGTGGTGTCCGGGTTCGCGGGGAAGCACCCGGACCTTCGCCTGCGGCTCATCCGGGAGCCCACCCCCGGTCGGGCCCGGGCGAAGAACCTGGGGGTGGCCGCATCGCAGGGCCGGTGGGTGGTCTTCCTCGACGCGGATTCCCGCATGAGTCCTGATCTTCTGGACGCCATCGCCCGTCGCACCGCGTCCGGGGAGCAGGCCGCGAGCATCGCGGTGCTCGCGGACTCGGAGGATCCCGTGGATCAGGGGTTTTTCGCCCTCATGGAGTTCGGGAAGCGCCTGTTCGGCATCCGGGCCCAGATGTTCTACTGCGCCCGCGACCTGTTCAACCACTTCGGGATGCTGGACGCGCAGCTGCAGATCGCGGAGGACCTGGAGTTCCTCCAGCGGCTGCAGCGGGGCGGGATCCGGGTCGGGCACGTGGTGGAGGCCGCCATCTACACCTCCCCGCGCCGGCTGCGGGCCCTTCCCCTCCGCCTGGGGGTGTTCGTGGTGTTCTTCCGCTGGGCCCTGGCCCACGTGGGGATCGGCCGGCGGTGGCCCTACTGAGCGGACGCCTCAGGCCGGATCCGTCCGCGGATCCGGGCCACGAGCTGCGCGATGGTGAACGGGCGGGAGAGCACCTCCAGCCCCAACCGCCGTGCCCGCTCCTGCTCCACCGCGCCCCCGAGGGCCAGAAGAGGAGCCTGAGCTTCCTCCCGCAGGCGGAGGATCGCCTCGTCCGGCTCCCTCAGCGCCACGAGGTCCAGCACCACCAGCCCGGGGCGGAGGCCCTGACGCAGGAGCAGGCGGCCGTGCCGCACGGTGGGGACCGCGGCCACCCCGTAGCCTTCTTCGCCGAGCTGGGCGAGCAGCAGCGACCGCACCCTCCGATCCGGCACGATGAGGAGGAGGTCCACACCCCCAGGATACGAGGGATCATGGACAGAAGGCACAGGCTCCGGGAGGATAGATCGGGAAGCCCCGGTCGGCTCAGGAGGGAGTTCCGTGGATACCTCGCCGAAATCCCCCCTGATCTACAGCGAGGCCTGCCTGCGCTATGACTTCGGCGGAGGACACCCGCTCAACAGCCGGCGCCTCCAGCTCACCGTAGACCTCCTTCGGGATCTGGGCGTTCTGGAAGAAACGGACATCCTCCCGCCCCGGCAGGCCACGGAGGAAGAGCTCCGGACCATCCACGACGCGGACTACATCGCCGCGGTGCGAGCCCTGAGTGCAGATCCCACGCGGCCTGTCCTGAGCCGCATGTTCGGGTTCGGGCCGGGGGACAACCCACCGTTTGCGGGCATGCACGAGGCGGCGGCCACCATCGTGGGCGGAGCCCTGGTGGCGGCGGAGGGGATTTTTACAGGGCGCTTCCCGCACGCCTTTCATCCCTCCGGAGGGCTGCACCATGCCATGCGGGCCCAGGCGAGCGGGTTCTGCGTCTACAACGACGTGGCCGTGGCGTGCGAGTTCTTCCGGCGTCGGGGCTGGCGGGTGCTGTACGTGGACGGGGATGCCCACCACGGGGACGGGGTACAGGCCATCTTCTACGAGGACCCGGGGGTCCTCACCCTCTCCCTGCACGAGAGCGGGGAGTACCTCTTCCCCGGCACGGGGTTCGTGAGCGAGACGGGCCGGGGCGCGGGCGCGGGGTATGCGGTGAACGTGCCGCTCCTCCCCGGCACGGACGATCTCTCCTGGATCGAGTGCTTCGAGCTGGTGGTGCCGGAGGTGGCACGGGCGTTCCGCCCCGATGTGATCGTCAGCCAGCACGGGTGCGACACGCATCGACTGGATCCCCTCACGGATCTCCGCTGCACCACCCACACCGCGGAGCACTTCGCCCGGAGAATGCACGAGCTCGCCCACGCGCTCTCGGGAGGGCGGTGGCTCGCCACGGGCGGGGGCGGCTACGACATCTGGCGGGTGGTCCCCCGGGCATGGAGCTTGGTGTACGCCGCGGTCTCCCACCGGGAGGTCCCGGAGGAGGTTCCTCCTTCCTGGATCGCCCGCTGGCAGCCGGAATCCCCCGTGGAACTCCCCAGGCGCATGCGGGACGACCCCTCCCGGGATGCGCCGGCGAGTCTCCGGCGGAAAAACCGGGAGACCGCTCAGCGGGCCCTGGACCAGGCCCTGGCGGCGTTGGGGGGATGAAGGTGCGGCCGGTGCTCTGGCTGGAGGACACGGAGGCGGGGTGGGAAGCCTTCCGGTACGCCCGGGAGCTGGCGGCCCTTCGCGGGGTGGAGCTCGTGGTGGTGTGCCCGCAAGGACTTGTGGACCGGGTGCGCTCCGAGGCGGAGGCTGCGGGAGCGGGGGTAGAGGTGCGGGTTTCCCCGGAGGCGGAGGGGGTGGTGAGCCTGCTGCGGGCCGCAGAGGAAGAGGGCGGGGAGATCGTGGTGGCCGCTCACCGCACGCCCACGGGCAAGGTGGTGCTGGGAGACCGGGTCACCACGGTGCTGCTGAACGCGCCCGGCCCCGTGGTGGTCTTCAAGCCCCAGCGGAAGGTGGGCGGGTGAGCGTCCGAGAGGGTGCCGTTCTGGAACGGTTTTCGGACCGGAGGGGCCGGGGCATCATGCTGCGCCCCGGGGGTCCCGGCTGGGAGGAAGCCCTCTACGGGATGTACCGGACGTACGACCCGTCTCAGCAGGCCCAGGGCATCCCGCCCCTCCACCCCGGGCGGCTGCGGGAGTGGCTGCGGTCTCTGCTGCTGGAGGGCATCAACCTCTTGGCGGTCCACGGGGATCGGGTGGTGGGGCACGCGGTGTTGATGCCGGACCGGCCGGGCTCGTATGAGCTCGCCATCTTCGTGCACCAGGACTTCCAGGGCGCGGGAGTGGGGAGCCGGTTGCTCCGGGCGCTGATCGTCCATGCCCGGAAGCAGGGAGTGGAGGAGATCTGGCTCAGCGTGGAAGCCTGGAACCACCGGGCCATCCGGATCTACCGCAAGGCCGGGTTCGGGAAGGTGGAGGGGGATCAGTGGGAGCAGATCTGGAGGCTGCGACTCGTCGGTGCCTCACACCAGGGGCGGCCGTAACAGGAGATCCCGGGCCCTGGCCGCGGCCTCCCGGAATGCGGGGTGGGGGAGATCCGCGAGTTGGTTGGCGATCTCCGCCGCCTGGAGGAGGATGCGTTGCAGATCCCCTTCCTGGGCGTCCAGCTGCGCGGCCAGGGCTCCGAACGCCACGCCCCGGATCCAGAGGACCGCGGCGGTGGCCCGCCGATCCGCGGGCGGCGGCAGCAGACGCCGTCGGATCCGATCCCACTCCGGTCGGAACTCCTCCACGAAGGGGTCCGGCTGCACCCCCGCCTCCGCTTCCCGGGCCGCGATCTCCCGGACCAGGGCCCGCAACGGCCCCAACTCCATGTCCTCCCCACGCCGGGGTGCCTGCTCGCTGCTGAGGGCCGCGGCGTAGGCCGAAAGCCGCTCTTCCTCCAGGGGCAGCAGGCCCCTCCGCACCAGCTCCGCGAGCACCAGGGCCCGGGGGTGGCGGATGAGGGCCGCCCAGGCCCCGTCCGGGGTGAGCCGCAGGTCCTCATCGAGGTAGCCGAAGGACTGCAGGACCCTGGCGCGTCTTAAGAACTCCTCCCGGAGCCCGCCTTCCATCTCCCGGAGGGTTTGCTCCAGCTCCCTGCGGCGGCGCTCCCGGCGGCGCAGCTGCCCGAGGGATCGGGCCGGGCCGGTCGGCAGCTGGGCCAGCAGACGCCGCAGCCGGGCGATCTCCTTCCGGCGCTGGTGGGCCGCGAGGGACCGGTCCAGTTCCGCGAGGGCCTCCTCCAGGGTGCGCCACCGGAGGAGGTTGAGGATGGAGGCGTAGCCGGGGGTGAAGGCGGACCGGATGGGCTCTGGCTCCGCGGAGAGCAGGGCCTCCCCGTCCGCGAGCTCCCCGGGCCGGGTGGCGGGGAGCACCACGAATCCAAGGGTGTCCCGGCCGCGGCGGCCCGCCCTGCCCGCCATCTGGTGGAACTCCGTGGCGGAAAGCCCCACGGGGCCTTCGGGGCTGTTTCGCACCAGGGTGGTGAGGAGGACGGTGCGGGCGGGCACGTCCAGGCCCGCGGCCAAGGTGGTGGTGGCGCACACCGCGCGCACAAGCCCCCGCTCCAGGAAGTCCTCCACCACCATGCGCCAAGCGGTGAGGTGGCCCGCGTGGTGCGCGGCCACCCCGGCGCGCAGGAGGCTGCGGCGCTGCGGGTGATCCCGTAGGTACGGGAACTCCTCCTCCCACACCGCCCACGCGGAATTCCGCTCCTCCTCCCCCGGGGCTCGGGCGGTCGCGAGCTCCCGCACCGCCTCGTCGCACTGCCGACGGGTGGGGAAGAAGAGGATGGCGGGCAGCAGCTGTGCCTCTTCCAGGGACCGCACCACCCGTCGGACCCAGTCGGGCGTCCGATCCAGCCTGGCCATGCGGTGAGCCAGCTCCAGGGGCAGCAGACGGCCCAGGCCGTCCGCGGCGATGGCGACGAGGGGCACGGGCCGGTGCTGCTCCTCCACGATGGCGGGCCTCCGACCTCGGACCTCCCGCATCCAGTCCGCGAGTTCCTGGATGTTGGGAAGGGTGGCGGAGAGGAGGAGGAGGGTGGTGGTGGGCGGCGCGTACAGGATGATCTCTTCCCACGCGGTGCCCCGCTCCGGATCGCTCAGGTAATGGGCCTCGTCCAGCACCACCAGGTCCGGCCGGATGGCACCCTCGTAGAGGGCGTTTCGGAGGATCTCCGTGGTGGCCACGATCACGGGGGCCTGCGGATGGATGCGACGCTCCCCCGTGAGGAGGCCGACCTGTTCGGTCCCGTACAGGCCGCAGAACCGCCGGTACTTCTGGTTGGAGAGAGCCTTGAGCGGCGTGGTGTACCAGGCGGTGCGGCCCTCCTGGAGTCCCTCCCGGATGGCCTCCTCCGCGATCCAGGTCTTGCCGCTGCCGGTCGGCGCCTCCACCAGCACGTCCCCCGTCCTCAGGGCTTCCAGGGCCCGGAGCTGGAACTCCGAGGGGGTAAAGGGCTGCGCCGGAGGACTTCCCACCTTCCGGAGGAGGGGCTGGAGGGCCGGGTGAACACCGGATTTCCGCGTTCGCGTCCGCATCCCTTTCATGATACGCGTGTGTAATCTAATAGCGGGATGCCGGCGAACCTGACCCCGGAGTACTTGGCCGCGGAGCAACGCTTCCGGGAGGCCTCGAGTCCTCAGGAGAAGCTGGAGGCCCTGGAGGAGATGCTGCGTACCGTCCCCAAGCACAAGGGGACGGAGAAACTGCAGGCGGACATCAAGCGCCGCATCGCCCGTCTCCGGCAGGAGATGCAGGCCCGCCGGGGAGCTTCCCGCGCCCAGCCCTTCTACCACGTGGAGCGGGAGGGCGCGGGACAGGTGGTGGTGATCGGCCCCCCGAACGCGGGCAAGTCGAGCCTGGTGGCGGCCCTCACCAACGCCCAGCCCGAGATCGCGCCCTATCCCGTCTCCACCCGAGCACCGGTCCCCGGCATGATGCGGTTCGAGGACGTGCAGATCCAACTGGTGGACACCCCGCCCATCTGCCCGGAGATGGACGAGGGATGGCTGTATGCCCTCATCCGGGCCGCGGACGCGGCCCTCTTCGTGCTGGACTGTAGCGACGACGGCATCCTCTACCTGGAGGACGCCCTGCGCTTGCTCCCCGCGGGCCGGGTATTCCTGGAGCGGGAGGACGCGCGTCTCGAGGACGACCCCTCCCTCCCCCGGGGGGCCCGCAAGCGCACCCTGGTGGTGGCCAACAAGTGGGACCTCCCCCGGGCGGAGGAGAACCTCCGGGTGCTGATGGAGCTGGTGGGCGATCAGCTCCCCGGTTCCCCGGTCCCCGTCTCCGCGGTCACCGGGTACGGACTCCAGCAGCTGCCGGGCCGGGTCTTCCGCATGCTGGACGTGATCCGGGTCTACAGCAAACCCCCGGGCCGCAAGCCGGACCTGTCCGTCCCCTTCGTGCTCCCCCGGGGCGCCCGGGTCCTGGACGCCGCGGAGGCCATCCACAAGGAGCTCGCGGAGCAGCTGAAGTACGCCCGGCTGTGGGGCCGGACCTCCCAAGGACAGATGGTCGGCCGGGATCACCTCCTGGAGGACGGGGACATCCTCGAACTGCACGGCTAGCTCTTTAGGAAACGGCACGAAAATTGCTGAACCTCTGAGGCTGCGTGGGCATGCTCTGGAAGAAGCCCGGTCCGCAGCGGCGCGCAGAGGAGCTCCGCGATCAGCTGGACCTCCTGTGGGATCTCGTGCCCGTCCCCCTCCTGCACGTGGGAGCCGACGGGAGGATCCTGCGGGCGAACGAGGCGGCCGGCCGACTGGTGGGCCTCCGCGCCTCTTCCCTGGTGGGGTTTTCGCTCCGGGACCTCCTGGAGCGGAGTTCCGACTCCCTGCGGTTCCTCCGGGCTCTCCCTCCCCTGTACACCCGCGGGGGGCGCCTCCGTCTCCGCCGGGTGAGCGGGGAGGTGGTGGAGGTGGAGGCCCGGGGGAGGAGAGCGGCGGACGGCTCCGCGTACCTGGCCTTCTCGGAGCCCCCGGGGATCCATGGGCGACCCCCGGTGGAGTGGATCCGGGGCGCCATCACGGACCTGCCCGTGGCGGTCGGGGTCTACGATCCCGAGGGCAACGCGGTGGTCACCAATCCTGCCTGGCAGCGGCTGTTTGGCATTCCTCCGGAGGAGGCCGGGCACCTGCTGCGCGATAGCCCGGTCTTCAACCCCGGGGATCGGCCTCTCCTGGAGGCGGCCCTGCGGGGGCACGTGGTGCGCCTTCCCCCCCGGGAATGGACCCCTCCCGACGGGAGCGCTCCCCGGGTGGTGGAGATGGTCCTGGCCCCTCTTCGGGATCCCCGGGGGACCTTGCACCACATCGCCGCCTTCGCCCACGACGTCACCGGCCGTTGGCGGATCGAGGAGAGCCTGCGGGAGTCCGAGGCCCGGTATCGGGTTCTCATCGAGGGATCTCCGGACGCCATGTTCTTGCTGGAGGACGGGCTGTTCCGGTTCGTGAACCGCTCCTTTGTTCACCTCTTCGGCGTCTCCTCCGTGGAGGCGGTGCACCGGATAGGGCTGCTGGCCCTGTGCGTGGAGGAGGATCGGCCCCGGGTGGCCGAGTACCTCGCGGATCGCCTGGCGCAGAGGGGGCGCGAGGAGGCGGTGGTGTTTCGGGGCAGACGGTCGGACGGGAGCGTGATCACGTGTGAGCTGCGGGCGAATCGGGTCCTCTTGGAGGGAAAGCCCGTCCTGATGGGGATCCTCCGGGACATCACCCATGAGCGCCACATGGAGCAGGCCCTCCGGTTCCAGGCGGAACTTCTGGAGTGCGTGCACGACGCCATCATCGCCACGGACTGGGAGGGGCGTATCCTGTACTGCAACCGGGCCTGCGAGGCGCTGTACGCGTGGCGGGCGGAGGAGGTGGTGGGCCGCCGACTCCAGGACCTGCTCCGGCCGGAGGGACGTTCCTTCGATCTCGACCGCATCCGGGCCGTCCTCCAGCGGGCGGGACGGTGGCGGGGGGAGCTGCAGCACCGTCGGGAGGACGGGCACCTCGTGTGGCTCTCGGCCACCCTGTCCGTGAACCGGAACGAGGCCGGGGAGGCGGTGGGGATCGTGGGCGTGTACCGGGACGTGACGGAGCAGAAGCGCCTGGAAGAGCAACTGATCCAGGCCCAGAAGATGGAGAGCCTGGGAACGCTGGCGGGCGGGATCGCCCACGACTTCAACAACATCCTGGGGTCCATCGTCGGCTACCTCGGCCTCATCAAGGAGGATCTCCCCGCGGAGGCCACCCTCCGCCAGTACTTCGAGGTGGTGGAGCGCAGCGCCCTCCGGGCCAGCGAGCTCACCCGGCAGCTGTTGGGATTCGCCCGCCGGGGGAAGTTCACGGTCCAGCGGGTGCAGCTCAGGACCCTGTGCGAGGAGGTGCTGAACCTGTTCCGGAGCACCCTCCACGAGCGGATCGAGGTGCGGACCCGCTTCCCGGAGGACTTGCCCGAGGTGGAGGGGGATCCCGCGCAGTTGCAGCAGGTGGTCCTGAACCTGTGCATGAACGCCAAGGACGCCATGCCCCAGGGCGGGGTCCTGACCCTGGAGCTCGGGGAGGCCCTCGCGGACGATCCCACCTCCCAGGGGCCTCCGGACCTCCGGCGCTACGTGGTCCTCACCGTCCGGGACACCGGGGTGGGCATGGACGATTACGTGAAGAGCCGGGTCTTCGAGCCCTTCTTCACCACCAAGGAGCCCGGGAAGGGCACGGGGCTCGGCATGGCCATGGTCTACGGGATCGTGCGCAACCACGGCGGGTTCGTGGACCTTCAGAGCGAGGTGGGCAAGGGGACCACGGTCCAGGTGTACCTGCCCGTGCCGGTGGAATCGCAACCTCAACCCGAGGAGGAGGCAGCAACGGGCGTGGCGGAAGGATCCGGAGAACTCATCCTCGTGGTGGACGACGAGGAGCCCCTGTGCAACCTGCTCCGGGAGGTCCTCACCCGCCGGGGCTATCGGGTGCTGGTGGCTCGCAGCGGCGAGGAGGCCGTTGACCTCTACCAGCAGTGGCGGGACGAGGTGGACCTCGTGATCCTGGACATGGTCATGCCCGGGATGAGCGGGGCGGAGGCCTTCGAGGCCATCCTCCGCCTCAACCCCAAGGCCCGGGTGCTCCTCAGCAGCGGCTACACCCAGGAAGGGGCGGCGGGGGAACTCCTGCGAAAGGGAGCTCGGGGCTTCCTGCAGAAGCCCTACCTCATCACGGAGCTCACCGCTAAGGTGCGGGAGGCCCTGGAGCCGAAGGACGGGTGAATCCGGGCCGGAGGGATCCTTGCCCACCCTCGTGGTGCTGCACGGGGACCAAACAGGAGAGGAGCTTCTGCTTCAGGCCCTCCGGGTGCTTGCCCCGGAGGTCATCGGCCTGGAGCTGGAGCTCCTGCACTTTGATCTGAGCCTGGAGAGCCGGCGGGCCAGCCGGAACCGCGTGGTCTACGAGGCCGCGGAAGCCCTCAAAACGTACGGCGTGGGCCTGAAGGCGGCCACCATCACCCCGGAGGGACCTGGGGACGTGGGGAGCCCCAACGCCCTCCTCCGGGAGGCCATCGGAGCGCAGGTCATCCTCCGCACGGGCCGACGGATCCCCGGGGTCCGCCCCGTGACGGGGGTGATGAATCCCATCAGCGTGGTGCGCATGGCGGTGGAGGACGCCTACGGGGCCCGGGAGTGGCGGGAGGGAGGTGGGCTCGAGGAGGTGGCTTACCGCACGAGTCGGATCACCCGCCGGACCTGCCGGGTCGTGGCGGAGTTCAGTTTCCGGCATGCCCGCCGCATTCGGGGCAAGGTGTTCGGAGGTCCCAAGTACACCGTCAGCCCCGTCTACGAGGGGATGCTGAAGGAGGAGCTGGATGCGGCCGCTTCCCGCCACCCGGACGTCCCCTACGAGCCGCAACTCATCGACGCGGTCTACGCCCTCCTCCTGCAGCCCAGCGAGGAAGCCCTCGTCATCCCCGCCCTCAACCGAGACGGCGACACCTTATCGGACCTCGTGCTCCAGATGTTCGGGAGCATCGCGGGCGCCGAATCGCTCGTGCTGGCCCTCGATGAGTCGTTCGAGCCCCGGGTGGTGCTCGCGGAGGCCCCGCACGGGACCGCCCCGAGGCTGTATGGCAAGAACATCGCGAACCCCATGGCCATGATCCTGGCCGCGGCCGCGGCCCTCGGTTATCTCCCGGACCCCCGGGCCGGACAGGCCTCCCGCGCCGTCTACGAGGCCACCTTTGAGACGGTGCAGGCCGGCGTGCGCACCCCGGACCTGGGCGGAGCCGCCACCACCACGGAGTTCACCGAGGAGGTCATCCGCCGGGTCGAGCAGGGACGACGGGCTCAGGGATAGAGCTCTCCCCCTCCCTCAGCCGCGGGGGCCTCCGGAGCCTCCCTGGATCTCCCGGAGGCCTGGGGGCCCCGCGCGCTTCGGGGGGCGGGGGTCTCGGGCGGGAGGTAGGCTTCAGACCGCGCGTGAGGGAGGGCCGCGGGCACCAGCTCCCCGAAGATCACCTGGAGGGCCGCCGCCACGGGAATGGAGAGGAGGACGCCCACGATCCCCATGAGGGCCCCGCCGACGAGCACCGCGAAGATGGCGAGAATAGGCGAGAGCCCGACCGCCCGGCTCATCACGCGGGGCACGAGGAAGTTCTGCTCGATCTGCTGGGCCAGGACGTAGAGGACGATCACCGCCACCAGCTTCCACGTGGGTTGGAACAGGGCCACGATCACCGCGGGAACGGCCCCCAAAAACGGCCCCACCACCGGGATGAGCTCCGTGAGCCCTGCCACCAGGCCCAGGAGGAACGGGTAGGGGATCCCGATGAGGATGAGCCCCACGGTGTCGATGGCGAAGATGGAGAGGGCCAACACGAAGGTGCCCCGGAGCCACCCGCTGAACTTCTGGGCGATGCGGTCCAGGACCAGGTCCACGAGCGGCCTCCGCTCCACGGGCCAGAGGCGCAAAAACCCCCGCTTCAGCCGGGGCCCCTCGATGAGCATATAGATCACGATCACGAGGACCGTGGTCACGGTGAACAGCCCGCTCACGAACCGACCGAAGACCTGGGCCGCGGTGCCGAAGTACCGGGAGAAGTTCTGCACCTCCTCCGGGAGCCGGCTCAGCCACCGGCTCACGTCGGGCATCCAGGGAAACCGCGCGCGGAGCTGGGTGAACCACCGCTCCGTCTCCTGGACGTACTCCGGGAGATGCGCCACCAGGGCGCTGAATTGCTGCACCACGGGCGTGAGGAGGATGGTGAGCACGAGCACCAGGGCCGCGAGGATGAGCACCACCACGAGGAAGAGGGCAAGCCCCCTGCCGAGCGTTCGGCCACCCGGAAGCCGGATCCGCTCCAGGGCCCCCACCGTGGGCGCGAGGCCCGCGGCCAGGATGGCGGAGATGAGGAAGAGCACCAGGATGTCCGCGAGGCGCACCGCCAGCCACAGCACCCCATAGGTGGTGGCCACCACCAGGGTGACGATGAGGGCATGGACCGCGACCTCGGTTCGCTGCATGTGGCCCCTTTGACAGGATACGGGATTCCGGCCTATGATCCTCGTGGCAGTTTGCGTTCCGCGGTAGCTCAACGGTAGAGCGCCCGGCTGTTAACCGGGGGGTTGCAGGTTCGAGTCCTGCCCGCGGAGCCACCTCCTCCGGCCCCCCAGGACGGCACGGATCTTGCTTATCCCCGGACCCGAAGGGCTGCCCGGGAAAGGAATCCGGAATGCGCACCCGACTCGGCGAGATCCTCCTGCAGGCCAACCTCGTCACCCCGGAGCAGCTGGAGGAGGCCGTGCGCCTCCAACGGCAGACGGGGCTGCGGATCGGTGCGGCCCTCATCCAGTTGGGGTATGCCTCGGAGGACGACGTGGCGTGGGCGCTGGCGACCCAGCTGCAGATCCCCTACGTCCACGCTTCCCCGGAGATGGTGGACCCCGCGGCCGTCCAGCTCCTGCCCCCTCACCTGATGGAGCGGTTCGAGGTCTTTCCCCTCCTCGTCTCCGGGGACGAGCTGACCCTGGTGATGGGGGACCCCACGGATGCGGAGGCCATCGCGGAGGTGGAGCGTGCCACGGGGCTGCGGGTCCTCCCCGCGGTGGACCTCTCCAGCAACGTCCGCCGGCTCATCCGGTCCTTCGCCCGGGGCCGCAGATCCCGGGGAGGGCCGGAGCTCGCGGAGATCCGGTTTCACCTCAGCGCGGCCGCGCAGGCTGGGGCCCACGAGGTCTACTTCGAGCCGTCCGGGGCTGGGGTCCGGGTCCGGTACCGTACCGTGGCGGGATTGGTGGAGAGCCGGGGCCCGCGGGTGGACCCCGGGGTCCTCGCCCGGCTCGCGGAGGATCCCGATCTCCTTCGCTTCCGGATCTCCCTCGCGGACCACGCGGTGACCGCCGTCCTCCGATCCCTCCAGGCGACCGGCGGTCACGCGCTGGTGGGGGTCCTGGAACCCGAAGCCGTCCCTACCCTGGCCGCCCTGGGTCTGGACCCTGCGATCCGCGACGGCATCGAGGAGATCCTGCGGGGCGGCGGGCTCCTGGTGGTGGGGTCCCCGGACGGCCTCTTCCGCCGCCGGCTCCTGCGGGCGCTGGCCCAGCAGGCCGCCCGGAACCCCGGTACCCGGACCGTAGCCGCGGGCCTGTGGCCTCCCGAGCCGATCAAGGGGGTCCTGGCGGTGGAGTCCCTCGAAGCCCTCTCGGAGACCTATGCGGAGTACCTGATCGCGGACGCGGGTCTGGACCTGGAGACCGCGGGCCAGCTGTGCCGGGCCCTGAGGCCGGGCTGTACCCTCGTGCTGGGCCTCCCGTACCTGCGGGTGAGCTGGGCCCTGGAGGGGTTGCTCTCCGCGGGCCGCCTCCTCCTGGAGCGGTTCCTCGCGGGCGCGCTGTGCGGGATGCCTGTCCCGGCTCTCTGCGGCTGCGCCGAGGTCCACGGGTTCCCGCCGGAGTGGCCCGGGGCATCCCCTCCGGGCCGGTGGGCCTCCGCGGTGGGATGCGAGCGGTGCCGGAACACGGGATACGAAGGGCAGGTCCCCATCTACGAGTGGTACCGGGCCGGCCCGGGCCTTGCCGAGGTGCTCCGGGCCCCGACCCACGCGATCCCGGACCTTCTGGCCCCCGCCCTCTCCCCCTCCCTCGAGGCCTGCGCCCGGGCCGCGGTGGAGCACCTGCGGGCAGAACCCCAGGCGGTGGCGCCCCTCGTGCAAGCCCGTGCGTGAGGAGGAGACCGTGGACATCACAGATCTTCTGGTGCTCGCCCGGGAACGGGACGCCTCCGACCTCCATCTCACGGTGGGAAGCCCCCCTCGACTCCGACTGCGGGGGGAGCTGGTGGACGTGGAGGGATGGCCGCCCATCACCCGGGAAGAACTCCACGCCATGCTCTACGACATCCTCACGGACGCGCAGAAGGCCCAGTTCGAGGAGCACCTGGATCTGGACTTCGCCCTTGAGCTGCAGAGCCTCGGCCGGTTCCGGGTGAACATCTTCCACCAGCGCACGGGCGAGGGGGCGGCCTTCCGCGTGATCCCCTCCCGGATCCGGTCCCTGGAGGAGCTCGGCCTCCCTCCGGTGCTGCGGGAGCTCGCCCTGCGGGAGCACGGCCTCATCCTCGTCACCGGCCCCGCGGGATCCGGGAAGAGCACCACCCTGGCGGCCATGGTGGACCTCATCAACGCGACCCGCCGGGTCCACATCATCACCATCGAGGATCCCATCGAGTTCGTTCACCCGCACAGGAAGGCCCTCATCAACCAGCGGGAGGTGGGCGTGCACGCGAAGTCCTTCAGCGCGGCCCTGAGGGCCGCGCTGCGGGAGGATCCGGACGTGATCCTGGTGGGCGAGATGCGGGACCTGGAGACCATCGCCCTGGCCCTCACCGCGGCGGAGACCGGGCACCTGGTGCTGGCCACCCTGCACACCAGCAGCGCGGCCCAGACCATCCACCGGATCATCGACGTCTTCCCCAGCCACCAGCAGGAGCAGATTCGGGTGCAGCTGGCGGAGACCCTGGTGGCGGTCGTCGCCCAGGTCCTCCTGCCCACCGCGGACGGCCTCGGTCGAGTTCCCGCGGTGGAGGTGATGGTGGCGACCCCTGCGGTCCGGAACCTCATCCGGGAGAGCAAGGTGCACCAGATCCCCTCCGTGATCCAGACGGGGCTCCGGGAGGGGATGCAGAGCATGGACCAGAGCCTGCGGCACTTGGTGAAGACGGGGAAGGTCACGCCCGAAGTGGCCGTGCGGTGGGCTACGGAAAAGCAGGCCTTCGCCCGGCCGGGCCTCGGCGCGGCCCCTCCTGCCCAGAGCGCCTGGAAGTAGCGGGAGGTGGCCATGCACGTGCACGACCTCCTCCGGGAGATGGTGGAGCGGGACGCCAGCGACCTCTACGTGAAGGTGGGCTCCCCGCCCACCTTCCGGGTCCACGGGGAGCTCCAGCCGGGGCCCTGGGAGCGGGTGACCCCGGAGGTGAGCCGGACGCTTGCGGATCAGCTGCTGGATGACGAGCAGCGCCGGCAGCTCCGCACGGAGCAGAACGTGGACCTGGCCTACAGCTTCCCCGGCGTGGGACGGTTCCGGGTGAACGTCTACCAGCAGCGGGGTTCCATCGCCCTCGTGGCGCGCCGGGTGCGCACGGACATCCCCTCCTTTGAGCAGCTGGGACTTCCGGAGATCCTCGCGGATCTGGTCATGCGGCCGAGGGGACTCGTGTTCGTCACGGGTCCTACGGGCTCCGGGAAGACCACCACCCTCGCGGCCATGATCGATTACCGGAACACCCACGCCTCCGGCCACATCATCACCGTCGAGGATCCCATCGAGTTCCTCCACCCCGACAAGCGCAGCCTCGTGAGTCAGCGGGAGGTCGCCACGGACACCCCCAGCTTCCACCACGCCCTGCGGGGAGCCCTGCGCCAGGCCCCGGACGTCCTCCTCATCGGCGAGATGCGGGACCGGGAATCCGCGGATGCCGCCCTCTACTTCGCGGAGACCGGCCACCTGGTGCTCAGCACCCTGCACTCCATCAACGCCTCTCAGACCCTGGAGCGCCTGCTGGCCTTCTTCCCCGCGGATCACGTCCAGGAGGTCCTGCACCGCCTCTCCCTCACCCTGGAAGGCATCGTCAGCCAGCGCCTGGTGCCCCGGTCGGACGGGCAGGGCCGGGTGGTGGCGGTGGAAGTCCTGGTGGCCACGCCCCGCATCCGGGAGCTCATCCGGCGCGGGGACCTCGCGGGGATCAAGGCGGCCATCCAGGCGGGAGGGGGAGAGGGGATGCAGACCTTCGATCAGGCCCTCTACGATCTCTACCGGAAGGGGCTCATCTCCCTGGAGGATGCCCTCCGGGCCGCGGACTCCCCCAACGACCTGCGCCTGCGGATTCGGGGTCTGGCATAGGCCCCGGAAAAATTTTTGCCGGAAATTCCCAAGAAGATGGTTGACAAGGACCCGGCCAGGTGATAGACAGACCCTAGACAGTTTCACAGGAATTTGTCCGTGGGCCGGGACGCCCACACCGATCGGTGTGGGCGTCCCTCTTTTTCATCCCGGTTCGGGGCAGGAGGCGTTCGATGCGAAGGGTTCTGCCCGTACTCCTCGTACTCCTGGTGCTCTGCGTGGCTGCACCCGGGTGGAGCGCAGACCCCAGCGGGGCACAGACCATCAAGCAGAAGCCGGAAGCGGCGGTGAACTTCGCCTGGACCCTCATCGCGGCGTTCCTCGTGTTCTTCATGCAGGCGGGATTCGCCCTCCTGGGGGCCGGGCTCATCCGATCCAAGAACACGGTGAACTACCTCACGAAGAGCTACATGGACTTCAGCATCGCCGCCCTCTCCTACTGGGCCTTCGGGTTCGCTCTCATGTTCGGTGGAAGCCAGCTCAGCAGCGGATTGGAGCACGGGAACGCGTGGATCGGGCTCTCCGGGTTCTTCCTGAGCGGGGCCGCCTACGACGTGACCACCATCCTCTACTGGTTCTTCCAGATGGTCTTCGCGGCCACCGCGGCCACCATCGTGGCGGGCGCGGTGGCGGAGCGGACGAAGATCACCGCCTACCTGGCCTACAGCTTCATCGTCTCCGCGGTGATCTACCCCATCTACGGGCACTGGGTGTGGGGCGGGGGGTGGCTGGCGAACCTGCCCTTCGGGGTGGGGGCCCGCGACTTCGCGGGCTCCGGGGTGGTCCACGCGGTCGGGGGGCTGCTGGGGCTCGTGGGCGCCGCCATGGTGGGCCCCCGCCTGGGCAAGTACAACCCGGACGGCACCCCGAACCCCATCCCCGGCCACAACATGACCTATGTGGTGATCGGGACCTTCATCCTGTTCTTCGGGTGGTTCGGATTCAACCCCGGCAGCACCCTGGCCGCCACGGACCTGCGCATCTCCGTCATCGCGGTGAACACCTTCCTGGCGGGGGCCGCGGGCGCGGTGGTGGCCCTGTACGCGAGCCTCGTACGCACGGGCAAGGCGGACATCGCCATGGCGTGCAACGGGGCCCTGGCGGGCCTGGTGGGGATCACCGCGCCGTGCGCGTACGTGGCCCCCTGGGCGGCGGTGGTGATCGGAGCCATCGCGGCCCTCGTGATGATGTGGAGTCTGGGGTTCGTGGAGCGGACCCTGAAGGTGGACGATCCCGTGGGCGCGGTTTCCGTGCACGCGGCCGGAGGGCTGTGGGGACTGTTGGCCGTGGGGATCTTCGCGGACGGCACGTACGGGGGCGTACGGGGCCTCATCGTGGGGGAGGTAGGGCAGCTCGTGGCCCAGCTCATCAGCATGGGGGTGGTGACCGCCTGGTCGCTGATCACGGGATACATCATGTTCGCTCTGATCCGCAGCACCATTGGCCTGAGGGCCTCGCGGGAGGAGGAGCTCCAGGGGCTGGACCTGCCGGAGCACGGCACGCCCGCATACGTCCTCGAGCCTACCCCGGTGCCCGCGGGCGGAGCGTGAAATCCAAGGAACGGGAGGGAACGCGATGGAAGCATGGCTCGCCCTGGGAACCTTCATCGCCCTGTTCTGCGCCTGGGTGGTTTTCCCCAGCCGCATCCTCCGGGGCCGCCGATCCACGGAGGAGGACGGTTAGCATCCGAACCCCAGCAGGCCACGGAAGGAGGGAGGCAACATGACGGGAAAGACGGCGCAGGATGTGCTGAGGCTGGTCAAGGAGAAGAACATCCAGATGGTGGATCTCCGGTTCACGGACGTGCCCGGGGTGTGGCAGCACGCCACCATCCCCGCCTCCGCCCTGGACGAGTCCACCTTCAAGAAGGGGATCGGGTTTGACGGCAGCAGCATCCGGGGCTTCCAGGCCATCCAGGAGAGCGACATGCTGCTCCTTCCGGATCCGGCGACCGCCTTCGTGGATCCCTTCCTGGAAGTCCCGACCCTGGTGATGATCTGTGACGTGGTGGATCCGGAGACCCGGGCTCCCTACAGCCGCGACCCCCGGTACGTGGCCAAGAAGGCGGAGGCCTACCTCAAGGAGACGGGCATCGCGGATGTGAGCTACTGGGGACCCGAGATCGAGTTCTTCATCTTCGACCACGTCACGTATGAGGTGCTGCCCCATCGCATGGGCTACTGCATCGACAGCCGGGAAGGGATCTGGAACACGGGGAACGACAACGGGAAGAACCTGGGCTACAAGATCCGTCCGAAGGAGGGCTACTTCCCGGCCCCGCCCAGCGACACCTTCCAGGACATCCGCAGCGAGGCGGCCCTGATCCTGGAGCAGATCGGGATCCCGGTGGAGATGCACCACCACGAGGTGGCCACCGCGGGCCAGGCGGAGATCGACATGGAGCGGGACACCCTGGTCCGGATGGCCGACAAGGTGATGATCTACAAGTACGTGATGCGCAACGTGGCCCGCCGACACGGATGCACCGTCACCTTTATGCCCAAACCCCTCTTCGGCGACAACGGCAGCGGCATGCACACCCACCAGAGCCTGTGGAAGGACGGCCGCAACCTCTTCTACGCAGAAGGAAAATACGCGGAGCTGAGCGACCTCGCCCTCCACTACATCGCCGGGCTGCTCACGCACGTGGACGCCATCCTGGCCTTCACGAGCCCCACCACGAACTCCTACAAGCGCCTGGTGCCCCACTACGAGGCGCCCGTGAACGTGGCCTTCAGCAAGCGGAACCGCAGCGCCTGCGTGCGCATCCCCATGTACTACACGGGCCCGGAGGCCGCGGCGAGCAAGCGCATCGAGTTCCGGCCTCCGGACCCCAGCTGCAATCCCTACCTGGCGTTCGCGGCCATGCTCATGGCGGGGGTGGACGGGATCCGGCGCAAGCTCGATGCCTCCCCCTTCGGTCCCCTGGACGTGAACACCTACGAGCTCCCGCCGGAGGAGGCGGCCCGGGTGAAGAGCGTGCCCGGTTCCCTCGGAGAGGTCCTCAGCGCCCTGGAGGCGGACCACGAGTTCCTCCTGGAGGGGGACGTGTTCACCCGGGACCTCATCGAGACCTGGATCGGCTACAAGCGGGAGAAGGAGCTCCACGAGGTGAGCATCCGGCCGCATCCGTACGAGTTCTACCTGTACTTCGACGTGTAACCGCGGCGCCCGCGCACACGGGCCAGGACGCCCCCGGCCAACGCCGGGGGCGTCTTTCGTTCGGGAGGTGCGTATGCGGATCCTCATCGCGGACGACGAACCCCTCATCCGGATGGGCGTGCGGCGCATCCTGCTGGACGCGGGACACGAGGTGGTGGGGGAGGCGGCTTCGGGCCGCGAGGTCCTGGAGCTGGTGGACCGGCTGCGGCCTGACCTCCTGGTGCTCGACATCCGCATGGAGCCCACGGACGGCATCGAGGTGGCCCGACAGGTTCGGGACCGGGTGCCGGTGGTCTTCCTCACCGCTTACGGTGACCGGGAGCTGCTGGCGGCGGCCGAGGCGGTCGGCGCCTACGCGTACATCACCAAGCCCCTGGTGGAGTCGGAGCTGCGGGCGGCGGTGGCCCTGAGTTACCAGCGGTTCCAGGAGGTGCGGAAGGCCCGGGAGGCCCTGGAGACCCGGAAGCTGGTGGAGCGGGCGAAGGGCATCCTGATGAAGCGGCTGGGCCTTGACGAGGAGGAAGCGTACCGCCTCCTGCAGCGGCGGGCCCGCAACCAGCGCAGGACCATGCGGGAGGTGGCCCAGGCCATCCTGGACTCCGACGCCCTGATCTCAGAGCGCCGCCCGCCCCGGTAACCGCCCGGTCCAAGAGGGCTCTGCCCTGCCGGTCCTGCCCGTGCAGCAGGGAGGAATCCGGAAGGGGGCGAACCTCAACCCCGGATGGCGTGGCTGGAGGAAGCCCTCGTCGTCCTCCTGCTGCTTCTGGCCAACGCGGCCTTCGCCGCGTTGGAGACGGCGGTGATCACGGCCCGCACCGCCCGCCTGGAGCGTCGACGGAGGGCGGGGGATCCGCGGGCGGAGGCGGCCCTGTACCTGATCCGCCACCGGGACCGGTTCCTGGCCGCGGTCCAGGTCGGGATCACCCTGGTGGGAACCTTGGCCTCCGCGTACTCGGGCGCCCGCATCGCGGAGCCCCTCGCCGCAGGCCTCCGGCGCTGGTCCCCCCTCGCCCCCTACGCGGATCCGCTGGCCCTGGGCCTCGTGGTGGTGCTCCTCACCTTCCTGTTCCTGGTGGTGGGGGAGCTCGCACCCAAGCGGGTGAGCCTGGCGCGGGCGGAGGAGGTGGCCGTGGCCCTCGCGCCCGCCATGCAGGGCTTCACGCGCCTCGTGGCGCCCGCGGTGGGGCTGCTGACCGCGGCCACGAACGCGGTGCTGTGGCTCCTGCGGCAGACCCGGGAAAGCGCCCCCCGCATGACCCTGGAGGACTTCGGCGCCCTGGTGGAAGAGAGCGCGCGCACGGGCCTCCTCCGGGAGAGCGCGGCCAAGGTCCTCTCAGGGGTGGTCCGGGTGACGAACCGGAGGCTCGTAGAGATCATGACCCCCCGTACGGAACTGGTGGGCCTCCCCACGCACGCGACCTTGGAGGAGGTGCTGCGCACCATCCGCGCTTCCACCTACTCCCGCTTCCCCGTCTACGACCGGGATCTCGACCACATCGTGGGGGTCCTGTACGCCCGGGATCTCGTGGGGTGTTCCGGGACGGAGGACTGGCGGAAGATGGTCCGGAGCGTGCCGAGCCTCCCGGAGACCGTGCGGGTCCTGGACGCCCTCCGGGTGCTCCAGGAGCACCGGGCCCACGCGGCGGTGGTGCTGGACGAGTACGGGGGGACGGCGGGGTGGGTGACCCTGGAGGACATCCTCGAGGAGATCGTGGGGGAGATCCCCTCGGAGTACGGGGAGGAGGAGCCGGAGATCGTGGTGCGGGAGGACGGGTCGCTTTTGGTGGACGGCCGCACGCCCCTCCACCAGCTCCTCTCCCGTCTGGGTCTGGAAGAGGAAGCCGTGGACACCGGAGAGGCCACCACTGCGGCGGGGCTCGTCCTGCACCTCATGGGCCGCATCCCCTCCGTGGGGGAGAAGGTGCGTTTCGGGGCGTACGAGATCGAGGTGGTGGACCTGGACGGCCGGCGCATTGACAAGCTGCTGGTGCGTCTGAGGACTTCCTAAGGCCGTAGCCGCCGGTGGAGCTCCCGCAGGAGACGGCCCACGGCCTCCATCTCCCGCTGGTATCCCCCGAGATCCCCCGACCGCAGCAGCCGCTGGGCCCGCTCGTAGTGCTCCAGCGCCTGCCCGACCAGCTCCGCGGATCGGGCGTCCAGGTCCGCCGGGGATCCCGCGGGGCGCTCTGCCGCGGCCCGGGTCCCGAATATCCGGCTCAGGGCCGCCTCCAGGGTCTCCTCCATGGCGATGCGGGGCCCGTGGGCCACGATCACCCGCTTGAGCTCGGGAAGCTGGCTCGTCTCCGACCGCAAGAAGATGGGCTCCACGTACAGGATGGAGTCCTCGATGGGGATCACCAGGAGATTCCCCCGGATCACCCGGGAGCCCTGCTGGTTCCACAGGGTGAGCTGGGCGCTGATCTGCGGGTCCTGGTCGATGCGGGATTCCACCTGCATGGGCCCGAACACCACCCGCTCCTTGGGGAAGAGGAACACTCGCAGCTCCCCCCGATGGGGAGGATCGTTTCGGGCCGCGAGCCAGGCCACCATGTTCTCCCGACGCTGGGCGGTCATGGGGAGGATGAGGGCGAACTCGGGTCCGGGCTCTCCCTGAAGCCGCAGGGTCACGTAGTACGGCTCCATGGGCTGCTGCTGCCCCGCGAAGATCTCCGTGGGCCAGGACCACGCGTCCTCCCGGTTGTAGAACACCCGGGGATCCCGCATGTGGTAGGTCGCGTACACCTGGGCTTGCAGCGCGAAGAGGTCCACGGGATACCGGAGGTGCTCCCGGAGCTCCGGAGGGAGGCGGTCTGCGGGCTGGAAGAGGCCCGGAAAGATGCGGGCCCACGTGCGGATGAGGGGATCCGCGGGATCCACCATGTAGAAGTCCGTGGTGCCGTGGTACGCGTCCACCACCACCTTCACCGCGTTGCGGATGTAGTTGATGCCCTCCACGGGCTGCGCGTACGGGTACCGGTTGCTGGTGGTGTAGGCGTCCAGAATCCAGAACAGGCGCCCGTTGGCGATCACGAGGTAGGGGTCCCTGTCGTATCGGAGGAAGGGTGCGAGCCGCCGCGCCCGCTCCAGGACCGTGCGGGCGAACAGCACCCGGCTCTCTGAGGTGATGTCCGTGGAGAGGAGGATGCGGAGGTTCCCGAACCGGGTGGCGAAGGCCAGCCGCCGCAGGGGGTGCGAGAGGGGAATCCCGCCCCGCCCCTGGTACCGGGTGGTGACGTTCTCCTCCCCTCGGGGGTAGTCGAACTCCGGGACCCGGGTCCGCACAATCACGTACTGGTGGGTGAGCTCCCCGAAGTAGATCTCGGGCCGGGTGATGCGGAGCTCCTCAAACTGCGCCTGCGGGGGGAGGTCCCGGATCCAGAACTCCGGCAGCCCCTCCGCGGAAGCCCGGTTCACGGGGCTTGCCACCGCCCCGTACCCGTGGGTGTAGACCAGGTGCTCGTTCACCCAGGTCCGGGCCTGCGGCGGGAGGCGGGAGAGGTCCAGCTCCCGGGCCGCCAGCATGAGCTGGCGCGCTCGACCCCCGATCCGGTAGCGGTCGATGTCCACGTCGTGGAAGGTGTAGTAGGCCCGCAGGGCCTGCAGCTGCCGGTAGGTCTCCAGGAGGGGCCGGTAGTCCCAGAGCCGCACGTTCTCCAGGGTGTCCCGGTTCCGCCCAAGGGCCTCCGGGGGGAGTTGCCCCGCGGCGGGAAAGACCTGCGTCCGCACCCCCTCCAGCCCGAAGGCGGCCCGGGTGGCCCGGATGTGGTGGGCGAGGTAGGGGGTCTCGCGGGTGAGCTCGCTCGGGGCCACCACCAGCTGCTGCACGAGCCCGGGCAACAGCCCCACGCCCACGAACCACGCCAGGATCTGGACGGCCACCACGCCCGCGGCGAACCGCACCGTGCGCAGCCACGCGTTCGCGAACAGCAGCCCTGAGGCCACCAGGGAGAGGTAGAAGAGGGCGTTCAGGGCGGGGAGGCGCGCGTGCAGGTCCGCGTACGTCATCCCGAAGAACAGGCCCCGCTGAGAGGTCAGCAACTCCAGGGCATCGAGCCGGAAGCCCACGGCCCGGACCAGGAAAAGCAGCGCCAGAAGCACGGAGAGGTGGGCCCGGGCTCCGGGCGGGAGGGCCCAGACCCCGCGGATCGCGAGGGTCGCGGTGTCCAGCAGGTACCCTGCGGTCACCCCCACCAGGGTGAAGAGCAGCCATCCCCACGTCAGGTCCACCAGGAACCGCCAGAAGGGCAGCCGCAAGAGGTAGGTGGAGAGGTCGAGCCCGAAGATGGGGTCCCGCGCGCCCGCAGGCTGCGCGTGCAGGAACTGCTGGAGGGCCAACCACTGGCCCGTGTTCGCCAGGGCCGCGAGGAAGGCGATCCCCGCGCACGTCCCGAGGAGGGCGCGCCGGGGCCACGGGGAGGGCGCCCGGGGGCGGAAACGGCCGCCGTCCCGGTACAGCTCGAGGATCTCCGGGCGGGTCCACCGGCGCAGGAAGGGCCGCGCGTTGAGGGAGAGGAGGGCGAACACGAAGGCGAAAACGAACCCTCCCACCAGGAGTCTGGACAGGAAGGGGATCCAGAACACCCGGGGATATCCGAGCTCCAAAAACCACAGCCACTCCGTGTACCAGTAGGCCAGGGCCGGCCACAGGACGACGCCCAGGAGGAGCAGGAGCGCGAGCAGCAGCCGCGGGAGGATGCTCACCGGGCGCCTCCCGCGGTCCCTGAGGGCTTCGCCTTCGGGGCCAAGGCCAGCTCAGCGTGAGGAGGGCGATCCCCGCACGGCATGCTCTTCCTCCACGTCCCCTCCATCCTAGCATCTCCCCACCCAGGGCCTGTCGGGTTTGTGTATGATGGGCGGGGGCGATGGACCCCAGTTCTGGGACCGGGGAGATGACCATGCCGAGTCGGGAGGAGATCATCGAGGTCCTCAAGACCTGCTACGACCCGGAGATCCCGGTGAACATCTGGGATCTGGGGCTCATCTACGACATCCAGCAGCAGGACGGCCGGATCTACATCCAGATGACCCTCACGGCCCTGGGCTGCCCCATCGGGCCCATCCTGGCGGAGGAGATCCGCGCGAAGCTGCTGGAGCTCCCGGGGGTGGAGGACGTGGAGGTGGAGATCGTCTTCTCGCCCCCGTGGACGCCCGAACGTCTCACGGAGGAAGGGCGACTCGTGCTGCAGAGCATGGGCTTCCCCGTATAGGTCCGTATGCCGGCACGCGACGGAAAGCAGGCGACCCGGAAGGCGGCCCCGCGTCCCGCTTCGCGGAGGGCGTTCGACCGGCTGTGGCCCTGGGTGTTCGGAGGCGTGGTGGTCCTGGGCGTGGCGGTGGTGGCGTACGGGATCCGGTCCCGGCCCAACTATCCCCGGGCCGGGGCCCACTGGCACGCGCCCTACGCGGTGGAGATCTGCGGGAGACGGCTCCCGCCGTTCCCCCCCAGCCCCGGCAACACCCACACCCACGGGGACGGGGTCATCCACGTGCACCCGGAAAGCAACGAGGAGGGGCGGCAGGCCACCCTGCGCACCTTCCTCCTCTCCGTGGGGGTTCTGGTGCGGGAACACGCCCTCACGCTCCCGGACGGCCGGACCTACCGGGACGGTGACCGGTGCCCGGATGGCAGGCCGGGGCGGTGGTCCGTGCTCGTGAACGGCAGGCGGCTGGAGGGCTGGCAGGAGTACTACCCCCAGGACGGAGACCGGATCCGATTCGTGTTCGGGCCGGAGTAACTAGAAGGCGGCACCCGCCATCGCCTGGAGCACGGCCTCCAGCTGCGGGCTGAGACGGACGGGATAGCGCCCGCCGTCCAACCGGCGGAGCTCGTCGGGGAGCATCCGGAAACGCTCGCCGCAGCGTCGGCGGGCGTCCTCCAGGCTCTCCCGGTGGATCCGGCGGCCCCCCCGCATGACCTCCACGAGGAGCGGCTCCGCCCCGGGCGGCGGGGGATCGTCCGCGAGGGCGATGATGTCCTCCTGCATCCGCCCTTCCCGGTACACCCGCCACACCTGCTTGCGGCCCGGGAGCGTGACCTTGCCCGTGCTGCGCTTGATGCGGTATCCCGCGGTGTCTTCCACCAGCTTGTAGACCCCGCCCAGGGCCGGCGCGTCGTAGGAGACCCCCATCTCCGTCCCCACCCCAAAGGCATCGATGGGGGCTCCCGCCTCCAGCAGGGCCGCGATCTTGTCCTCGTTGAGGTCGCCGCTCGCGAGGATCTGCACCTCCGGGAACCCGGCACTGTCCAGGATGGCCCGTACCTCCCGGCTCAGCGTCGCCAGGTCCCCGCTGTCGATCCGCACGCCCCGCAGCCGGTATCCCCGCTCCCGCAGCTCCCGGGCCACCACCACCGCGTTGCGGGCTCCCTGCAGGGTGTCGTAGGTGTCGATGAGCAGGATGCACCGGTCCGGGAACTGTCGGGCGTAGGCGCGGAAGGCTTCCAGCTCGTCCTCGAAGGACATGACGTAGCTGTGGGCCATGGTCCCGTACACGGGGATGCCGTAGAGCATGCCGGCCAGCACGTTGCTGGTGCCGGCGCAGCCCGCGAGGTAGCTGCTGCGGGCCACCTTCAGGGCCGCGTCCGTCCCGTGGTCCCGACGGGGAGAGAAGTCGATGACGGGACGGCCCCGGGCCGCCAGCACCACCCGGGCGGCCTTCGTGGCGATCAGGGACTGGAGGTTGATCTGGTTGAGGAGGAAGGTCTCCACGATCTGCCCCTCGATGCGGGGCGCGGTGATCTGCAGCACGGGCTCCGGCGGGAAGAAGACCTCGCCCTCGGGGATGGCCCGCACGTCTCCCGTGAACCGGAAGTCCCGCAGGTAACGGAGGAAGCCCTCGTCGAAGAGCCCAAGACCGCGCAGGTAAGCAATTCCCTCCTCCGGGAACCGCAGCCGTTCCAGGTAATCCAGCGCGGTGTCCAGTCCCGCGCTCACCAGGAACCCCCGGCGGGGCGGGAGGTTGCGCACGAAGAGGTCGAAGGTGGCGGGCTCGTTGCGGCCCTCCCGGAAGTAGCTCTGGGCCATGGTGAGCTCGTAGAGGTCCACCAGCAGCGCCATGTTCTGCTCGGTGACGAATTCCATCGCCTGGTCCTCCATCCCGCCCTCCGGGTCCGCTCCCCGTCCACTAGGATACGCGCTCCCAGACCGAGCGGAGCCTCCCCGTTCCTGATCAGGAAGCGGTACCCTAGTAGGGCAATCCTGCGAGGAGGACGGAGATGTGGGTGGGACGTCGGATCCCGCTTCTGGACGGACGGGAAAAGGTTTCCGGACGCCTCCGGTTTGCCGCGGACCTAGCGATTCCGGGTCTCCTGCACGCCCGGCTGGTGCCGAGCCCGGTGGCCCATGGCCGCATCCGGGGCATTGACGCGGACCGGGCCCTGGCGCTCCCGGGCGTGGTGGCGGTGCTCACCGCCCGGGATCTTCCCTGGTTCCGGCAACTCCCGGACAACCACGCCGCGGGCCTGCTGGCCCGGGAGCGGGTGGTGTACGCAGGGCAGCCCGTGGCCGTGGTCCTCGCGGAGCGGGAATCCGCGGCGGTGGACGCCGCGGCCCGGGTGGGTGTGGAGGTGGAACCACTTCCCGCGGTGGTGGATCCGCTGGAAGCTCTGGCGGAGGATGCGCCCCCGGTCTGGCCGGAGGGAATCCCGGGGCTGCGGACGGACGCGGGAGCCCACGCGGCGGGGGCGGAGGAAGCCGCGGCGGAAGCCCAGAGGTCTTCCCCCAACGTGGCCGCCCGGGTCCGATTCGCCCGGGGCGATGTGGCAAGCGGGTTTGCGGAGGCGGATCTGGTCCTGGAGTTCACGTACCGCACCTCCTCCGTCCACCAGGGGTACCTGGAGCCCCACGCCACGGTGGCGGCCCTGGACCCCTCCGGGGAGACCCTCGTCCTCTGGACCGGAACCCAGAGCCCCTTCGGGGTCCGACAGGAGGTGGCGCGGTTTCTGGGTTGGCCCGAGCACCGGGTGCGGGTGGTGCCCATGCCCGTGGGCGGCGGGTTCGGCGGGAAGTTCCTCCTCCTGGAGCCCCTGGCGGCGGCCCTGGCGCTCCATACCCGGAGGCCCGTGCGGATCGTGCTCACCCGCCAGGAGGAGTTCCTCCTGAGCAACCCGGTGCACGGGGCGGTCCTCACCCTGAGGACGGGGGTGCGCCGGGATGGGACCCTCACGGCCTTAAGGGCCCGGCTCGTGTTCGACGCGGGTGCCTTCCCGGGTTCTCCCGCCCGGATCGCGGCCTTCCTGCTGGGCAGCGTGTACCGGTTCCCGAACCTGGAGATCGAGGCGCTTGAAGTCCTCACCCACAAGCCGGGAAGTGGGGCATACCGGGCGCCCGGGTCGCCCCAGGCGGCCTTCGCCCTGGAATCCCAGATGGACGAGTTGAGGCGGCGGCTCGGGCTGGATCCCCTCGAGTTCCGCCTGCGAAACATCCTGCGGGAAGGAGACCCGCTCCCCGACGGCCGGCGCTATCCCCGAATCGGGCTTCACGCGTGCCTGGAGGCGATCCGGGAACATCCCCTCTGGGGGGAGGGACGGAGGGGCCCGGGGGAGGGCCTGGGGCTCGCGGTGGGCGGGTGGCCCGGAGGGTTGGAACCCGCGGCCGCCGCGTGCTCCGTGGACCGGGACGGGACCGTGCGGGTGCACGTGGGCGCGGTGGACCTGCAGGGAACCCACACGGCCCTGGGCCAGGTGGTGGCCGAGGTCCTGGGGGTTCCGCCGGAGCGGGTCCGGATCATCCAGGGAGACACGGACCACGCGCCGTACGCGGGCGCGAGCGCGGGCAGCAAGGTGATCTACACCGTGGGGCGGGCGGTGCACCGTGCCGCGGAGGAGGCCCGGGCCCAAATCCTGCGCATGGCCGCTCAGGTCCTGGAAGCTGCGATGGAGGATCTCGAACTGCAGGACGGGTACGTCTTCGTACGGGGCGTTCCCGAGGCGCGGATAAGCCTCGCGGAGCTGGCGGGACTCTCGCAGCGGTTCGGCGGGCGGTTCGAGCCCATCTGGGCGGTGGGGAGCTCCGCGCAGACGGAGCAGGCCCCCGCGTTCGCCGCGGAGCTCCTTCGGGTGCGGGTGGATCGGGAGACGGGGGAGGTGCAGGTCTTGGATGCCGTGCTCGCACAGGACGTGGGCCGCGCCATCAACCCGCTGCTCGTGGAGGGTCAGGTCTACGGCGGGATGGCGCAGGGCCTGGGGTGGGGGCTGTGGGAGGCCCTCTCCTACGACCGCAGCGGGATTCCCCGCACGACCTCGTTCCTGGACTACGCGCTTCCCAGGGCGACCAAGGTTCCTCCGATGCAGGGGGTGCTGGTGGAGGTTCCCAGCCCAAACGGACCGTTCGGGGCCCGGGGCGTGGGCGAGCCGCCCGTGGTGCCCGGCGCCGGAGCCGTGGCGAACGCGATCCGGGACGCGGTGGGATCGCGCGTGACGGAGCTCCCCATCACCCCGGAGCGGGTGCTACGGGCCCTGCGGAGCCTTTGACTTCTCCGGGCGGAGTTCGTAGACTACGGAATGGCGGGGGCGTGGTGTAGCCTGGTCAACACACCGGCCTGTCACGCCGGAGATCGCGGGTTCAAATCCCGTCGTCCCCGCCATATGCCTGGGTAGCTCAGGTGGTAGAGCAGGGGACTGAAAATCCCCGTGTCGGGGGTTCGACTCCCTCCCCAGGCACCAGCGGGAACCCAGGCAGCACAGGGGTTTCAGCCCGCGCGGGAGGTGATGCAGGAAGGGGCAAGGTTGGGCTGTGCAGCCAATATGCAGCCAATTGCGGGGTGGCACCCCTACCCGGCAGGCTGCCTGCCCCTAGCCCGCTCCTCAATGAACCTGAGCAATTCTGCTTCCGGGATCCGCCAGCCCGCCCGGCCCCGGAGGGGCACGCCCCGGAGCAGGCCGCCGCGCAACCACCGGCGGACCGACTCCTCGGTCACCCGGAGCCTGCGGGCTACCTCGCGCACGGTCAGCATCCGGTCCACACCCCAATGGTAGTGCCCAGGTGGGCATTGTCGCAACTATTGACTTCGTGACGCACTGTGGCGTACTATGAGGCATGGAGCAGATGAACGAGGGGTGGGAGACGTGGAGCGCGCTGCTGATCTGTCCGGCACCAACGGTGCCGCTGCGGGACGTCCGAGGCGCAGGCGGCGGGGAGAGGGCGCTCTCTACAGGCGGCGCGTCGGGGGGCGGACTGTGTGGGTCGCGGCCCTGAGCGCCGGGTGGACACCGAGCGGCAAGCGGAGGCGGGTCTACTTGTACGGCCGCAGCGCTAGGGAGGCGATGGAGAAGGCTGCCCGCGTACGGCTCCAGATGGCGTCCGGTCCCCTTCCTGAGCCTGGCAGGCTCAGCGTGGCCAAGTTCGCACAGCAGTGGTTGTCCGACGTGGTGTCGGTCAGCACCAGGCCGAGCACCTTGGCGTTCTACGAGTCGCGCGTCCGCAACCACATCGTCCCGGTCATCGGAGGAGTACAGATCGCAAAACTCTCCCCGATCCACGTGCAAGCGGTGCTGGCGGAGATGGAGCGGCGCGGTGCGAGCCGCAGCCATCAGCGCGGTGTCCTGCGCACCCTGCACCGGATGCTGGAGCAGGCGGTGACTTGGGGCTTCCTGCCACGGAATCCCTGTGATCTAGTGCCTAAACCCAAGGCAACCCAGAGGGAGATGTGCGCCCTTACACCGGAGCAGGCTGCCCGCTTCCTACAGGCCGCGCGCCAGGACCGATACTACGCACTGTTCGCCGTGCTGCTGGGGTGCGGCTTGCGCCTAGGCGAGGCCCTGGCCCTGACCTGGCCGGACGTGGACCTCGAGGGAGGCAAGATCACGGTCCGCCGGCAGGTCACATGGGTTAAGGGAAGGCCTGTGTGGACGGAGCCGAAGACCACCGCCGGGCGGCGGGTGGTGGACATGCCCAGGTTCGTGGTGGAGGCCCTGCGGGGGCATCAGGAGCGGCAGCGGGCTGAGGGGTGGTTGCTGAACGACCAGCTCCTGGTCTTCACCGATGAGGCCGGAGGCCCCGTGCGGCCCGAGAACCTGAGACGGCGCAACTTCGCCCGCGTGCTGCGCGCCGCAGGCCTCCCGCGGATGCGGTTGCATGACCTCCGGCACAGCTACGCGACCCTCAGCCTGAAGGCCGGTGTCCACCCACGGGTGGTCCAGCAGCAGCTCGGGCACTCCACCGTCACGACCACCATGGAGACCTACAGCCACGTGCTGCCGGGCCTGGGGCGGGAGGCGGCGGAAAGGCTGGACCGCGTAGTACGGGAGTCCGGGGCATGAGCCAGCCGCGGGCACCGAGGGGACCGTTAACGCGCAGCGTTAGGCTCGTGCCCCGGACCCCACCATCAGCCCCCCCTCTCCGTTGGCTGCACAATGGCTGCAACCCCTCCAGGAGGCCGCTGTGGCGCGGGTTTCAGCCCGACCTGGAGATTATCTCTCCTCGGCGCGGCCCCGGGGACCCGGACCATCATCGCCTCCTCGTCCCCGGGTTCACCTTCAGCAGGCGACGCTCCGCCACCCTCCACCAATCCGAGCCCTGGACCGCAACCTCCGCGTGGCGACCCCATAAATCGCCGTGTGCGCACCCGTGGAGGACGTATGTCGCGATGACCCTCTCGCAATCCGGACACACGGAAGCCCAGCATCCGCAGTTCAGGGCGATACCAGGAGTGCGTTCTCGAAGCCGGGACAGGTAGGCCAGTGGCACGTACCCCACGGTCTCCGGGCCGCCATCCCTGAGCACGACCACGCGCGCCAAGGGCACAAGCACCGCGATTAGGTGGCCATTCGCCTCCTCCCACCTCCACCACCCCACGCTCGTCACCTCCCCTCATCCTCCACCGGGATCGGCTCCTCATGCACCTCCGCGACACGCAGGCACGCCCCACACCGTGGCGGACCGTCCCCGCGAAACACCCCATTATGGGGGAGCACGCCGTGCGTCGAGCACAGGTAGACGACCCTGAACATCTCAACGCGGACTCGCCCCCGGGGCGCTGTGGGAGTCTCGGGCTCCTCCGGACCGTGCCAGGCCACGGGCTGGACCGGCCCCGGGGGGTGGCAGCGGGCGCAGACCCAACCCCCGCCCAGGTGGTCGGGTCGCCTCCACCACCTCCGCCCCCCGCAGGTCCTGCAGGTGGGCGCCTGCGCCTCCTGTGGGATGGTGTCCCGGGGGATCGGGGGCTCGAGCAGGTTCGCGATGGCCTCGGCCACCCGCTTGGGGTCTGTCCCGGGCCGCCGGGGGAGGGCTTCCGCCAGGCCCATGGCCCAGTCCGGGATGCTCCCCCCACCACCCTGGTCTCCCCCCGGGGCTGGGTCCCCCTCAGCCTGGGTCCCTTCCTGCTTGACCTCCTTGAGGCCCTCCTTCCCACCTGGGGTCCGGGGGTCCTCACCCCGTGGTCCTCCCTCGCCAGGGCTGGACTCCCCAGACCCGGGGTCCTTTCCCTGGGGTGGCACCCCTCCCTCCCCTTGGTCGGGCAGAAATTCGTTTCTGACCTCAGTTTCGTTTCGGAACCCGGCAGAAACGAATAAATCCAGATCTGACGCGGCTTCCGGCCGATTCGTTTCTCGTTTCGTTCCCCTAAAAGGGGATTCAGAAACGAAATCTTGCCCGGCCCCTCCAACCCGGTGCCGGAAGGGGTCCCCTCTCCTACCCGACCCCTCACGCTGGACCACCCCCTCCCCGCAGAGTCGCTCGAGGACCCCGAGCACCCGGGTCGTGGCGCCCTGGACCCCCTCCAGGATCTCCCGGGTGGTCGCCCCGGGGTGATCCCGGACGAACTCCAGGATCCTGGCCCGGATGTCTGCCTCCCGGGCCTCCCGCAGGGTCCCCAGGAACCTCCACCTACCCGGGCCCCAAAGCTCGAGTGCCCAGGTCTGCGGGGCTGCCAGTTTCGTCTCCAGGCCCAAGACGCGGCGGGGACCGACCGGCTCGTCCTCCTCCGTCTCGGCCCCCCGAGGGAGCCACAGCCGGAGGATGGACTTCGCCGCGGCTCGGAGCACGAATGACCCGGCCAAGTCGCTACCCACCTTGTTGTCGTGCAGGATCGTGATCAGCCCGCACTCCCCCGAGCGGGCGATCCGGTCGAGGCGGAGGGCGACCGGGCCCATCAACGCTGCGTCGTTCAACGCGTTCTCCCGGGGCGGGAGCAAGTGGAACAACGCATCCCAGATTGCCAGGGCTGGCTTCATGGAGAGCACGGCTTCCTCCATCGCGCCCAGGGCGTCGCGTGGATCAGGATTGTCTCGCAGGTCGAGAAGGAAAAGGTGGGGGTGCCTACGAATACCCATCTCCTCGAGGCGGTCAAGCGTAATATTGAGCGGGTCGTCTAGGAGGACGGCCACCACCGCCCCGGTCTGTACCGGGAACACCCCGAGGAACGGCTCTCCGGAGAGCACCGAACGTGCGAGTTCAAGGGCCAACAGTGTCTTTCCTCTCTTGTCCTTCCCCCCCAGCAGTGTCAACGCACCAGCGGGCACGAGAGGCTCACAAACCCATTGAACGGGCGGGGCTTCGAGTTCCGTGACCGGCCGGAAGACCGGCTTGACCTTCGCCGGCCCCGTGGATTCCGGCTCCACCGATTCCCGCGGACGATCCCCCTCGGGCAGCAACGCCAAGAGGTCCTTCCACCCTCGGCTCGAACACCCGAGGTGGTGACAACCCGCCGTGATCGCGCCGCTCGGGAGGACGACGATGTAGGCGGCCCGATCCCGGTGCAACTCCGGCTCCCACGGGCAGTTGCGAAACACCCATTTCCAACCACCGCCACCCCACGGCCCGCTGCGAGCCACCTCCAGGTTGAGCGCAGCAATGACCCGCTCCACCCGCTCCTTCGGATCTCCACGGTTCTGCCTGCGGTCCTCCACACGAGGCTCCGCAGGTGCTAGAGCCGCAACCGCACGCAGGGCCTCCTCGGGCACCACCTGCACCGGCTCTGGTACGTGCAGGATCCTGCACATACGGTGTGGCCGGTCCGGAGTAGGATCGCCCTTGCGGTTCGTGGTTCCCGGCAGGCGGACGATGCGGCCCGCGTTGAACGTCTTCGTGTCCACGAGGGTCGCCCCGTCCGTAAAGTGGAGGTCAACTGCGGCCAGGACCGCGCGCACCAACTCGGTGGAGGCCGCGTCGTTCGGGAGGTCAACCCGGTACAGCAGGTAGGCGCCATTGCCGCTATCCACCACCACGGGCTCGGGCCAGCCCTGCTCGCGGAGCCACTCCCGGACCTCCTCGGCCCGGTGCAGGGCCGCATCGTGCTCGAAGCCTGTTGCAGCAACACCGCCCGGTCGCGCAGGGTCCAAGTCAAAGAGGATCCACCGACGGCGCAGAACGTCGGCATCGGATGTGAGTGGCACTTCGCCTCCGCCCCAATTCAGCCGGTTCGCGCAACGTGCGAGCAGAGCCGGATTGATCTGGTTCAACGTGATGTAGATCCCATGCGCACCACGGCGGTCAAGTTCTTCAACCGCGGCCACGAGTGCGGTGCGGTTGTTGAAATAGCCCGCAACAACCCCGCGCCATGGTCCCAACGCCCGAACCTCAACCGCACCTCCGTCCGGATGAAGGGTGCTCAGGCCACGGAGGACCTCATCGCGGTCAATCATCCCCGTCATCCCCCTCGAGACCGCCCGTGGCCTCCCGGATCAACCTCAAAACCTCGGACGCCGGGATCCGCAGGCACCGCGGGCTGAGGCGCACACCGCGCACCAAGCCCCGCGCGATCAGACGGTACGCGGTCGCCTTGCTGATCCGTAGGGCAGACGCAAGCTGCTCGACAGTCAACAGCTCCACCGGCCGGGGCTGCTCTCGCATTTTGCTCACCTCCGTTCCACAGCGTCTCGTGGGGGCCACATCGTAGGCAAGGAGGGGCAGGCTCCGTTGCGGGTCCGGGCACCCGTGTTAACCTTCAAATGTGAACAAACGCATCATTGTCGCTTCTCTCCGGGTGCAACCACGGCGACGCAGGGCAGCAGGGGCGTCCGGCAGTGAGAAGGCCCTCACCCCTCCGCCCCCCAGGTTCATCAACATCACGGTCCCGGTGCTGACCCTCGAGCCGGTGTTTGAACCGTGGGAACTCGGCGGTAGTTGCCTCGGAGAGCGTGAGGTGATCGTCGGTGCCCCGGCGGAGGTCCCGCGGGAGTGGTACCCGTTGCCCATGGAGATCGGCCGGGTCCTGTCAGATCTTGTTGAGGCTCAGCCGCGCCTGTTCATCCCCGGACAGTGGAAAGGCGCTTCGTGGTACTTTCTGGCGTGCCCATCCCCCCTGTGCGCAGTCCAACTACGTCTGGACCCCCACAACCCGCGCCCCTGGATCGGGGTTGTCCTGGGGAAGAGGGAAGGAAAGGTGGCTGCCTTCCGCGGGAACCTGTGCCCCTGCATGCCGCATGCGTTGCATGAGAAATTCCGGGGGGTCTTGTTGGATAGCAAGGGGAGAGGTTCTTAAGTTCGGCGCGCCCCGAAGTAATCCCGTCTCTTTCTGCTCCCCCACAGCGGGTGGCCGGGAGATGGAGAGTGGGGATGGGAGCGGAAGTTCGGGGGGAGCAGCCCGTGGCGGTACAACCACCTCTCCCTTTTGGACCACCGGCTGCCCCGCTGGGTGAACTTCCACCCAAACAAGACCCTGGCGCGCTTCAACTTGCCCATCTCAAGGCGCTCCGCGATCGCATAGATTCCTGCGAGTCGGTGGTAGGGGCGGGTTCTGTGGGACCAGCGGGTGCACATCTGCGTCAACTTCTCGATGAGAGCCCTCGTCGGGGGCCTTCGGGGTGGGCGGCTGGCTCCGAGGTGGACGATGTACTCGCGACGTGCGTGCAGGTCGAGGACCCGGCACGTGACGGGGCGCCCCGGATAGGTTGCGCGGAGGCGGTGGTATAGGCCATGCAGGTAGTGTCCCCACACGGCCGCGAGGATCAGGTCATGTGGTGTCGGGGTCAGCCCCACGAGCCGAGCAGCACGGAGCGCGGACGCACACTCCCGGGGGTGGTCCCGCAGGGCACACAGCAGTGCAATCCCCGGGTCCTCTTTCAACCTGTAGGCCCCGCGATCCACAGTCACGAGATCCGGAAACAACCCGGCAAGCATCTTGACCCACTTCAGTGCGGTCCTGCGGCTGACGCCTAGATGCCACGCGATCTGCCCGGTGGTCACGCTCCCGTCCATCACCTTTAGAGTAACCCGCGGCGGTTCTTTTTATCTCGGCAAATCAGGAGGGTGCGCGCGCGACCCCGGGGCGCGGTCTTTTTCACGCGCCGCAGGGCCGCACACGCGCACCTACACCTGCGCGCACAGGCGGGACCACGGGGCGGACCACCCTGGAGGCGTGCAGCCAAACGTGCAGCCATTGGATGATCATTCGTGCAACTCCGCGAGATGTGGTATACATCTTGGTGCGCGTTAATGTAGCGTATGAGATACAAGGGGACGGTGTGCAACGTCTCTGGTAGGGCTGAAAATCCCCGTGTCGGGGGTTCGACTCCCTCCCCAGGCACCAGCGGAGAACCGCGCAGGAAGCGGGTATACCTTCCCGGCACCACCTGAGTACCCCTACGGGGTCGTGAGTCCGCGGCACCTGCGGAGGGTTTGGGGCGCCAGCAGGAGGCGAGGCATGTGCCCGCGCCTTGACCGCGTGCACATGTTCGCCTATTTTAGCACCAAAGCCGGTCCGGGAGTGCCCGGGCTCCGTGGGGGAGCTCGGGGCACGGTGAGACGGGGCATTCCGCATGCCTCCGTCTCCAGCGGGGTGGGTGTGAGGCTGGAAGACCTCAGGCCGCAAGCGACGGTCCGCGGCGTCCTCCCGGGCACCGCGGTCACCGTGGTGAACGTCCAGTGGTTCGGCACCGACGCCCTGGAGCTCACCTACAAGGATCCCGCGGGCCGGGTGGGCAACGTCCTCCTGTACCGGGACGACGAACCGCGCCTGGAGGTGGTCGAAGCCGGCCGCCCCTGGAGCTTCGACGGCCACGGGGCCTTGCTGTTCCTTGACTCGAGGGGTGGCCCAGATGCCGAGAGGAAGGAAGCATCACCACCCTGATCCGAACCACGGGCGCGACTTGGCAGGCAGGGTTCAGATGATTTACGTGGACTGACCGTATGTATCAAGTGTTCGGGAAACTTCCAGCCCCGCCTCGACCGCGACGCAGACGTAAAGGAAAGGGACGAGGATGTCGCTCACGAATCCGAGCAGATCAGGGTCTCTACCGGGGCCCTTTTTCGAGGAGCCGGGAAATTGAAAGAGTAAAGTTCATTTCGTGAGGCGAGGCCGATGGAAAACGATCTTCAATCCGGCGCCATCGTGGAAGGGGAAGTTTTCCCAGAACCTATCCGGATTCTGCTCGTGCAGCCCTTCGGCCCGAATCTCCGGGTGGGCGGGCAGGGGCTTCGCACCCGGCAATACCACGAGCGTCTCCTGACCCCGGAGCAGGTCGGTCGGCTGCGGATCATCCCTGCCGAAGCGCCGTTCGACGGCGACGCCCACCGCTTCCGACTGGGGGTGGAAGCGGCCCGCCTGGGGCTGGCCTACGACTACGACCCGTATTTTTCCCTCTCCATCGCCCGCGTGGACCCGCTGCCTCATCAGCTGGAGGCGGTCTATCACTACATCCTGCCGCTGCCCCGCATTCGCTTCCTGCTGGCCGACGATGCCGGCGCCGGAAAGACCATCATGGCCGGCCTGCTCCTCAAGGAGCTCAAGCTGCGCGGGCTGGTCTCCCGCACCCTGATCGTCACGCCTGCCAACCTGATGTTCCAGTGGCAGCGGGAGCTGCGCGACCGCTTCCGGGAGCGGTTTGATATCGTCCGCGGCGTGGACCTGAAATATGCCTACGGGGTCAACCCCTGGCAGGACAGGCCCCAGGTCATCACCTCCGTTGACTTCGCCAAGCGCGAGGACGTGCTCGGGAGCCTCCAGCGCACCACCTGGGACCTGGTCATCGTCGACGAAGCCCACCGGATGAGCGCCAGCGACCCGGAGCATAAGACGGAGCGCTATAAGCTCGGCGAGCTGCTCTCCCAGCGGACGCATCATTTCCTTCTCCTCACCGGTACGCCCCATAAGGGCGATCCGGTGAACTTCTGCCTCTTCCTCCAGCTTCTGGATAGGGATGTATACGCAGACGTCCGCAGCCTGGAGGAGGCCATCCGGCGCAACCACGCGCCGTTCTATCTCCGCCGGACCAAAGAGGCGCTCATCACCTTCCCCGACCCCGAAACGGGGAAGGTCCGCCGGCTGTTCACGAACCGGGAGGTACGCACCGTCCGCTTCGAGCTGGACGGCCCGGAGTTCGCCTTCTACGAGGCCCTGACCCGCTATGTGCAGGAGCAGTCCATCCGCGCCGCCGCCGACCCTTCCGCCCGTGGGCGGGCCCTCGGGTTCACCATGGCCATGTATCAGCGGCGCTTCGCCTCCAGCCTCCACGCCGTCCGCCGGAGCCTGGAGCGGCGCCTGGAGAAGCTGGAAGACCGCCTGCGCCGCCCCCGGCCAGAGGTCGCCGTGGACCTCTCCCGTCTGGAGGATCTGGATGAGCTGCCTGAGGAGGAAGCGATCCGGGTCGAGGAGGAGGTGGAAGAGGCCTCTCTCCCCTCCGAATCCTGGGAGATCCGACAGGAAAGCCAGGCCCTGCGGGCGCTGGTGCAGCAGGCCCGGGCTCTGGAGGAGCGGGAAGTTTCCTCCAAGCTGGCCAAGCTGCGCCAGGTGCTCACCGAACAGGGGCTCTTTGAGGACCCCCGCACCAAGCTCCTCATCTTCACGGAGTTCAAGGAAACCCTGGACTACCTGGTGGTCACCCTCCGCCGGTGGGGCTTCCGGGTTACCCAGATCCACGGCGGCATGAAGATCGGCGACCGGGACACGCCGGGCACCCGGCTCTACGCCGAGCGGGAGTTCCGGGAAGAGGCCCAGATCATGGTGGCCACGGAGGCCGCCGGGGAAGGTATCAACCTCCAGTTCTGCTGGCTGATGATCAACTACGACATCCCCTGGAACCCCATGCGACTGGAGCAACGCATGGGGCGCATCCACCGCTACGGCCAGGAGCGGGACTGCCTGATCTTCAACTTCGTGGCCGCCAACACCCGGGAGGGGCAGGTCCTGGAGCGCCTCCTGGAGCGGCTTCGGGAGATCCGTCGGGAGCTGGGCAGCGACCAGGTCTTCGACGTGGTCGGCGAGGTCATCCCGGCCAACTACTTGGAGCGGCTGTTCCGGGACCTCTACGCCGGGCGCCTCACTCCGCAGGCGGCCCTCGAGCGCCTCGTCCAGGACCTGGACCGGGAACGCTTCGCTCGCATCTGCCAGTCCACGCTGGAAGGGCTGGCCAAGAGAGAGCTGAACCTGTCGGCGATCCTGGGACGGACGGCCGAGGCCAAGGAGCGGCGGCTGGTGCCGGAGGTGGTGGAGACCTTCTTCCTGCAGGCGGCTCCCATCGCCGGCCTTCCCACGCCGAAGGGCCGCAACGGCGTTTACACCGTAGGGCGCATCCCCCGCCACCTGCAGCTCGTAGGGGAGCGTCTGGAGCCCCGCTTCGGTCCCCTGGGGCGGGAGTACCGGCGGATCACCTTCAACAAACAGCGCCTGACCGAGGACCCCACGCTGGAGTGGGTGACCCCCGGGCATCCGCTCTTCGAGGCCGTTCGGGAGGAGGTGTGGGAGAAGGCGCAGACAGACCTGAGACGGGGCGCCGTGTTCTATGACCTGCATCGGACGGCGCCGGCCCGGCTGGAGGTGTATGCGGCCTCCGTCGCAGACGGACGGGGCAACATCCTGCACCGCCAGCTCTTCGTAGTGGAGGTGGGGCCTTCGGGGGAGATGCGCCTGCGTCAGCCGACGCTCTTTCTGGACCTCATTCCGGTAATGCCGGGAACGGCGGATCCGCCGCCCATCTTCCCGGTCGACCGGAACGAAGTGGAGCGCTTCCTGCTGGAGAGCGGGCTTCAGTCTTTCCTGGGGAAGGTCCAGCAGGAGCGACAGAAGGAGCTGGAGACCATCGCCCGCCACGTGGAGGTGAGCCTGCTCACCCTCATCGACCGGCAGCAGCGGCAGATCGCCGAGCTTCTGGAGCGGCAGCAGCATGGGGAGGACGTGACGCTGGCCTTGAGCGAGGCGGAGCGGCGGCTGGAGGAGCTGAACGCGCGGCTGGAGCGGCGGCGGGAGGAGCTCCGGCGGGAGCGGGAGCTGGCCATCGCCGACCTCACCCATATCGGCTCGGCCCTGGTCCTGCCCCATCCCGAGCGCGAAGAGTTCGCGCCCATGGTGCGGGACGAGGAAATCGAGCGCATTGCGATGGAGGAAGCCATGCGCTATGAGCGGGAGCGGGGCTGGGAGCCCGAGGACGTCTCCGCCGAGGATCGCGGTTTTGACATCCTGTCCCGGCACCCGGAAAGCGGCCACGTCCGCTTCATCGAGGTCAAGGGCCGGGCCGGCGTGGGGCCGGTGGCCCTCACGCCCAACGAATACAAAACGGCCGAACGGCTGAGGGCGGACTACTGGCTCTACGTGGTCTTCGACTGCGCCACCCGCCCGCGCCTCATCGCCGTCCAGGACCCCGTCCGCCTGAATTGGGAGCCCATCGTGAGGATTGAGCATTACCAGATCGATCTAGAGAAGCTGAAAAGAATAGAATGAACGAGGGAGTAAGCAGGGAGAATACAGCTTGAGTATTAGGCTATCAGGAGGCTGACTAAATGAACACGATCTTGCTGGAGCCAGGGCTCTATGTAAATGTCTTCAGAGTGAACTTGCCAGATGAGCGCGTTAGCTTGATGCTAGCACCATCAAAAAACTTCGCCTCATTACAAGAATTGCGCACTGAGATTGAGCAGTTGGGATGGACTATTCATGTTTATCGATATCGAGATCAGATTTTCGGATATGGCCGAGATATGAAACGACTCGCTTCCAAGGGCTTTCAACAGCAACAGGTTCGGCTGCTGGAACATCCTCAATGGTGCGTTCGCCTGATCAATGAAGGCATTAGCAACCATCTGAAAACTCAAGGGTATCGCAAACGGCGCGGGAAAGGTCGCACCACGCTTTATGAGCCGAAGCCTTACCGCACTGCTGTCGCAGGGCGATTGAAAATCTTCCGTGGTTACGATTTGAGAACTATCTATATATGGCAAGGAAATCTTCCCATTTTGGGCTTGATTGTGGACATCTGCTGGGAAATACAAAACGAACACGGACAATGCCTCGATACTCGTGAAATTCAACGATATAATGCAATGGCAGAAATTGCACAAATTCAAGACGAATTTCTCCCAGATAATCGGATAAATCCGGAAGTCTCTCGGCTTAGACTGCACAATCACATTCTACCTTTTGTGCAGGCAAACAAAGAGTTCTCATTGCCTCTTGCTGAAAGCATAAAGGCAAGTTTGGAGGAAACACCGTTGCGCGTTATCCTGGGGGTGGTTCCATGAACGATTTCTATCTAACAGGAGAACAATTTACATTGCCCCCCTTGCGTTTTAGTCTTTCATCGTGGTCGGCGCAACATGAAGACGCAAGGCAAGGGCTGAGGCGGTATGGCCCGTATGATGCACAACATCTTGGCCTGGATAGGGTTCGTTGCGTTTTGGTGTACCCCAGGGAACTCTTGGATGAGCACAATATCTTGGTGTCAGGTCTTACTAACGGCAATGGGGCGTTTGCAGGGTTCCAGAGTCTATTCCGCATTCCTCTTGAATTCGTCGCTGAGAGACCGCTTGACATTGAAGCTCCGAGGGAAACGATAACGACTGTTCTGGTCAACGATAATCCTGATTTGGTTCTTGTCATTATGCCAACGAAAAATCTGACCCTATATGCTGAGGTCAAATCGCTTCTTTTAGGCAATGGAATTCCAAGCCAGGTTGTTACGGCGGAGGTACTTAGAAATACGAGAGGGCTTCCGTGGACCCTTGAAAATATAGCCCTGCAGATATATGCCAAGATTGGCGGCACACCGTGGACGGTTATGTCTCCTTCACAACAAAAAGAGCTTGTTATCGGGGTAAGCCGAGCGATGGATCGACAAAGGAATTACGTTGTGGGGTTTATAACGCTTTTCATGCAGGACGGGGATTACCAATTTCTGTATTCGCTTGCGCCCAAACCGGTGGCATGGGAAAAACTGGACGAGTATAGGAATGCGCTTGCCGATTTAGTTGTTGAGGCTTACAAGGAGTACGAGCGGCGACAAGGGAAACCTTCTTCAATTATAATTCATCTTTGCAAACGTCCGGGTAAGTTTAGGGAGATCGCGGCTGTAGAACAAGCGCTTCAGAGAATCGGCACTGATATACCATATGCCATTCTGCACTTAAACGATGATACTAATTACCGGTTGTTTGACACAGCACACCCGACCTATGTTCCTAAGCCCGGCATTAGGGTTGAGGTCAATCGTTACACGGCGCTACTGTTCTTGGACGGCCGCGTACCTGATCGAACAGGTCAGGAACTGCGCAGAAAGCGGGGTGTGCCAAATGTATTGGAAATCTACATGGACGCACGATCCACAATGTCGTCAAATGAGTTCCCCCGCCTGGTTCAGCAAGTTTTTGCCTTCGCCCGAGTTAACTGGAGGGGATTCAACGCCCAACTCAAGCCAGCTACACTGAACTATTCGTATCTGGTAGCTCGGCTCGTGTCTGAAATCGGGGCGGACAATTGGAGTCCCATAGCCAGTGCGGGCAAATTGAGGGATAAGGCATGGTTCCTGTAGATTTTTACCACTACAGACGTGAGCTGCGTCAGGCCCTGTTGAGGGAGCTGGAGGTTCTGAAAGACCGCTGGGATCCATTCGCGGCGGCCTGGTTGGGCTATGCATTGAGCGTTGAGGGGACCGAGAATAACCAACCTTTTGAGGAGCTTGTTTTGAAAATACGAAAATGGGTAGAAGAAGAACAGGTCTGGGATGTGCACCGGAATGTAGGACCAATAGCAGCGGCTTTCTGGTTAAACCGAAAAGCAGGCCGCTCCCTTGAACTTGAACCTGAGTGGTTCGCACGGTTGAGTGACAAGGTGCAGCAACTCGGCGCGGACGACAGATGGTCGCCTCTGCGTGATCCGGAGCAGGTGTTTCTCCTATCGTTGGGTTTCCAGGCAATGGGCAGCGACCGTGGAGGGGAATGTCTCCAGGCGATATTGAAAACTAAGGAGATTTCTAAAAGGGAAATGGGGCGTGGCCCTTTGTATAGGCGGATTCTCTATGCTGCGGCTCTGAGAGAGCTGGGGGATGATGTTTCCCGCCCACAAGGCGAGCCGCAGGACGAAGCGGACATTATTGCGCGAGTGTGGTGGGCCGAGCGTTATGGAGGGAACAAGCGAGAAGATTGGGAACGTTTTGGTAGTGTTCAAGAACGGATTGTTTTTGATGAAGGAGTACTACTATCACAACGCGTGTTATCTCCTACTGAAAAAGCTCTTCTATATGAGGCAATCGTAAGGGAGACTGAGCATCCGGATCCACAACTACTCTTTGATTACTTTCCCCTTCACAGACGAGTCAAGCAAGCGGCAGAAGGCTACTTCCGTGCTGGGAAATTCGTGGGAGCTGTGTTTGAGGCAACCAAGGTCCTCAACGAAGAGATTCAAAAGCGTTCCGGTATATGGGACAAAAATGAGGCCGAATTAGTTCAGGCAACAATGAAACAAATAGGAGAGCCTGCGAAATTGAGGATTCGCTTTAACGCTCATCTTGATAAGGAATCAGGTAAAAATGAACAAGCCGGACTGGCTTTGATTTGTGAAGGGGTTTTTAAAGCCTTCAGGAATCCGAAGGGGCATTTGCCGGAGAACCATGAACTGGTGCGTTTGGACCCGTATGAGGTTCTTCATCAATTGATTGTGATAAATTACCTGTTGTGGCGCATTGAAAATGCATCTGCATATATGGAGGGAGAAACGGATGCCTAACCCCATCCGCCGCCTCATTGAAACCGACGAGATGCCCATCGGGCAGATCTCGGCGCATGCCCGGAAGGGCCAGAATGTGCGCAAGGGCGCCCCCACCTCTGGTCATGCACGAGGCAACGATACCGGCGTCGACCCGTCCCACGCGGCGGCAACTTTCGGGGAAGCACCATGACCGATTGGACATGGGTGAAAGAGCAATCCGAGGGGCAATTCTTGGAGCGCAAAAGTTGCTATGACCGGAGGGACGACGTGCCCCGTCCCCGACCGGTCAAAGACGTGATCCGGGATGTGGCGGAAACGCTGGCGGCTATGGCCAATGCCGACGGTGGCACGGTCGTGCTCGGTATTGAGGATGACGGCACTGTTTCGGGCGTTCCGGAGCGCTATAACCTTGCGCAAGTCAGGACGCAGATCAGGAGCCTCATCCGCCCCCCCTCTGAGCTTTCGTGTTCATGAAATCACCCTGGAAGGGAAGCGCGTGTGGGTCTTCGAGACCGACTGGAGCCCGCAGGTGCATCAGCTCAGCGATGGACGCTACCTTTACCGTCACAATGACCAGAACCTGCCCTTCCCCGCCACGGACATTGAAGCCATCAAGAACGCACGTCGTAAACTGATCTGGGAAGATCAGATCGTCCCCGAAGCCACCCTGGCGGATATAAACACCGATCTGGTGAAAGAAGTCGTCGAGCGCGTAGGACTGGACCTGTCGGTCGAGGAAGCGCTCCTGCATTACCATCTGGCCGAGAAGCGAAATGGGCGTCTCTTCCTGCGCCGGGCTGCCCTGTTGCTCTTCGGCCGAGATCCTTCTCGCTGGCATCCCCGCTGTGGGATTGATTTCGCCGTCTGGCAGGGAACCGAGCGACGCACCGGCCCGGAATTCAACATCCGCAAGCGGCTTCGGATCGAAGGCATCCCGCTGGTGCGGCTGGTGGAGGAAGCCTACAGGACCATCCAGCCGTATCTGCCTGAGCGGCAGACCCTGGTGGACCTCTTCTTTGAAGAGCGCCTGGTCTATCCCACCTTCGCCTGGCAGGAAGCCATTGTCAACGCCATCGCGCACCGGGATTACGCTCTGGAAGGGATCGGTATCGAAGTGGATCTGTTCGATGACCGCCTGGAAGTGCGTAGCCCTGGCGAGCCGGTGCCGCCGGTGACCCTGGAACGGTTGCGCCGTCGCGAAAAAGTCCATGCCTCGCGGAACCCGCGGATCGTGCGGGTGCTGACGGACCTGGGCTACATGCGGGAGCGTGGCGAGGGCATCCCACGCATGTTCGAGGTGATGGAGCGTGAGGGGCTACGCCCACCCGAGCTTGCCATGGAAGGTGGCTGCTTTGTCGTCACCCTCCACAGCACGCCGATCTACCGACCGGAGACGATGTACTGGCTCCGGCGATACGAAGGGCAGGGGCTCACCCGCAATCAACTGCGGCTTCTGGCTTACGCCTACGAGCACGGAGGCCGGTTCACCAGCCGGGCTTATCAGAAACTGGTCGGTGTGGACCCCTACACGGCCAGTCGTGACATCAAGGACCTCCTCCGCCGGAGAATCGTGCGGCTCAACCAGCCTCGAGGGCGAGTGTATGAGATCATCCCGGAACCTGAGAAAGCGCCCCAGGAAAAGCCGCCGGAACTCCTTGCCCTGGAGCCGATCCTACATGAGAAAGGCTATGTCAAAAATGAGGATGTCCGGCGCGTTTTCGGCGTTTCACGGATTCAGGCCTTTCGGCTTCTTCAGCACCTTGTGGAGATGGGTTTTTTGAGGAAGCAGGGGAAAGGCCGAGGTGCTTGCTATGTAGCGATTCAAAATACATCAATCTCACGGGGAAATGCAATCATCTCTTCTTGAACGATGCATTTGGGGACTGATACATTTAGGCAGGGAGGAACAGGGATGTCTGATGGCGTGCACCGCCTGATTGAGGCCGACGAGCCCCCCCATCGGGCAGATCTCGGCGCACCCATCCAAAGACCACGGCGTTCGGGAGGAGCTCCGATGGGGATGAATGAAGCGGAAACCCGGGCAAGGCTTGTTGAGCTCAAACTTAAGGCTGCAGGCTGGACGGATCAACACCTTGGGAGGGAGTTTTATTACAACCGAGACCATCAATACACGCCCGGGAAAATTATTTTAGTTGGAGATCGCATCCGGCGAGGCAAGCCCAGGCGGGTAGATTACCTATTGCGCTACACCGATGGCTTCCCCATCGCCGTGGTGGAGGCTGAACCCGAGGACAGCCCGCCTGATGCCGGCCTGGAACAGGCCAAGGGCTATGCTCGGGACCTGGGGCTGGCTTTCGCTTATTCCACCAATGGACACAGGATCGTAGAGTATGACTTCTTCACGCACACCACCCGGGATTTGGATCGATTCCCATCGCCGGATGATCTGTGGCAGCGGTGGCAGGTAAACACAGGCCTGACCCAGCCGGTTCCAGGCCAGCTCAAAGAGGCCCCCAGTATATACGGGCTTCCAGAGAGGCAAACCAACCCCCTATTGTGTCCTTATTGCCCCGAGAGCCTCTGCGGCAAGCGCCCTTATTACTTCCAGGAAGTGGCCATCCGGGAGGTGATCCTCCGCATTATGCGGGGCCAGCGGCGGATCCTCCTCACGATGGCCACGGGCACGGGGAAGACCTTCGTGGCCTTCCAGATCGTCTGGAAACTCTTGAAGTCCCGGTGGCTGGAGAACCGCCATCCCGGACGGCCGGCGCGAGTGCTCTTCCTCGCCGATCGGATCGTCCTGCGCGACCAGGCCTACAACACGTTCTCGCCCTTCGCTACCGGGACCAGCGAGCCCCGCTTCCTCATTGAAGGCCATCCGCCCAACCTGAACCGGGACCTTTACTTTGGCATCTATCAAACCCTCTGGAGCCCCAACGAGGAAGGGAAGCGGCTCTTTGAGTGCTTTCCACCTGATTTCTTTGATCTGGTCATCATTGATGAGTGCCATCGCTCGGGCTGGGGAACCTGGCGGGAGATCCTGGACCACTTCTCCTCAGCCATCCACCTGGGGATGACCGCTACCCCCAAGCAGGATGAGAACATTGACACCTATGCCTACTTCTGCAGCGAAGAACCCGAAGTCTCCATAGACCCGGAACACCCCGAGCGGGGCACCTGGCGGCCTCCGGCATACCAATATAGCCTCGGCCAGGGCATTGAGGACGGGTTTCTGGCCACCTATAAGGTGCACGTGGTGCGCACCAGCGTAGATGCTCAGGGGCTCAGGCTGGAGGATGCCATGGAGCAGGGCGCAGAGGTCTTCATTCCTGAGGACGTGGAGCCCCGCCCCGTTTACCACACGCCCCAGTTTGAGCGGGAGATCACCCTGCCGGACCGCACAAGGGAGATGGTGCGACACCTGGCGGGGTTGCTCCGCCGCTTCGGGCCGATGGAAAAGACTATGGTCTTCTGCGTGGATATGGAGCATGCCCGCCTGGTGGCCCGATTGCTCCGGGACGAATTGGGTCCCGAGACCGGACTGGACAACTACGCTGTGCCCATCATCTCCGAAGAAGGAGAAGAAGCCCGCCGCTGGCTGGAGGATTTCGCCGACTCCAATAAGAAAGCGCCTGTGGTGGCCACCACTGCCGAATTGCTTACGACCGGCGTGGACGTTCCTCCTTGCCGGAACATCGTTTTTATGAAGACCATCTCCTCCCCTGTGCTCTTTAAGCAGATCATCGGGCGTGGGAGCCGTCTGGATCCCGCTACGGACAAATACTGGTTCCGCATCATCGACTATACTGGTGCCACCCGACTATTCGACCAGTGGGATCGGCCGCCCGTTCCGCCACCTGAACCGCCGGCGGGTCCTCTGACGGCGGGCGTGGATGGGGTTGTTTGCGATGCCGAGACTGGAGATGTTATCGTCGGCGCCTCTGTTTCCATCCGCACCGGACCCAACACCCAGCAGGGGCCTATCCGCACCGACGAGAACGGAAGGTTCGCATTCCGGAGCCTTCCGGAGGGAACGCTGACCCTCATCGTCAGTGCACCCGGCTATGTGCGGAAAGAGCTGCGCGTGGACACCGTTGCGGACGCGGTCCAATGGGTGGAGGTGCCGCTTAAGCAGCAAAAGGGCAAGCCCCAAAAGATCCGCGTAGAGGGGCTGGAGGTGGCTATTCAGGACGAGATCATCTTCACGATCGACGCCACCGGCCAGCAGTTGACTCTGAGGGAGTATCGAGATTACATCCGGAGCCGGGTCATCGAGGCGGCACCCACGCAGAAAACATTACGGGAGATCTGGGTGGATTCGGAGAAGCGCAGGCGTTTTATGGAGGAGCTGCGCCGCGCCAGCGTTCATCCCGAACTCCTGGCCGAGATCGAGGGACAGCCCGAAGCCGACACCTACGACCTCCTCGCCCATCTGGCCTTCGGGGCTCCCATTCGCACCCGCCGCCAGCGGGCGGAGGCCTTCCTGAATCGGGAACAGGCTTTTCTGCTCAAGCACCGGGAGGAAGCCCGCCGGGTCATTCTGGAGTTGCTCGATAAATACCGGGTGGGTGGAATTGAACAACTGGAGCCCGAGATCTTTGGGGTGTCACCTTTCCGGGAATGGGGCGGAGCGGTGAAGATCAAGGATTGGTTTGGCGGCCCTGCCCAACTCGGTCAAGCATTGAAAAGTGTCCGAGAACGGCTCTATCTCCGTGAGGAGGTAGCGGCATGAACCGTCCTCAAACCCGAGAGACCTTGGCTAACGAAATCTGGCGAGCTTGTGACATCCTCCGTCGTGACAACAACTGCGGCGGCATCATGGAGTATGTGGAGCACCTGTCCTGGCTCCTCTTCCTGCGCTTTCTGGACGCTCAAGAAGAGGAGTGGGAGACCCAGGCGACCCTCGCCGGCCGCCCCTACCGGCCTATCATTGAACCTCCCTACCGCTGGCGGGACTGGGCTTTGAAGGACTGGCCTGCAGATGACCTGCTTGCCTTTGTGCATGGGAAGCTTATCCCCTATCTCCAGAACCTGGGCGGTGATCCGTTGCGAGAAACCATCCGCAGCGTCTTCGCCGAGCGCAACGTCATCGTCTGCGCTTCCGGTTACAATCTCAAGGATGTCATCACGATCATCAACGGGATTGACTTTCATAGCCAGGACGATATCTTCACAGTTTCAGAGGTATACGAGTCTCTACTTTATCGAACGGGAAACGAAGTCGGTATTGCAGGCGAGGTATATACACCACGACCTGTAATACGATTCATCGTGGAGGTGGTGAACCCTCAGATCGGCGAGACCGTTTACGATCCCGCCTGCGGCACCTGTGGCTTCCTTGTAGAAGCGTATCTCTGGATGAAACGACAGGAGAGGACCCTGGAGGACCACCGCATGCTCCAGGAGCGCACGTTCTATGGTCAGGAGAAGAAGCCCATCCCGGCCCTTCTGGGGCTGATGAACATGGTCCTTCACGGCGTGGCCGCGCCCCGCATTTACCGCCGGAATACGCTGGAAGAGAACATCCGCCAGGTCACCGAGCGCTTTGATGTCATCATGACCAATCCGCCCTTCGGCGGTGTTGAGGGCCGGCACATCCAGGCCAACTTTCCCATCAAGTCCTCCGCCACGGAACTCCTCTTCCTCCAGCACATCATGCGCAAGCTCAAGCCCCGGGACGGCGCCCGCTGCGGGATGGTGGTGCCGGAGGGAACCCTCTTTCGCGGCGGGGCTTTCGCCGAGGTGAAGAAGGCGCTTTTGGAAGAGTTCAACCTGCACACCATCGTGAGCCTGCCGCCCGGTACGTTTGCTCCTGTAGATGTAAAGACCGCCCTCATTTTCTTTGAGTGGCCGGGACGCACTCGGGAGATATGGTATTACGAACTGCCCTTACCCGAGGGGCTGAAGAAATTCAGCAAGGGAAGCCCTATTCAGGACGAACACTTCGAAGAAGCGCGACGCCTCTGGAAAGCATGGGATGCCTACCGTAGGGGGCAGGGTCCCCGTGAGACCTGTCTCTCGGAGCGCTCCTGGATCGTGCCGGTGGAGGATATCAAAAAGCGGGGCTACGACCTCACGGCCCGCAATCCGAACCGCAAGGAAACGGAGGCCCTCCCCTCGCCGGTGGAGATCGTGGCGGGGCTACTGGAGAAGGAGCGGGAGGTCCTGAGCATTGTGGAAGAACTGAGCGAGATCCTCGGGAACAACCGGGAGGACGAGAATGGCTGAGGATGTCCGCGCGATTGTTCGCAGAGTGAAGGACTTCCTTGCAGGAAGGTACGGCTCCGGAATCAAAGCGGTGATCCTTTACGGATCTTATGCGCTGGGGACGGCCACCGAGGATTCGGATGTGGATCTCCTGGTGGTCGTTGAGGATTCCCTGGACCCCTGGCAGGTGCGGCGTTCCCTGGATGCGCTGCTCTTCGATATTCTGCTTGAGACGGGGGAACTCATTTCTGTGGTCGTTGTCCCTGAGGGGTATTACGAAGCGTATGCCTCGCCTTTCCTGGCGAATGTGCGCCGCGAAGGGGTGCACATATGAAGAAAGAGCTCAGGGATTTCGTTGCCAAAGCGGAGCGTTTCCTCCAAAGTGCCGAACATCTTTTCAAGGTGGGGGACTATGATTCCTGTGCCTCTCGCTGTTACTATGCCATGTTCTTCATGGCCGAAGCCGCCCTCATGCTCAAAGGCCTTTCCGCCTCCTCCCATCGCGGCGTGATCGGCCTTTTCGGCAAGCATTTTGTTCAGACTGGGATATTTGATCCTGAACTGGGGCGGGCGCTCCGGAGGGCTTATGATGTTCGTTTGACCGGGGATTATGCCGTTGGGATCACGGTAAGCCGCGAGGAAGCAGAAGACTTGCTCAGAGCGGCCCATGAATTTGTCGTAAAGGTGCGGGCTTACCTGGAGAGGGAGGCACAAAACCATGACTGAAGGACCCTACAAACTCCCCGAAGGCTGGCAGTGGGTGCGGCTGGGGGAGGTGTGCACAATCAATCCTCGGCGTCCTCGCATTCAGCGCGAGGAAAGTGAACCAACTACATTCGTTCCGATGTCCGCCGTTGATGATGCAACCGGCGAAATTGTTGCTGCTGAGGAGCGCCCTTTTGCAGAGGTCAGGAAGGGCTACACTTACTTCGAAGAAAACGACGTGCTTTTTGCGAAGATTACGCCTTGCATGGAAAATGGGAAGGCTGCGATTGCCCGTTGCCTGCGCGATGGTATTGGGTTTGGGTCGACCGAATTCCACGTCCTGCGCCCGGGGGAAAGCATCATTTCCGAGTGGATATGGCTCTTTGTAAGGCAGGAGTGCTTTCGGGAAGAGGCTAAGAAAGCGTTTCGAGGTGGCGTGGGGCAACAAAGGGTGCCACAAGAATTCCTCGAACAACATCCCATCCCCCTCCCGCCCCTTCCCGAACAGCGGCGCATCGTGGCGCGGATCGAAGAGCTGATGGCGCGGGTGCGGGAGGCGCGCCGCCTTCGCGAAGAAGCCCTGGAAGACGCCGAACGCCTTTGGCAGGCCACCCTTGCCGAAACCTTTCCCCGCCCCGACGTAGGGGCGCACGGCTGTGCGCCCCTGCCTGAAGGCTGGCGGTGGGTGAGGTTGGGGGAGGTGTGCGAGATTAATCCCCGCCGACCTCGCATGCAACGGGCACCCAATGCTTCTACGACCTTTGTCCCAATGTCGGCAGTTGATGATGAAACTGGAACGATTGTTGCCGCTCAAGAGCGCCCTTATGAAGAGGTTAGGAAGGGCTACACCTACTTTGAAGAAAACGACATCCTTTTTGCCAAGATAACACCCTGCATGGAAAACGGCAAAGCAGCGATCGCGCGCGGGTTGATAAACAGCATTGGATTTGGGTCCACCGAGTTCCATGTGCTGCGGCCAGGGAAAAACGTTATTCCAGAATGGATATGGCTTTTCATAAGGCAGGAGCGTTTTCGGAAAGATGCCAAAAAGGCCTTCCGGGGTGGTGTGGGGCAACAAAGGGTCCCCCAAGAATTCCTCGAACAATACCTCGTCCCCCTCCCACCCCTCGAGGAACAACGCCGCATCGTGGCGCACCTGGAGGCAGTGCAGGAGAGGGTCCGGGCGCTCAAGGAGGCGCAAGCGGCAACCGAAGCGGAACTTCAGCGCCTGGAGCAGGCCATCCTGGACAAAGCCTTCCGCGGAGAGCTATGAGGCATGCAGCGGGACCTCTGGGGCAATCCAGTCATCCGCCGCCAGACCTACCACCTGTTCCACGATGAAAGCATCCCCAACAAGCGCTGGTTCCTTGTGGGGCTTCTGTTTGTCCGGGATGCCGACCTGGAGAAGGTACAGGCGACCCTGCGGGATGGGAGACAAAGAGAGGACTACTGGGGAGAAGTGCATTTCTCCGACCTTCCTAAGAGCTTCGATGGGTCATACGGTGCTAAAGCGCGGATTGCCAGACGCTGGATGAATGCTTTCCAATCCGGGCTTGCCGACCTTGCCCGCTTCACCGTTCTGGCGGTGGATCGCCACAGCCCGGCTCACGACCCCAAACGCTTCCCCAAAGATTACCACGCTTATAACCGCTTCACTGCTATGGCGCTCAAGGCAGGCATCGCATGGTTCCTGGGGCCTGAAAACCTGGATGGGGTAGAAATCACGTTCATATCCGACGCCAAAGATCGGATGAGCCGGCCTGATCAAGGATGGATTGATAACTTTGAGGATTATCTTCCCTTCCGAGCTGAATTGGACGCACTCTTAGGAAAGTCGGAAGGCAAACCCTATCCTGCAGTAAAATTGCACCTGAGGTTGGAGGATTCCACGAACAACGATCTCCTCCAATTCTGCGACCTGCTTCTTGGCGCGACGCAACAAGCGATGGTGGGGAGCTCTTCCCGACCTGTGAAACGCGACCTCGGAAGGATGGTGGCTCACTGGTATCAGGATCTGCAGCAACCGCCATGGAAGCAGCAATTCAGGCTTCACCGCCGATTCAACCTCTGGGCATTCCCCGATAAGGAGGGCAAGCCTTACAATCGGGTTGCCCTTGCCCTCCAGACCGGCGATAGGCAACCGAGTCTTTTCTGACGCTATAGCGCCCGGGCGCGTTGCGTAGGCCTGTACGGGGGAAGACCGGGTAGAGGCAGCTACCCTCGTCCTCGTCCCCGCCCTGAGGCTGGTGGTGCTGGCGCCGGAGCACAGCTATGAGAACGCCCTGCGGGAGAAGACCCGCCGGCTGGTGATGGACATGATCCAGAACTGCGGCGGGCGGGGGCGGACCTACAAAAGCGGGCTTATCTTCGCCGTGGCCGAAGGCGACGCCCAGCTTCTGGATGAGGCCAGGACCCTGCTTGCCCTGGAAAGCCTGGAGGACCCCGCCGAGCGGGAGCGGCTCAGGCTGGACGATTCCCAGTTGCAGGAGCTCAGGGAGAAAAAGCAACGAACAGGGCGGAACCTGAAGGAGGGCGTGTGGCGGGCCTACCGGCGCGTGCTCCTTCTAGGGGAGGACAACGACATGCGGGAGGTGGACCTGGGGCTTTTGCACCCGAGCGCCTCGGAGTCCCTGACGAGCCTCATCCTCTCCCGCCTCAAGCAGGAGGGCCTGCTGGAAGAGGCCATCAGCCCGGACTTCCTGGTCCGCCACTGGCCGCCCGCTTTGGAGGAGTGGAGCACCAGGGCGGTGCGGGACGCCTTCTTCGCCTCGCCGCGGCTCCCGCGGCTTCTCCATCCTGATGTCCTCAAAAACACCATCGCCCGGGGCGTGCGGGAAGGCAAGTTCGGGTATTTCTCGATGGGCGGCCCCATCATCTGGAACGACCCCACCTTCACCCCGGAAAGTGTGGAGTTTGCAGAAGATGTCTTTATTACAACAAAGAAGGCTCCCCCTCCTGCTCAGCTCAGAATCGAGCCTGGGGAGGTGATACTTCGTCCGGGCGGGAGCGTTCAATTTCAGGCACTTGACCAGGATGGCCGGCGCATCGAAAGCGTGGTCTGGTCAGCCCGAGGGGGCGAAATTGACAGCAACGGGAACTTTGTGGCCGGGATTGAAGAGGGAGAGTTTGAAGTCGAAGCTCGAGGCGGGGCCTTAACGGCAAGGGCTGTAGTCCGTGTTCGGAAAGACGCAGTTCCGCCCCCACCCCCGCCGCCACCGCCACCCCCGCCGCGCCGCCTCTTCTGGGAAGGCGAACTTCCGCCGCACAAGTGGTCGCAGTTCTACATGAAGGTGCTCACCCACTTCGCCACCGACCCCAGCCTGCGCCTGCGTGTGCGCGTTGAAGTGGCCCCGGAAGGGGGCATCCCGCCCAATCGGCTGGAGGAGATCCAGGCCGCTCTGCGGGAGCTCGGCCTGGACCCCGGCGCGATGCAAACGAAGGAGGACACTTGAGGATGTTTGCTTTCGGCAAGCGTATCTGTTTTCTTGCCTACAAATCACGCAACAGCTGGAGGGGCTCCGGCGGGCGCTTAAGGCCTGGATCGAGCCGGAGGCGTTTGAGAAGCTTCGGGACACCCGCTCCTTCCCCTTCCAGCCCGGAGAGCACGGGCGGATTGCCGTGAAGTCGATTGACTTTCGAGGGAATGAGGTGGTGGGGTGATTTCGTTAGGCCAAGTTCCCGGGGGGAGCTGGCCCGCGATCTCGCCTCCCGCCTGTTCGCAATCGCGGAGAAGAAGGGCAGGTCCCAGGACGCGCAGGCCTACAACGCCTTGGTGCTGGGGTGGCCGGAGGTCGCTCGCCTCGCCCGCAAGGAGCTGCCCGTCGGCGTCCGGCTGTTTGCGGATACGGGGGAGGGAGGAGAACGTGAATAGGGACGAGAGTACAGCGGGTCTCCGCGACCCGGTCCTGGACTCTGCGGTGCGGCGGATCGTCGAGCGGCTCCAGCCTCTGCGCATCATTCTCTTTGGCTCGCGGGCGAGGGGAGAGGCGGGAAGATGGAGTGACTTTGATTTCCTCGTCGTTTTGCCGGAAGTTCGAGACAAACGCACTGCTATGGTGGAGGCGCTTCGTGCCCTGAACGGTCTGCGTGATCCCCAGGGGATGCCTGTCGCCGTAGATGTGATCGTCACGAGCCCGGCCGAAATTGACCGTCGCGGGGACGTGCCGGGAAGCGTCCTCAGATCAGCGTTGCGTGAGGGCAGGGTGGTGTATGAACGCGGCTAAGTGGACGGAGGAGGCGTTGCGTTGGCTCAAGTTTGCGATGGAGGACTTGAGGCAGGCAGAGACCCTTTTTCGGCATAACCTGAACGCGTTGCGCGACTTGCTGCCTGCCGGCTGGCGGGTGAAGGACCAGTACCCGGATCTTTCCGAACTGACGGTCTGGGCTATTGAAGCCCGCTACCCTGGGGACTGGCCAGAAGCAACCCGCGAGGACGCGAATCGTGCCGTTCTTGAGGCCCGCGGGGTCTTGGACTCCATCATCGTAGACTTTCGCAGCCGCGGTGTGGAGATATAGGGGCTGGGGGGTGAGCCATGGCGGTGACTAACCACGAGCGGGTAGGTAAGGCGCTGGACCTGCTGCGGGCGGGCCTGGGGCCGTTTGTCGAGCGGGAGCTCCGGGGACAGTACCGGGGTCAAGCAATGGCGGAAGCTCTGCGCCTTGTGGGGGACGACCGAAACGTGGCAAGTAAGCCCATTCGGGACTGGGACGTGGCAGCGTTGTTGAAAGTCATGGGGGCCGGGTGGGACGAGGTGTTCCGGCGGCCCCTGGGTCAGGCGGAGCGCAGTCTCGTCTCGGAGCTACGGGACTGGCGGAACAAGTGGGCTCACCAGGAGGCGTTCAGCACAGATGACGCCTACCGCGTGTTGGACTCCGCAAGTCGGTTGCTCTCGGCCGTCTCCGCTCCCCAGGTGGAGGAGCTTGAGCGGATGAAGATGGAGCTGCTCCGGGTTCGGTTCGAGGAGCAGGTGCGGGCGGAGCGGCGAAAGGTGGGCGGGTCTTTGGTGGAGGCCGCTACAGCCGGGGCCCTGAAGCCGTGGCGGGAGGTCATCAGCCCGCACCCGGATGTGGCCAGCGGCCGCTACCAGCAGGCGGAGTTCGCGGCCGACCTGTGGCAGGTGTACCGGGGCGAGGCCTCCTCGGAGTATCAGGACCCCGTGGAGTTCTTCCGGCGCACGTACCTGACGGAGAACCTCAAGCGGCTGTTGGTGAATGCGGTCCTTCGGCTGTCCGAAGGCAAGGGCGACCCCGTTGTGCAGCTGCAGACGAACTTCGGGGGCGGTAAGACCCACGCCATGATCGCCCTGTACCACCTCTTCTCCGGAAGGCCGCCCGCGGAGCTCCCGGGTGCGGACGCGGTGATGGCGGAGGCGGGGGTGAGCCGGCTACCGCAGGTGCGCCGGGTGGCCCTGGTCGGAAGCCGTATCTCCCCGGGCAACCCCACGGTGAAACCCGACGGGACGGTGGTCCGCACGCTGTGGGGCGAGCTCGCCTGGCAGCTCGGCTTCGCCGCCGGGGGCCTGGAGGAGGCCCGCAGGGCGTACGCTCGGGTGGCGGCGGACGACGAGAAGGCCACGAGCCCCGGGGACACGCTGCGGGAGCTGTTCGACACCTACGGACCGTGTCTGGTGTTGATCGACGAGTGGGTGGCCTACGCCCGACAGCTCCACGACACACCCGACCTGCCCGGCGGCACCTTCGACACCCAGTTCACCTTCGCCCAGGCGCTGACCGAGTGCGCCCGGGCGGCCCGCGCGTGCCTCGTGGCGATTGCCCTCCCCGCCAGCGACCCCGTATCCCCGTACGTCCAGGCGGAGGACATCGAGGTGGGTGGGATCCGCGGCCGAGAGGCGCTCGACCGGCTGCGCAACGTGATCGGACGGATGGAGGCGCCCTGGCGGCCCGCCACGCAAGAGGAGACCTTTGAGATCGTCCGCCGTCGGCTGTTCGAGCCCATGAGGGATCCCGAGCAGTTCAAGGCGCGGGACGTGGTGGCCCGGGCGTTCGCGGACCTCTACCGCACACAGAAGGCGGAGTTCCCCCCGGAGTGCAGCGAGCCGGACTACGAGCGCAAGCTTAAGGACGCCTACCCCATCCACCCGGAGGTGTTCGCGCGCCTGTACGAGGACTGGGGGAGCCTGCCGCGGTTTCAGCGGACCCGAGGCGTCCTGCGGCTGATGGCCGCGGTGATCCACAGCCTGTGGGAGCGGGGGGATAGGAGCCCACTCATTCTGCCCTCCACAATTCCCATGGACGACCCGCGGGTGCAGTTCGAGCTCACCCGGTACCTGTCCGAGAACTGGGTGCCGGTGATCGACAAGGACGTGGACGGGCCCAACTCGCTGCCCGTGCGTCTGGACGGAGAGGTGCCGAACCTCGGGAAGTACCACGCCTGCCGCCGCGTGGCGCGGACCATCTTCCTGGGGTCCGCGCCCACGCAGCAGGCCGCCCACCGGGGGATCGAGGACCGACGGGTGCGGCTGGGGTGCGTGGCGCCCGGGGAGACCCCCCAGATCTTCGGGGACGCGCTCCGCAGGCTCACGGGCGACGCCACCTTCCTGTACCAGGACGGGGTGCGCTACTGGTACTCGACCCAGCCCAACGTCACGAGTCTGGCAGAGGGCCGGGCAGAGCAGCTGAGGCGCGAGCCCGAGAAGGTGGCGCGGGAGGTGGAGCGCCGGGTGCGGGAGGACGTGAGGAAGAGCGGGGCCTTCAGCCGCGTCCACGCTTTCCCTCAGTCCCCTCAGGACGTGCCCGACGACCTGGACGCGCGCCTGGTGGTGCTGGGCCTGGAATTCCCGCACGCGCGGGGCGAGGAAAGCCCTGCCCAGCGGCGGGCCCGGGAAATCCTGGAGTCGCGGGGAGCAGGGCCTCGGCTGTACCGGAACACGCTGGTGTTCCTGGCCGCGGACCGGGCCCGGGTGCAGGACCTGGACGAGGCGGTCCGGCGCTACCTGGCGTGGGAGTCGGTGCTGGACGACAGGGAGGCTCTGGACCTCACGCCTCACCAGGTCCGGCAGGCGGAGCAGCAGAAGCAGGCGAGCGACCTGACCGTGAAAGCACGGTTGCCCGAGACCTTCTGCTGGCTGCTGGTGCCGGTGCAGCCTGACCCGACGGCGGAGGTCGCCTGGCAGGAAGTCCGGCTGCAGGGGAACGAGGGTCTGGCGGAGCGGGCGAGCAAGCGGTTGCTGCGGGACGAGCTGCTGGTGACGGTGTTTGGCGGACCGCGCCTCCGCCAGGAACTCGACCGGATCCCGCTGTGGCGGGGCGACCACGTGGAGGTGCGGCAGCTGGTGGAGGACTTCGCGCGGTACGTATACCTGCCCCGGCTGAGGGACCCGTCGGTCTTGGTAACCGCGGTTTCCAGCGGCGTAGCGCTCCTCACGTGGGAGCAGGACGGGTTCGCGTACGCGGACTCGTATGACGAGCGGGCGGGGCGGTACCGGGGCCTGCGGGCGGGGCAGCACGTACCCCTGTCGGCGGATGCTCCCGCGGGGCTGGTGGTTCGCCCTGAGGTGGCGCGCCGGGAACTGGACGAGGAGGCACGGCGGAAGTCGGAGGAGCCGCGCAGGGAGGCCAGGGCAGGAGGGGACACTGGCGAGGCGGTGACCACGGAAGCCACCGCCGGGGGCGAGACCGGCACGGAAACGGTGGTAGGCCCCAGGGTGGTCTTCCGCCGGTTCCACGGGAGCGTGGTCCTGGACCCACTGCGGGCGGGGGCGGAGGCCGGGCGGGTCCAGGAGGAGGTGGTCGCACACCTCGCGGGCCTGCCGGGCGCACAGGTGCGCGTGACGCTGGAGATCGAGGCCACCGTACCGGAGGGGGTGCCGGAGCGGGTGGTGCGGGTGGTGACGGAGAACTGCCGGACGCTGAAGTTCACCAGCCACGGGTTCGAGAGGGAGTAGGTTAGGTAGGGAACGGGAGGGCAGTAGTGGCTCTCATGTGAAGCGGGGGTCGGTGGGCAATGCAAGATGACACTGTGTGGTACTTTGCGTACGGGTCCAACCTAGATTCAGACCGCCTACACAAGCGCATAGGTCGTGATAGGGTGGACTCCAAGGTCGGCTATCTGCGGGACTACAGGTTTGCCTTCAATAAGAAGGGTAACGATGGGTCTGGTAAGGCTAACATCGTGCCGCGCGGTGGCAGTCAGGTGTGGGGTGCCGTCTATCGACTGACGAGCGCAGAACTTAGTTATCTGGATCGTTGTGAAGGGGTACCCGGTCATTACGAGCGAAGGCAAGTGGAGGTGATGACTCGCGAAGGTGAAATCATCCATGCACAGACCTATATTGCCAATCGCGAAAAGGTTAGCGCAGGTCTACGGCCGACCCGAGAGTATTTGGACCATATCCTGAAGGGGGCGAAGGAGCACGGTCTACCAGCGGAGTATGTCGAGGAGATTCGGAGATGTTCTGAGGGGCGCAGTGAGTAATAAGCGCGCCTTCTCCGGTGCGAGCCCGTGGTGGTGGTCGTGTGAGCAAGTTGTCCCGGACCACGACGAGCTGGATCGCGGTACCCTCCGGGCCATCCTCCGGTACGCGGGGCTGAGCGTGGAAGAATTTCTGCGCCTGTTGTGCGCCCCGCCGCGCACAGCTTCAGGGTGGCTACGCGCCGCGCGGTCGGCTGGACCTCCTGGGCCGAGCGTGGCGGATTCTCGATGGCGGATGCAACCGCCGGCTGCCTCCTGGGCTCTCGCCCAGGACAGGTGGTGGCCACGACGTGACGTCTCGAAAAGCCAGTACTGCCGGTAGGGTGTTCAGTTGTCCGTCTTCAGACGTACTTTTTCCCGCGTATCACCTCGACGTTCTCCACGTAGGCGATGATCGCGTAGTGAGGGAAGTAGGCCTCCTGGAGATGGGCGAGAATTCGTTCCGCCACTTCCTCGCTCACAATGGTCTCCAGTCGGATGTTCTTCCCCTCCCAGTCCATGGTGCGCAGTCCCCGGGAGCCCTCGCCTCGGGCGTCTGTCACGGTGTAGCCTTTCGCGCCCAGGCGCCTCAGATCGTCTACCAGGCGCTCCTCCAGGACGGCTTCCGCCACGATGGTCACGAGCTTTAGACGGACGAGTTCCACCTTCAACCTCCAAGCGCTCGGGCGAGGGCATGATACAGGGGGATCCCCAACGTGAGGTTAAATGGAAACGTGACCGCCAGGCTCGCTGCCAGATACACGCTGGGGTTGGCCTCCGGGAGTGCGATACGGACCGCCGCTGGGGCGGCGATGTAGCTCGCGCTCGCCGCCATCGCGCCGAAGACGGTTTTCCCGCCGACGGAAAGTCCCACCAGGTGCCCTAGGTACACACCCGCGACTCCGTGGACGAGAGCCAACACGATTCCGTAGGGCACCAGCCGCAGGCCGACATCGCGGAAGCTGCGGAGCCTCGCGGCTGCCACCATACCCAGGTCCATGAGGAACAGGGTGAGTGCTCCCTGGAAGGGCTCTACGAAAAAGGCTGCCACCTGCTTCATGCCCTGCTCCCCGGACAGGAAGCCCACGAGCAACCCTCCGACGAGGAGCACCGCGCTCTTTCCGGTGAGAACTTCTCGCAGGGCTGCGCCCGGGGAGCCACCCTTCCGTTTCGCCAACAGGAGGGCCACGACGATCCCCGGCACCTCGAGAACGGCCACCAGGGTCGGCAGGAACCCTTCCACCCGGTCGCCGGCTGCCTGTACGAATCCGAGGGCGGCGAGGAAGGTCACCGCGGAAACCGATCCGTAGTGAGCCGCGAGCGCAGCGGCTTCGATGCGGTTCACCCGAAGGAACCGTCGCGCGAAGACGTAACTCAAGAGCGGACGGCCGAGCCCGAGGGCCAAAGTTGCCAGGACAGGCCAGAGGACAGCAGCCGCGGTCGTCTTGGAGAGCTCGACGCCACCCTTGAAGCCGATGGCGAAGAGAAGGTAGATGGACAACGCGGTGTAGAGGGCCTCCGGGAATGCAAGGTCGCTCTGGAGCAGTCGAGCCGCCGCTCCGAGGAAGAAGGCCAGTACCATGGGAGACAGAAGGTTGAGTCGAACGAGGTCGACCGCGTCCATGTCGCCACACATTTTGCATTACGTAGGGATCGCGGTGCAAGGGGGAGAACGCACTCCGCGAGCTTCCAGCCCGAGCCGGCCCCGAACCGCGGGCTTGTGTACTGCGATCCACGGCCACAGGGTGGCGCAGATCACCGGTTTGGGGCCTGATCATGACCTCTCCTCCCCGTGATTGCCCAGAACAGCTCGACAGGCGGGCGGCCCCGGGTTCGGTAGCCCAGGTGGGCCGGCGGCGGTTGTAGTGGAGCGCCGGCGCACTGGCGAAGACGTTGCCAGGCAATTCATGGCCAGACCAGAGCAGACCTTCGATCTCCGGCCCGGCCGTTCGGTCCGCCAGTCCCGGATGGAACTGGGAGGAAAGGTGTACCTCGTGCGGGTCATCGTGGACGTAGACCGCACCCCGGCGGAGATGGTAACGGTCTATCGCACCAGCAAGATCTCGAAGTACTGGAGGCAAGGAGCATGAAGGTGATTTACGACCGGAGGACGGATACCCTGACCGTGATCCTCCGGGAGGACGTCTCCGTGACGGAGAGCGACGAGAACAAGCCCGGAGTGATCGTGGACTACGGTGACCACGGGAATCTCGTCTCTCTGGAGATCCTGGATGCGTCCAGGCGGGTGACAGAGGCTCGACGGATAAAGTATGAGACGGTGGAGTCGTAGACCCCACGGCTGAAGTCGGGGCCTTTCGTCGGGCTCCTGGGCCTCAGGCTCCGGACTCGCCGGCTGACGCCACCTGCCAGTGCACCGTAACCTGGGGGGTCGCGACCGCGACCGTGCCGTAGAGGGGTCAGCGGCGCTTGAAGGCCTCCACCAGCGCCTCCGCCTGCGCCGCGGAGACCCCTGAAAGCACGAGGTCCAGCCGCACCGCGTTGAACACCGTGAGGTCCGGCCGCACGGGCGCGGAGCGGTCCACGGTGCCCGCGATGTGGGCTTCCACCCGGGGCACGGGAAAGCCGAACTCCCGGGCCAGGACTTCCACGAGCTCCACCGCACAGCTCGCCACCCCCGCGAGGAACAGCTCCCCGGGCGTGACCTCCTCCCCGGGACACCCGTTCTGGACGGGCCCGTCCACCACCAGGTGGTGGTTCCGTATGGAGCCCATCACCCGGCCGAAGGTCCCGGAAGACCGGGCGTGGGCTTCGTAGACCCGCACCTCCTGTGCCATCTCCGCCTCCTCGCCGGCCCGGGCATGCGCCCGGAACCGGGAATCGATTCAAGTGGTGCGCCGAAGGAGTCCTTTCGCCTGGTCCCGGGCGAATTCCTGGGCGCCGGGCCACCCGTTGCTCGGGCTCCGCTGCCTCTGGCAAATTTCAGGTCCGAGACGGTCGGCGGGCGACGGTCCTGCCGGGTCAGGAGGGGTCGTGTTCCGCGAGGTCCGGCTCCCCGAGGGGACCAAGGGGCGGCTGTACCTGCACTCCATGCCCGGACGGTGCGAGCCGTTCGAGGAGGCCGTGGCGGAAGCCCGGCGCCTGGGCATCACGACCGTCGTGCGGCTGACGCCGCTGCACGAGGTCGCGGCGAACTCCCCGCAGTACGCGTGGCTGCTCCGCTCGGGCAGGCTGCCGTGGCGCGAGGAGGCCCTGGAGGTGCCGGACCACGGCGTGCCGGAGGACCGGGAGGGGTTCCTGCGGCTGGTGACCCACGTGGCGGACCGGCTGAAGCGGGGCGAGCGGGTTCTGGTCCACTGCGCGGCGGGCGTCGGCAGGACGGGGATGTTCGCGACGTGCGTGCTGCTGGCCCTGGGGTTGGACGTGGAGCAGGCCACCCAGCGGGTGAAGCAGGCCGGTTCCTGTCCGGAAAGGGGACAGCAGGAGGCTTTGGTCCGGTGGGCCGGGCAGCGGCTGCGCGCAAGGCGGCCGTAGTCGCTGCACCCCGGCCTCCCTCGCCGGGATGATGGTTTCGTGGACGCCGAACGTTTGCAACCCAGGTGCGGCCGCCTGCGGCGGCTTCAAGGGATCCCTATGCGTGTACCCCGGGTTCACCTCGAGTAGGAGCCGTCTGGGTTCAGGAGCGCTACGTTCGCGTCACCGCGCCTCGCCAGCTCCCGGATCACGTTTGCGGCCCATTGGAATCCCGGCGGTACTTCTTCCAGCAGGCGGAGGGCCTCCGCGAAGTCCCCGGCCTGGCGGGCCACCTCCGCCTTGGGCACCCTCTCGTTGGGGTTGTCCTCGTCCAACAGAGCGAACAGCCCGCGCAGGTTCTCGTAGAAGAGGTCACGGTACTCCGCGGGGATCTGCGCGCCGGGCCGGCCGCGGACCAGGTCGTTGATGGCCCACCACAGGCGGACCCGCAGGTACTGCTCTCTGTCGCGGCCGGACGCAAGACCGCCCCTCAAAGCTTCCGCGTAGCCCTCGATGCCCGGTGCCTGTGCCAACGGCGCCCGATACCACTCCTCTGGGAGCTGCCGTCCCGGGCCCGGCACGTCGAGCTCCCCCAGCTGCTCGGCGTCCTCCAGCCAGTAGAGCTGGCCGCAGCCGTGGCAGCGGGTCAACGCGGGCAGGTCAGGCAGCATGGGAGCCTCCCGTTTGCCGTCGCTCCAGTACACCGCGCCGAGGGTGTTGCCCGAAAAGATTGAACGCTGCAGCCCGGCGGTTTGGAAGTCAACGGGGAGATGGACGGGGTGGCGCACAATGAGGCTGGGAGGCCTGTCTGAGGAGTCGGTGGGCCCGGAGGTCGCAGGGGTGGCCTTGATAATACCCTACAGGGTATGGTATAAGGCCTACGAGGAGGTGGAAGGTCATGCGGGCGTGCAACGCAGGAACGGTAGACCGGGCGATCCGGATCGTGGTGGGGCTCGTGGCTCTGTGGCTGGGGCTGCGGCAGGGTGCCTCGGCCCTGGCGTACGTGCTGTACGCGGTGGCGGCCGTGGGTCTGGTGACGGGGGTCGTCGGGTGGTGCCCCCTGTGGGCGCTGCTGGGCGTCAACACGTGCGCGAGGCCGCGCGCGTGAGCTTTCCTGGACGGATCTGACGGAGCTCGGCCATGGCGGAAGCGGCGGACGTCATGCGGGCCCATGTGGCCCTGCGGCCCGAGGGCCGCTACCGGTTCCGGGTGGAGATGGACCGGCCGGAGTGGAGCTTCGTGGTGGACGAACCCCCGCCGCTGGGCGAGGGTGCAGGCCCCAACCCCGCGCGGCTGGTTGCCACAGCCCTGGGACACTGCCTGGCCAGCAGCCTCAGGTTCTGCCTGGACCGGGCGCGGGTCGCGGGCGAGGTGTCCGCGGCGGTGGACGTCGAGGTCCGGCGGAACGAGCGGGGCCGGTGGCGGATCAGCCGGGTGGAGGCGCACCTCGACCTGTCCGGGGTGGACCCCGCTCAACGCGGCGCCGTGGACCGGTGCCTGGCGCTGTTCGAGGACTTCTGCGTCGTGACCGCGAGCGTCCGCCAGGGCATCCCCGTGAACGTGCGGGTGCGGGTGAACGGAGAAGTCACCTCGGGGGTCTGACCCCAGGTGTCAGACCCCTCGGCCCGGACCCCTCGGCCCGCGGTAGACCACCCGCCGGAGGGCCGCCATGTTCTCACCGGATTCTCACCTTCGCGGTGCCCCGTGCGCTCCCTGGGGGTGTGGGCGGTGGGTGGACCAGGACGGCGCAGCGACGATGTCTGCGACCTGTCGCGGCTGGTGCCCCGGACGGGATTCGAACCCGTGTTGCCGGCTTGAAAGACCGGAGTCCTAGGCCTGGCTAGACGACCGGGGCACGCACCCAGCTCATGATACCACGCGACCTCCAGCCGACCTCCCGCTCGAGCACCGCTCCGCGGTGTCGTCCTTCGACGCCCCTGGCCATGGAGGCGTCCCCGTATGATAGGGTTTACGGGAGGATCCGGAGAAAATCCCGAAACCGGTGACCCTGCCAATCCACGAGGCTCGGAGGGAGCGATGAAAGTGGAGGGAACGCAGATCCTGCACGCGCCCCGGGAGCAGGTGTGGAAGCTTTTGGACGACCCGCAGGCCCTGGCGTCCTGTACGCCGGGACTCCAGGAGCTGCGGCCCTTGGGCCCGGACGAGTTCGAGGCCACCCTGTCCATCGGCATCGCGGCGGTGCGGGGGACGTACCGGGGGAAGCTGCGCATCACGGAGCGCACCCCGCCGGATCGGTACGCGGTCCAGGTGGAGGGGAGCGGGGCTCCGGGGTTCGTGCGCGCCACGGGCCAGCTGGAGCTCCTGGACCGAGGGAAGGAGACCGAGGTGCGCTGGTCGGGAGACGTGCAAGTGGGGGGGGCTCTCACCATCGGGAGCCGCATGATCCCCGGCATCGCCCGCATGCTCGCGGCCCAGTTCTTCGAGTGCCTGGACCGAAGGCTCGCTTCCGGATGAGAGCCCGGCGGTGGCACGGGGAGGAGGCGGGACGTAGAATGGGAGCGACTTGAACGAGCCGCTCTTGCTGGTCGTGAATCCGTACGCGGGTCGCGCTTCGGACCTGCTGCCGGCGGTGGTGCGCGCCCTGCGGGCCCGGGGGGTGGCCCACGAGGTGCGGTACGCCACGGGCTTTGAGGGGTTCGTGGCCCTCGCGGCGGATGCCGCGGACGCGGGCTTCCGGGCGGTGGTGGCGGTGGGCGGGGACGGGACCGTGAACGGGGTCGCGAACGGCATCATGCAGGGCGGATCCCGCATCCCCATGGGGATCGTCCCCGCGGGGACCGCGAACGAGTTCGCCCGGGCCCTACCCATCCCGCGGAGCGCGAGCAAGGTAGCCGCGGTGCTGGCGGAAGGGATAGCGGGCGAGGTGGACATCGCGCGGGTGAACGACCGGTACTTCCTGAACCTCTTCGGGTTCGGGTTCGATGCCCGGGTCGCCGCGGGCGCGCACCGCCTCCGGGACCGGGTGCTCCTGCGAGGACGCGCGGTGTACTACCTGGCCACCCTGCTGGAGATCGCCTCAAGCCGAGACCCCCTGGAGGTGGAGGTGTTCACGGAACAGGATGCCTTTCGGGGCCGGGTCCTGTTCGTGGCGGGGGTGAACGGCCGGATGTACGGGGAGCGGGTGCCGTCCTTGCCCTCCCCGAGCCTCCGGGATGGCCTGCTGGACCTGTACGTGGTGCGGGACATGCGGCGGGTCCGGTCCTTCAACGTGGCGGTGAAGATGATCCGGCGGACTCCCATCCCGGAGATCCTCATCCAGCGGGCCCGGGAGGTCACCCTCGTGGCGGAGCGGCCCGTGGAGGCCCACGTGGACGGGAACCTCCTGGGCACCTTCACCCGGGTGCACGCCCGGGTGGTGCCGCGGGGCATCCGGGTCCTGCTCCCCCCGGACGCCCTCCCCTGGCAGGGGACGGGGTCGGAGGCCCGGGAGGCGCTCATGCGCCGGGGATGAGGCCGGAAGGTCCCCGGATCCTCGTGCTCTCCGCCACGTACGGCGGAGGACATCAGCGGGTGGCGGAAGCCCTCCAGGCCGCTTGGGCGGAGCACTCTCCCGCCATCCGGGTGGAGATCGTGGACTTCTTCGAGACCTTCGTGAATCCGGCCCTCAACCGCATGGTGCGCTCCCTGTACGTCACCAGCGTGCGGCACGCGCCCGCGATGTGGGGCGCCTTTTACTACGCCACGGGCAACATCCGACCGGACTCCCCCACCCAGCGGCTCATCAACCGGCTCGGGAAGCGGCGTCTGACCGCGTACCTCCGCAGCACCCCCTTCGACCTCCTGGTGCACGTGCATCCCACGCCCGCCGGGGTGGTCTCCGACCTCAAGGCCGAGGGGGAGGTGCGCCACCCCTCCGCGGTGGTGCTCACGGACTACGCCATCCACTCCCAGTGGATCCACCCGCACGTGGACCGCTACTGCGTCCCCTCGGAGGCGGTCCGGGCGGGCCTGGTGGACCGCGGGATCCCCGCAGACCGCATCTTCGTCACGGGGATCCCGGTTCTCCCGGAGTTCACCCGCCCCCTGGATCGGCGGGAGGTCGCCCCGCGTCTGGGGCTGGACCCGCACCGGACCACGATCCTCGTCATGGCGGGAGCCTACGCGATGCTGGGCGGGATCCTCGACGTGCACCGGGTGATCCTGAGCCTTCCGCACCGGGTGCAGGCGGTCTTCCTCTGTGGACGGGATGCGGGGCTCGTGGAGCGGCTGCGGCGCCGAAGCCGCCGGCGGCCGGAGGTTCGGGTAGAGGGGTACGTGACGAACGTGGCGGAGTGGATGACGTGCGCGGACCTCCTGGTCACTAAGGCGGGCGGGGCGACGGTGTCCGAGGCCCTCGTGAAGGCGCTCCCCATGGTGATCTACCGGCCGATCCCGGGACAGGAGGAGTGGAACACCCAGATGCTCACCGCGGCCGGCGCCGCCCGGGTCGCCCGGAACCCGGAGGAGCTGAGCCAGGTGCTGGACGGGCTTCTGCGGGATCCCGGGGAGCTGGACCGCATGCGGCACGCCGCGCAGAGGGCGGCCCGTCCGGACGCGGCCCGGGAGGCGGCTCAACGGATCCTGGAGCTCCTGGCGTGAGGGTCTCCCGGCGGATCGGTCCGCACGCGCTCCTCATCGGGCTTTTCGAGTGTGCCCGGGGTGCCCTCCTCTTCACCCTCCTCCCCAACCACCTGCGGTTCGGCGTGGGACACCAGATGTCCGTGGTGGGTCTGGCCCTCTCCGCGTATTCCTTCACGGAGCTCGCCACGAAGGTCCCCTCGGGGTGGGTCATCGACCGGGTGGGCCGACGCGCTCCCCTGGTGGGGGGATTGGGGTTGTCCATCCTCTCCGTGCTCCTTCTGGCGGAGGCCCGACAGACCTGGGCCGTCCTCGCGGCCGCGGCCCTGGGAGGTCTTGGAGCATCCCCGGTCTGGCCCTCCGTGGTCTCCGGGCTCGTGGAGGCCACGGACGACGGCCGGCGGGGAGAGGCGGTCGGAGCCCTGCTCACCAGCTGGATGCTGGGGATCGGGATCGGGTTTGTGGTCACGAACTTCCTTCTGGAGATTCATGGGGCGGTGGCGTTCGGGTTCGTGCTCGGTTGCCTGGGGGCCACCTTTTTCCTGGTGCTCCCCGCCACAAGAGGGTTCCCCCGTCCGGAGGCGGCGGCCCGGGAGCGGCCGCCGCAGCAAAACGGCACGTCCGAGGTGCGGTGGCTGTGGCCGCTGTTTGCGGGGATGGTCCTGCAGACCGTGGGAGGCGGGATGCTCCTTCCCATCCTCTCGCCCTACGCGCGGGAGGTGCTCCACCTGACCCCCCTGCGCATCGGCGCCCTCCTGGCCGCGGGGCCCGGGCTCACCGTGCTCCTCTTGGTGCCCTTGGGGCGGGTGGTGGATCACGTGGGCCGGGTGGAAGTCCTTTCCATCAGCCTCGGAGCCGGGGCCGCGGTGCTCTTCATCCTGCCCTATCTCCGTTCCCTCTGGGCCCTCGTCCCCATGGTGGCCCTCCTCGGACTCGCGTACGCCACCCTCCTGCCCGCCTGGAACACCCTCGTGATGGATCTCCTACCCCCGCACCGCCGGGCCACCATGCTAGGGCTTGCCATGGCCCTGGAAGGACTCGGGGTGGCGATCGGCACGGCGGTGGGAGGGATCCTGTGGGACGCGTACGGTCCGGCGCAGCCCTTCCGGGTGGCGTCGGGCGTCCTGGCATGCGTGGCCGTCGGCTACCTCCTTCTCCTCCCCCGTTCCCTGGGGACTCCCCTGGGCCACCGGGCCTAGGCACCCATGGCGGTCGCGCGCGCCCTGGTGTTGGGAGGTCTCAGCCTCGGGGCCGCGTATACCCTGGGGGCTCAGGCCCTCACCCGACTGCGGGGAGCGGTCCGCACGGGCCCGCCCGTGCCCCAGGTGGCCCTCACCTTCGACGACGGCCCCCATCCAGTCTACACCCCCCGGATCCTGGAGGTCCTGGCGGAGCACGGAGCCGGGGCCACCTTCTTCCTCGTGGGGCGCCACGCGGAAGAGCACCCCGAGCTCGTACGCCGGATCCTCGCGGAAGGGCACACCCTGGGAAGCCACACCTACGCGCACCGCCACCTCTGGTCTCTGGGTCCCCGGGCCACCCGGGAGGAGATCCTGCGGGGACACCGGGTGGTGGAGGCGATCTTGGGGCGGTCCCTGCGCTTCTTCCGGCCGCCCTGGGGGGCGGTGAACCTCGCGGCGCTCGCGGTCTGCCGGAAGGAGGGCCTGGTACCCGTACTGTGGAGCGTGCGGGGAGAGGGCTACCGGTGGCGCCCCTCGTGGGAGGAGATGGCGCGGGTGGTGGTCCGAAGCGCCCACCCGGGTGCCATCGTGAACCTGCACGATCGCGGTGGGTTCCCGGATACCCCCGAGCGGGTGCTGCGGGCGCTTCCCCGGATCCTTGTAGGACTGCGGGCGCGGGGTCTACGGCCCGTGACGCTCGCGGACCTCCTCGGGTGAGGTGTCGTAGCGGGCGAAGAGGGTCCGGGCGGACATCCAAGCCTCCCGAGGCTCCCGGAGCCGCTCGCGGCCTAAGCTGCGGCGGAACCCCTCCGGGTGGGAATACCAGAGGAGGAACTTCAGCCAGAAATTCACGCCGAAGCGGGTGAGGGGGTTGCGGATGCGGTGGACCTCGAAGCCCAGCCGCTCGCTTCCCTTCCAGTACAGGGTGACCGCCCGGACCGCCACCACGGGGAACTCCGGGTGGCTCCGCAGGTACCGGGCCACCAGGCGCAGGCCTTCGGACATCCCCCGGCCGAACAGCAACCCCATGCGCCGGGGATCCTGGGTGGTCTCGTGGTACGCGATCAGCTTCAGGCTGTCCACGTGGATCTCCCCGACCAGGTCCCCCGGCCGGACCACGGTCCCGTCCTGCAGCCGGACCACATCACCCCGGTGTTGGCGCAGCTCCAGGCGCACGAAGCTGTGGGGCGCGAGATCCACGAGGCCGTGGCGCCGGGCCCACCACCGCTCGTACCGGGCGAAGAGGGAGAGCGGGAGGAGCCGGCGCAGGAGCACCTAGACGGCGCCCTCCGCCCGGAGGCGCGCGATCTCCTCTGGGGCGTACCCCAGTTCCTGGAGCACCGCCTCCGTGTGCTGACCCAGGAGCGGCGGTGGGGTGCGGACTTCCCCGGGTGTTTCGGAGAGCTTCACCGGGATCCCGGTCACCGTGACCTCCCCCGCGGTGGGGTGCGGCAGGGTCACCTTCATCCCGCGGTGGAGGGTCTGGGGATCCTCGAAGACCTCGGAGATCAGGTAGATGGGGCCGTTTGGGACACCGGCCCGGTCCAGGATCTCCCGCCACTCCGCGGTGGTCCGCTGTCGGAACCGGGCCTCCAGGATCGGGATGAGCTCGGAACGATGGCGGACCCGATCCGCATTGGTGGAAAACCGGGGATCGTCCCGGAGTTCGGGAGCCACCGCCTCACAGAACCGCTGCCAGATGCCCTCGCTCCCCACCGCCACGTTCAGGTACCCGTCCCGGGTGCGGAAGGCCTGGTAGGGGACCAGGTTGGGGTGGGCGGAGCCCATGCGCCGGGGATTCCGGCCCGTGGCGAAGTAGTTGGCCGCGGCGTAGGTGAGCCAGGCCACCTGTCCGTCGAGCAGCGCCGCGTCCACGTGTTGCCCCCGCCCCGTGCGTTCCCGTGCCCAAAGGGCCGCGAGGATGCCGTAGGCGGCGAACATCCCCGCCGCGATGTCCGCCACGGCCACGCCCACCTTTACCGGCGGTCCCTCCTCCTCGCCCGTGATCCCCATGATCCCGCCCATCCCCTGGAGGATGAGGTCATAGGCGGGTCTGGCCCGGTACGGGCCGTCCTGACCGAACCCCGAGATGGAGCAGTACACCAGGCGGGGGTAGCGTTCGTGCAGGGCGCGGTATCCGAGACCCAACCGGTCCATCACCCCGGGCCGGAAGTTCTCCACGAGGACGTCTGCCCGGGCGAGAAGCCGGTGCAGGACCTCCATCCCCTTCGGATGCTTGAGGTTGAGGGTCACGGACTCCTTGTTGCGGTTCACGCTGAGGAAGTAGGCGCTCTCCCCGCCGAGAAACGGCGGTCCCCACCCGCGGGTGTCGTCTCCGCCCTCCGGGGATTCGATCTTCACCACCCGGGCACCGAGGTCCGCCAGCATCATGGTGCAATACGGTCCCGCGAGCGCCCGGGTGAGGTCCACCACGAGGATCCCGTCCAGCGGCCGCATCAAGAGCAGGATACACGATCCCTTCCGCGTCCTCCTGCGGCAGAATGGGATCTCGGAGGTGCACGGTGGGAGGGAGCATCCGGCTGCGCATCGGGGTCGTGGGAGAGCGACAGACCACACCGCAGCTCTGGGAGGCGGCCCAGACCGTGGGGCGGGAGATCGCGCGGCGGGGCGGGATCCTGATCTGCGGGGGCATGGGCGGGGTGATGGAGGCCGCGTCCAAAGGCGCCCGGGAGGCGGGAGGGGAGGTGGTGGGGATCCTGCCCACGGACTCGGAGCGGGCGGGGAATCCCTACCTCACCATCCCCATCCCCACCGGCATGGGGGAGGGACGCAACGTGCTCGTGGTGCGGGCCTCCCAGGCCCTCATCGCCATCGGGGGGTGGTACGGGACCCTGGTGGAGATCGCGTACGCCCTGGCCCTGCAGGTTCCCGTGGTCGGACTCCGGACGTGGCGGATCGAGCGGCCGGGGCTGGAAGGGGATCCCATCGTGCGGGCGGACGATCCCGTGGAGGCGGTGGAGCTCGCTTGGCGGGCGGCAACCCGAAGGCGCCTCCGCAGGCCCCGGCTCCCACCTGGTTGACGGCCTGTGCTATGCTAGGGGCAAACCCGAGGACCGGGACGAGTAAGCCGGCCCAGGTGCCCCAAGAGAGCCGCGGAAGGTGGGAGGCGGCGGCGACCGGCCGGCGGAATGGGCCCGTGAGGGGCGGCCCGAACGACCTGAGGGGTCCAGTAGGCGCCGACGGGATTCCTGCCCCGTGAACCCGGCAGGCGGGATCGGCGGAGTTGCCTGTCCCGAGAGGGCCGTCGGGGAAACCCGACGGAAGGCGGGTGGCACCGCGGGAGAACCCCTCCCGTCCCAGCGGACGGGAGGGGTTTTGTTTGGGGCTCGGACCGGGGTGCGGGAAATCGTGCGGTTCCAGGTGGCGGCCATTGTGGGGACCGGCCTCATCGGCGGGGCCCTGGGCATGGCCCTGCGCCAGCGGGGGTGCGCGCAGACCGTGATCGGGATCGACCGGGATCCGCGGGCTGCCGAGCGGGCCGTGGAGCGGGGAGCCGCGGACGTGGCGAGTACGGATCTCGGTCGCCTCGCGGAGGCGGAGATCGTCTTCCTGGCGGTTCCCCCGGAGCAGGTGGTGGGGGTGGCCCGCGCGGCCCTCGGCTACCTGCGTCCCCAGACCATCCTCACGGACACCGCGAGCGTGAAGGCTCCCATCGTCTCCGCCCTGGAACGCATCGCGCCGCCGGTCCGGTTCGTGGGAGGACACCCCATGGCGGGGACCGAGGGGCAGGGGATCGAGGCCGCGGAGCCCGGCTTTCTCCGGGATCGGCCGTACATCGTGACGCCCACGGGGTTCACGGATCGGGAGGCGGTGCATCGCCTGGTGGCTCTCGCGCGGGCGATCGGGATGCGGCCCGTGGTGATGCAGCCGGAGGTCCACGACCGGCTCGTGGCCCTCATCAGCCACCTCCCGTACCTGGTGGCATGCGCGGTGATCCTGGCCGCCGCGGCAGAACCCGAGTCCCTCGGGGTAGGGGGGCCCGCATTCGGAGAACTTGCCCGGGTGGCCAGCAGTCCGCCGGCCCTGTGGGCTCAGATCCTCCGCCTGAACCGGGAGGAGGTTGGACGGGCCCTACGCGATCTGCGGGGGATCCTGGACCAGGTGGAACGCCGCCTCGTGGAGGGCGAGCTGGAGGAGCTGCTGGAACAGGCTCAAAACGCGGCCATGCGTGCGCGGGAGCGGAGGCCATGAGGACCCTGGAGATCACCCCTGGACCCGTGGGATTCGAGGCAATGCTGCGCGAGGGGAATCTCGTGCCGGTCTCGTGCGAGCTCCTGGCAGACCTGGAGACGCCCATCTCCGCCTTCCTCAAGTTGCGGGACCTGCCGGACGCCTTCCTGCTGGAGAGCGTGGAGGGCGGGGAACGGTTGGGACGCTATTCCTTTTTGGGCGCCCGCCCGAAGCTCGTACTCACCTACGACGGCCGGGTGGTCCGGTGCTCGGACGGTCGCACCTTCCCCGGACCCTTCCTCCCCGCGGCCCGCGCCGTCCTCCGTCCGTACCGCCAGGTCCCCGTCCCCGGGCTTCCCCGGTTCACGGGGGGGCTCGTGGGCTACCTCGGCTACGACCTGGTGCGGGACTGGGAACGGCTCCCCGACCGGCCTCCGGACGACCTCGGCCTTCCCGTCTGCCGCATGGGGCTGTTTGACACCGTGGTGGTCTTCGACCACGTGCGGCGGCGCATCCGGGTCCTCGCGAACGCCTTCGCGGAGGAAGGCGCGGAGGCTGCCTACCGTTCCGCCCGGGAGCGCATGGAGGAGGTCCTGGAGCGGCTGCGCCGGCCGGTCCCGGGATCCTCGCCGGAGGTGCGGCCGGTCCCGCAGGCCCAGTCCAACATGACCCGGGAGTCCTTCCTCGAGAAGGTCGAGCGCTGTCTCGCGTACATCCGCGCGGGCGACATCTTCCAGGTCATCCTCTCCCAGCGCTTCGCGCTTCCCGTTCCAGGCCTGGATCCCTTCCTCCTGTACCGGGCCGCCCGGGCCATCAACCCCTCACCCTTCCTGTTCTACCTGGACTTCCCAGAGGGGCAGCTCGCGGGCTCCTCCCCGGAGCTGCTGGTGCGGCTGGAGGGAGATCAGGTGATGATGCGACCCATCGCGGGGACCCGGCCCCGGGGCAGGACCCCGGAGGAGGACGCGGCCCTGGAGGCGGATCTGCGGGGGAGCGAGAAGGAACGGGCGGAGCACGTGATGCTGGTGGACCTCACCCGCAACGACCTGGGCCGCATCAGCCGCTACGGCACGGTACGTACCACGGAGCTCATGGTGGTGGAGCGGTACTCCCACGTGATGCACCTGGTGAGCACCGTCCAGGGGATCCTCCAGCCGGATCGGGACGCCTTCGACGTGCTGCAGGCGGTTTTCCCGCACGGCACGGTGTCCGGGGCCCCGAAGGTGCGGGCCATGGAGATCATCGACGAGCTGGAGCCCGTGGCCCGGGGGCCGTATGCGGGCGCGGTGGGCTACGTAGGCTATTCGGGCGCCATGGACACCTGCATCACCATCCGCACCCTGGTGGTGCGAAGCGGACGGGCGTACGTGCAGGCGGGCGCGGGCATTGTGGCGGATTCCGATCCGGAATCCGAGTACCGGGAGTGCGTGAGCAAGGCGGAGGCCCTGGTGCGGGCCGTGGAACTCGCGTGCACGGGGGGGATGGGATGATCCTGGTGGTGGACAACTACGACTCCTTCGCGTACAACCTCGTGCAGTATTTGGGCGAACTCGGGGCGGAGGTGATGGTCTACCGGAACGACGCCATCACCGTGGAGGCCATCGCCCGCCTGGGGCCCGAAGCGGTGGTGATCTCCCCCGGGCCCTGCACGCCCAACGAGGCAGGGGTCAGCAACGAGGTGCTGCGGGAGCTCTCCGACCGGATCCCGGTCCTGGGGGTTTGCCTCGGGCACCAGTGCATCGGGCAGTGCTTCGGCGGGCGGGTGGGGCTTGCGCCGCGGCCCGTTCACGGCAAGACCTCCCGCATCCTGCACGACGGCCGCACCATCTTCCGGGGCCTCCCCTCGCCCTTCGTGGCCACCCGCTATCACTCCCTGGTGGTCCAGGAGGAGGGTCTTCCGGAGGTGCTGGAGGTCTCCGCCCGCAACGAGGAGGGCCTCATTATGGGGCTGCGGCACCGGCACCGACCGGTGGAGGGCGTGCAGTTCCACCCGGAGTCCATCCTCACGGAGCACGGCAAGGCACTGCTGCGCAACTTCCTGGACCTCGTGCGTGACTGGCACCGCACGGGCAGATGGGGTGGGCAGGAGGGAGGATCATGATCCGGGAGGCGATCCGGAAGACGGTGGAGGGCATCTCCCTCTCCGCGGAGGAGGCGGAGCGGGTCATGGGCGAGATCATGGACGGGGAGGCCACCCCGGCCCAGATCGCGGCCCTGGTGGTGGCCCTGCGCATGAAGGGCGAGACGGTGGAGGAGATGAGCGGGTTCGCCCGGGCCATGCGGGCGCGGGCCTACCGCATCACGCCCCGGGTTCCGGTCCTGGTGGACACCTGCGGCACGGGCGGGGACGGAGCCCACACCTTCAACATCTCCACCGCGGCGGCCTTCGTGGTGGCCGGGGCGGGCGTGTCGGTGGCCAAGCACGGCAACCGGGCGGTGAGCAGCGCCTGCGGGAGCGCGGACGTCCTGGAGGCCCTGGGCCTTCCCGCGGACGCGGAGCCCGCACGGGTGCAGGAGGCCATCGAGCGGATCGGATTGGGCTTTCTCTTCGCCCCTCGGTTCCACCCCGCCATGCGGCACGCGGTGGGACCGCGGCGGGAGATCGGCATCCGCACCGTCTTCAACGTCCTGGGACCCCTCACCAATCCCGCGGGCGCCCGGCGGCAGGTGATCGGGGTGTACGACCCGCGACTCGTGGAGCCACTCGCCCTCGTGGCCCGGGAGCTCGGGGCCGAGCACGCGTACGTGGTACACGGAGACGGCCTCGACGAGCTCACCACCACGGGTCCCACACGGGTGGCGGAGGTGCGGGAGGGGCGGGTGCGCACCTTTGCGCTGGAGCCCGAACAGGTGGGCCTTCCGCGGGCGTCCCCGGAAGCCCTCCGGGGAGGCGATGCCCGCTACAACGCGCAGCGCGTAGAACGCGTCTTGAACGGGGAGCGGGGACCCTGCCGGGATGTGGTCCTGCTGAACGCGGCCGCGGCGCTGGTGGCCGCGGGAGCGGCGGAGGACTTCCGGGAGGGGATCGTGCGGGCCGCGGAGGCGGTGGACTCCGGGGCGGCCGCGGCGAAGCTCGCGGCCCTGCGGGCCTACTTCGGGGCTCAGACCGGCGCCGGGGGATGAGTGTCCTCGAACGGATCGTCCAGCACAAGTGGCGGGAGCTCGCGCAGGCCCGGGCCGCGTGCCCGGAGCACGAGGTAAAGAGGCGGGCCCTCACGGCCCCCTCTCCCCGGGATTTCGCCGCGGCCCTCCGGGGGGAAGGGATCGCGGTGATCGCGGAGCTGAAGGCCGCCTCGCCCAGCGCGGGAGTGATCCGACAGGATCTGAACCCCGCCGCCCTCGCCCGGGCCTACGAAGCCGGCGGGGCGGAGGCGCTCTCCGTCCTTACGGATCGCCCGTTCTTCCAGGGAAGCCCGGAACACCTGCAGGCCGCCCGGGAAGCCACCCGGCTTCCGGTCCTCCGCAAGGACTTCACCCTGGCGGCCTACCACGTGTACGAGGCGCGGGCCCTGGGGGCGGATGCGGTGCTGCTCATCGCCGCCATCCTGGACGACGCGCAGCTCCGGGCTCTTCGGGAGCTCGCGGAGGCGCTGGGGATGGCGGCGGTGGTGGAGGTGCACACGGAGGAGGAGGTGGAGCGCGCCCTGCGCAGCGGGGCCCGCATCATCGGGATCAACAACCGGGATCTCCGCACCTTCCGGGTGGATCTGGCGACCACCTTCCGCCTCCGCCCCCGGATCCCGGAGGGAATCCTGGTGGTGAGCGAGAGCGGCATCGCGCATCCGGATCAGGTGAAGGCCCTGGCGGAGGCGGGGGTGGACGCGGTGCTGGTGGGAACGGCCCTGGCGGGTGAGGCGGATCCCGCGGCGAAGCTCCGGCAGCTGCGTCCGGTGAAGGTGTGAGGAGGTGAGGGAGATGGCGCAGAAGGTGGGAACGGTGGACCGTGCGGCGTCGGGAGCGGCACCGCGTCAGGCGGTGCGGGTGTTCTCCGGGATCCAGCCCACGGGGCTCGTGCACCTCGGGAACTACGTGGGAGCCATCCGGCAGTGGGTGGAGCTCCAGGCCCAGTACGAGTCGTACTTCTGCATCGTGGACCTGCACGCCATCACCGTGCCCTACGAGCCGGAAGAGATGCAGCGGCGGATCCTGGAGGCGGCCGCGGCCAACATCGCAGCCGGGATTGACCCGGAGCGGTCCGTGCTGTTCGTGCAGTCCCACGTCCACCAGCACTGCGAGCTCATGTGGCTCCTCACCACCCTCACCCCCGTGGGGCAGCTGGAGCGGATGACCCAGTACAAGGAGAAGGCGCGCCGGGCGCGGCAGGGAGTGATGGCGGGGCTACTGAACTACCCCGTCCTCCAGGCCGCGGACGTGCTCCTGTACAAGGCCAGCCTCGTGCCCGTGGGGGAGGATCAGCTCCAGCACATCGAGCTCATGCGGGACCTCGCGGAGCGGTTCAACAAGCAGTTCGGGGAGACGTTCCCGCTGCCGGAAGCCCGGCTCACCAAGGGCGCCCGCATCATGGCCCTCAACGACCCCACGAAGAAGATGAGCAAGAGCATCCCGGGGAGCTACATCGCCCTTGCCGACGAACCGGAGGAGATCCGGCGCAAGGTGCGGGCCGCGGTGACGGATCCGGGCCCCCCGGCGCCGGGCGCCCGGGTGGAGGACGCGAGCCCCGGGGTCCAGAACCTCTTCACCCTGCTGGAGATCTTCGGTCCCGAGCACCTCCCGCGTTTCCGGGAGGCGTACGAGTCCGGCACCATCCGCTACAGCGAGCTCAAGCAGGTCCTGGCGGAGGCCATCGTCGAGCGGCTGGATCCCATCCGCCGGCGCTACCACGAGCTCCTGCGCCGGCCCGGGGATCTCTATGAGATCCTGGTGGAGGGTGCCCGGCGGGCCCGTCCCGTGGCCGAGGCCACCATGGAAGAGGTCTACCGGAAGATGGGGCTCAGATGACCCGGGTGAAGATCTGCGGGATCCGCACACCGGAGGAAGCCCGCGCCGCCGCGGAGGCGGGGGCGGACGCGGTGGGGTTCGTGTTCTGGCCCCGAAGCCGCCGGTACGTGGCACCCGAGGAGGCGGCCCGGATCGCCCGGATCCTCCCGCCCTTCGTGGTGCGGGTGGGGGTGTTCGTGAACGAGCCACCGGAGCGGGTGGAGGAGGTGGCCGCCCGGGTCGGGTTGGACGCGGTGCAGCTCCACGGAGACGAGCCGCCGGAGGCGTGCGCGCGGATCCGGCGGCGGGTCATCAAGGCCATCCGGGTCCGCGATGGGGAGAGCCTCCGGGCGGCGGCGGACTACCCGGTGAGCGCCCTCCTCCTGGACGCGTACGTCCCCGAGACCTACGGCGGGACGGGCCGGACCTTTGACTGGTCCCTGGTGGAAACGATCCGGCATCTGGAGCTCCCCCTGATCCTCTCCGGCGGCCTCACCCCGGAGAACGTGGCCGAGGCCATCCGGAGGGTTCGGCCGCACGGGGTGGATACGAGCAGCGGGGTGGAGACGCATGGACGCAAGGACCCCGAGAAGATCCGGGCGTTCGTGGCCGCGGTCCGGCGCGCGGACGCCAGGAGGGAGGAAACATGGGTGTGGTGACGCTTCCGGACGCCCGGGGACGGTTCGGCCCCTTCGGCGGCCGCTACGTCCCGGAGACCCTGATGCCGGCCCTCCTGGAGCTGGAGGCCGCCTATGAGGCGCTGCGGGAGGATCCGGAGTTCCGGCAGGAGCTTGAGGGGCTCCTGCGGGAGTACTGCGGCCGGCCCACGCCCCTGTACTTCGCCCGGAGGCTTTCGGAGCACCTGGGCGGTGCCCGCATCTACCTCAAGCGGGAGGACCTGCTGCACACGGGAGCCCACAAGATCAACAACGCCCTGGGGCAGGCCCTGCTCGCGAGACGCATGGGCAAGCATCGGGTGATCGCGGAGACGGGTGCGGGGCAGCACGGGGTGGCCGTGGCCACGGCTGCGGCCATGCTGGGCCTGCAGTGCGAGGTGTACATGGGGCAGGAGGACGTGGAGCGCCAGGCCCTCAACGTGTACCGGATGCAGCTCCTGGGCGCCCGGGTGATCCCCGTCCAGAGCGGCACCCGCACCCTCAAGGACGCCATCAACGAAGCCCTGCGGGACTGGGTCACCCACGTGCGTACCACCTTCTACATCATCGGGTCCGTGGTGGGGCCACACCCGTATCCCCGCATCGTCCGGGACTTCCAGTCCGTGATCGGCACCGAAGCACGCCAACAGGTCCTGGAGCGGGAAGGGCGGTTGCCGGACGCGGTGGTGGCCTGCGTGGGCGGCGGGAGCAACGCCATGGGCCTGTTCTGGGCCTTCCTTCCGGACGAGGCCGTGCGGCTCGTGGGGGTGGAGGCGGGCGGGCACGGGGTGCAAAGCGGCCGGCACGCGGCGAGCCTCGTGGCGGGAAGCCCCGGGGTACTGCACGGGGCCTACACGTACGTGCTCCAGGACGAGGCCGGACAGGTGCTCGGCACGCATTCCGTCTCCGCGGGCCTGGACTACCCGGGTGTCGGCCCCGAGCACGCGTACCTCAAGGAGACGGGACGGGCCCAGTACGTGGCGGTCACGGACGAGGAGGCCCTGGAGGCCTTCCACCTCTTGGCCCGGACGGAGGGGATCCTGCCGGCTCTGGAGCCCGCCCACGCCATCGCGTATCTCAGACACCTGGCCCCGCAGCTCGGCCGGGATGGGGTGATCGTGGTGGGACTCTCGGGCCGGGGAGACAAGGACATCGACACGGTGCGGCGGCACGGCGGCCATGAGCCGGTTTAGGGCGCTCTTCCAGAGGCTGCGGGCGGAGGGCCGGGCTGCCCTCATGCCGTTCTTCGAAGTTGGGGATCCGGATCTCAAGATCCTGGAACGTCTGATCCCCGCGGTGGTGGAGGCCGGCGCGGACGCCCTGGAGCTCGGGGTCCCGTTCTCCGATCCCATCGCGGACGGCCCAACCATGCAGCGGGCCGCCTACCGGGCTTTAACGCGGGGGGTGCGGCTCCAGGACGTTCTGGACCTCGTGCGCCAGGTGCGCCGCAGGGTGGACGTGCCCATCGCCGTGATGTCCTACGCGAACCCCCTTTTCCGGTACGGGATCGAGCGGTTCGCCCGGGAGGCCCGGGAGGCGGGGGTGGACGGCATTATTGCCGCGGACATCCCCGCGGACGAAGGGGAACCGCTCATCCGGGCCGCGCGGCCGGAGGGCCTCGATACCATCTTCCTCGTGGCCCCCACGAGCACCGAGGCGCGGCTGCGCACGGTCGCCTCGGCCACCACGGGGTTCCTGTACTGCGTCTCCGTCACCGGGGTGACGGGAGCCCGTGACCGGCTGAGCGAGGAGGCGGAGGACCTCGTGCGGCGGGTGCGGAGGGTCACGGACCTCCCCGCGGTGGTGGGGTTCGGGATCGCCCGTCCGGAGCACGCACAGGAGGCGGCCCGGTTCAGCGACGGGGTGATCGTGGCGAGTGCCCTCTACCAGGTGCTGGAAGCGGCCCGGGATCCCGTGGCGGCCGCGGTGGAGTTCCTGCGTCCCTTCGCCCGGGCCCTGCGTTCAGGCCCTGGATTCCTCGGGTGACGCCACCTGCCAGTGCACCGTGCTAACTTGCCGCGAGCTTCTTTGCCAGCTCCGCCATCTCCTCGGGGCTTAGACCCGGGGCGAACTCCTCCGGGAGCGGCGGCAGCACCGGCACGGGTCCTCCCGGAGGCGGACCGTCCACCACCACGAGGTCTCCGTCCCCCGTGGGAGCGGGACCGCGCCAGATGCGGGCGATGTCCCGGTAGTCCTCGGGGCTGAACCGGTACAGGGTGCGGTGCCCGCCCGCCTGCTCGTACTTCCGGGCCTCGGGGAACTTGGAATTGGGGATGTTGGGGATGGGCAAAAGCTTCGTGACGTTCACCCCCGTGAGGGTCTCCAGGGCCTTGCCGTAGGCGGTGGCGTGCACCCCGCCCCGCACCAGGAGGTAGCCGATCATCTCCCGGGCCACGGGGTTGCGGGTCATCTCGTAGACCCGGATCTTGTGCAGCCGCGCCCCGCACTCCAGGAAGAAGTTGTGGAGCAGATCCAGCACGAGGTTGCCGCTGTTGAACACGTAGTCCCCGTGCCAGAACCCGCCCATGGAGCCGCCCACGAAGGCGGTCTGGGCTGTGCTGATGAAGTGGTAGGTGGAGCGCACGTCCTTGCCGGGTTCGAGGGGCGCATCCACCGGATCCCTGGCCTGGGTGGCGCCCGTGAGCAGGAGGTTGATGGTGGCGGAGACGAGCTCGATGTGGCCCAGCTCCTCCGTGGCGATGTTCGCGATGAGGTCCCGGTAGGGCTTGAGCTGATCGTGCCCGCGGAAGTTGAAGGATTGGTAGGTGTAGTTCATGAGGGTGGACATCTCCCCGAAACGGCCGCCCAACAGGTCCTGCACCGCGGCTGCAGCGTTGGGGTCCGGCTCCTTGGGAGCCGGCAGCTCGATCTGCAACCGGTCAATCCGGAGATACACGGTATATCCCTCCTTTCGGGCTTGGCGTCCACTCCCCAGTGTGCGGGAAGGGGGTCCGGGGACAAATGCCGAAGCCGACCCAAACCGTGCCCGAACCGATCCACCCCCTCGTCTTCCGGGCCCACCTGGGGCATCCTGGGAGTGTGCAGGCGGTGATCCCGGATCGGAGGCTCGGATTCCCGCCCTACCCGCCCGCGGGGGAGCTCGGGGCGTGGGAGTGGGTGTGGGGACACGCGGAGGTCGAGTTCTTGGAGGGGAGGGCGTACGCGGGGGAGGCCGGGTGGTCCCTGGAACGCCGTGCGGTGCCCAACGCCCTCGCCATCCTGGTGCTGGAGGGCAGGAGCCGGTGGCGGATCGGGAACCGGTCCCTGGTCGCGGGTCCGGGGGATCTCCTGTTCATTCCGGAGGGGGTTCCGCACGCCGCGGAGGCGCCCATCCCTGTCCGCTTTCTCTCCGTCCACTTCACCGCCCGGGTCCTGGGGGCCCAGTGCCTGCTCCTGGTGCTGGGGTTCCCCGCGATCCTCGAGGGGAGGGAAGATGCGGGCGTTGTGCGGGAACTCGTGCGCCTTTCGATCCACCGGCCCGCGGGCTGGCGGCCGCGGGGCCGGGCCCTGTTGATGGAACTGCTCCTGCGGACGGTGCACGAACACCCCGGGGAGTTCCGGCCCCTGCAGATGCAGGAGGGACGGGCCCTACGGGTACTGTGCCCCGCGTTCCAACTCCTGGAGGCTATGGAGGGTCGGGTGCGGGTGGAGGAACTGGCGAAGGCCGCGGCGTGCTCGCCCACGTACCTCCGCCGGCTCTTCCGTGCAGGCCTCGGCATGTCCCCCAAGCAGTACCTTCTGCAGCGCCGGCTGCAGCGGGCCGCGGATCTGCTGCGTACCACGGACCACACGGTGCAGCAGGTGGCGGAGCGGTGCGGGTTTGAGAGCCTGTCCCACTTCCACCGGTGCTTCCGGGCCCGGTTCGGGTGTACGCCCCTTGAGTTCCGGACCCGGCTTGCGCAGCCGCCGTGAGGGATCGCTACTCCCGCCCGCGGGAGGCGGATCTGCCCCTCCGGAACCGATCCACGGTGAAGGGCCGGGCGATCTCCGGTAGCTCCCCGTGGAGGAGGTAGTGGGAGATGACCTCCGCGGTGATGGGGGCGAGCAGGATCCCGTTGCGATAGTGGCCGGTGGCCAGGACGAGCCCCTCCACCTCCGTGGGCCCCAGGATGGGCGCGTCGTCCCGGCTCCCCGGCCGGAACCCCACCCACATGTCCACGAGGGGGAGCTCCTCAACCCCCGGTAGCACTTCCCACGCGCCCCGCAGCAGCTGCAGGATCCCGCCCGCGGTGAGACGGCCATCGAAGCCCTTCTCCTCCACCGTGGCGCCCACCAGCAGCCGGCCGTCCCGCCGGGGCACGAGGTACGCCTCCGGCCCCCACACCACGTGCCGCAGAAGCGGCGCTTCCCGCCGCATCTGCAGGGCCAGCATCTGCCCCTTGACGGGCCGCACGGGAGGCCGCACGGAATCCGGCAACCCGGGGATGGTGGCAGACCAGGCTCCCGCCGCGAGGACGACCGTGGAGGCCTCCAGGAAGGCGTGCGGCAGGCGCACGCCCAGCACCCGGCCCTGGTCCACCACGATGCGGGTCACCTCCGTGTTCTCCCGCAGCCGCCCGCCCGCCCGCCGGAAGGCCTCGGCCAGGGCCCGGGCCACCTTCACGTTGTCCACCTGGTGGTCGAGGGGACTGTAGAGGGCGGCGACGACCCGGGGGGAGAGGTAGGGCTCCATGCGCCGGGCCTCCTCCCCGGCCAGCCACTCCGTGGGGAGATGCTGCCGCTTCTGGAAATCGTACAGGAACCGCAGCCGCTCCACGTCGTCCCGGTCCAGGGCCACCACCAAGGTCCCCTCGTCCCGGTAGTCCACGGGTATTCCGCTTGCCGTCTCCAGATCGCGGGCAAAGGCCGCCCACCGATCCCGGCTCGCCCGCAGCAGCGGCAGCATCCACTCCTCGCCGGGCTCGGCCTCCGCGTGCGGGGCCAGCATGCCCGCCGCGGCCCAGGTGGCGCCCAGGCCCGCCTGCCCCTTCTCCAGGATGGTCACCCCGCGTCCCGCCCGGGCCAGGTACCAGCCGATGCTGAGCCCGCAGATCCCGCCCCCCACGATCACCACATCCTCGGTCACGCCTACCCCCCGGCCTTCGGCAGCGTGCTCAGGAGATTGGCCATCTCGATGGCGGCCAGGGCCGCGTCTCGGCCGCGGTTTCCGGCCTTGGTGCCCGATCGCTCCAGGGCCTGCTCCAGGGTATCCGTGGTGAGGATCCCGTAGATCACGGGGATGCCGCTCTCCAACGCTGCCCGAGCAACCCCCGCGGCACTCTGCCCGGCCACGTACTCGAAGTGTGGGGTCTCCCCCCGGATCACGACCCCCAGACAGACCACCGCGTGATACCGGCCGCTCTGCGCCAGCCGCAGGGCCACGAGCGGGATCTCGAACGCTCCCGGGACCCAGGCCACGTCCACGTCCTCCACCCCGTGCCGCCGCAGGGTGTCCAGGGCCCCTTCCAGGAGCAAGCGGGTGATGGCCTCGTTGAACCGGCTCACCACCACGCCCACCCGGAGGCCGCGTCCCTCGAGGTGCCCCTCAAACGTTTGTCCCAAGGAGCTCCTCCACGCCGTCCAGCAGGTGGCCCAGGCGGATTTGCTTGGCGCGCAGGTACGGCAGGTTCTCCGGACGCACCCCCGCCACCAGCGGCAGGCGCTCCATCACCTCGATCCCGCCCCGCTGTACCGCCTCCACCTTGGCGGGGTTGTTGGTCAGCAGCCGCACCCTCCGGACCCCCAGCCGTCGCAGGATCTGGGCCCCCACCAAGTGATCCCGGGCGTCCGGCGGGAAGCCCAAAACCAGGTTGGCCTCCACGGTGTCGTGCCCCAGGTCCTGCAGCGCGTACGCCCGCACCTTGTTCACAAGCCCGATCCCCCGACCCTCCTGCCGCAGGTACACCACCACCCCACTCCCTGCGGCCGCGATCCGTTCGAGGGACGCGGCGAGCTGTGCCCCGCAGTCGCACCGCCACGACCCGAACACGTCCCCCGTGGTGCACTCCGAGTGCAGCCGCACCAGCACGGGCTCGGCACCGGAAACCTCGCCCAGCACCAAGGCCAGGTGCGTCTGATCCGTGTACCGGTGGGCGAAGGCCACGAGCTTCCAGGTCACCCCGTGGGCGGGAATCCGCGTCTCCGCCACGGGCTCCACCACGCACTCCCGCTCCAGCCGCCACCGCACGAGGTCCGCCACCCGCAGAACCCCCAGTCCGTGACGCGTGCAGAAATCCACCAGCTCCGGCAGGCGGGCCATGCGGCCGTCCGGGGCGAGGATCTCACAGATGGCGGCCACGGGTGGCAGCCCCGCAAGCCGCACCAGTTCCACCGCGGCCTCCGTGTGCCCCTGCCGCTCCAGGACCCCGCCCTCTCGGGCCACCAAGGGGAAGACATGGCCGGGCCGGTCCAGGTCCTCCGGCCGGGTGGCGGGATCCGCCAGGGCCCGCAGGGTGGTGGCGCGGTCGTAGGCGGAGACCCCGGTGCTGACGCCCCGGCGGGCGCTCACGGAGACGGTGAAGGCGGTCCCGAACTTGCTGGTGTTCTCCGCGGTCATGGGCGGGAGGTGAAGGGCCTGGGCCCGCTCCCGGGTGAGGGGGGCACACAGCAATCCCCGGCCTTCCCGCAGCATGAAGTTCACGGCCTGGGGGGTGGCGTGGGAGGCGGCGAGCACCAGATCTCCCTCGTTCTCCCGGTCCTCGTCGTCCACCACCACCACGAGCTCTCCCCGCCCGATCCGTCGGGCGGCCTCCTCCACGGAAATCCATGGTTCGCTCATCCCCTCTCCCTCCAGGCGCGCAGGAGCTGCTCCACGTACTTGGCCAAAATGTCCGCCTCCAGGTTCACGGGATCCCCGGGACGCCGCTCCCCCAGGGTGGTGTGGCGCAGGGTGTACGGGATGAGGCATACGGAGAAGGCCTCCTCCCCCGCGTCCGCCACCGTGAGGCTCACCCCGTCCACCGCCACGGATCCCCGGGGCACGAGGTACCGGGCCACCTCCGGGGGGGCGGTGAGCTCCATCCACGCGGATTCCCCCTCCCGCCGCAGGCCCACCACCTGCCCCACCCCGTCCACGTGCCCCTGCACGAAGTGCCCGCCGACCCTCCCCGTGGCCAGTAAAGGCCGCTCCAGGTTCACCGGATCCCCGGGCTGCCGCAGGCCCAGGGTGGTGCGGTGCAGGGTGGCGGGGCTCAGGTCCACGGCGAACGCGGGGGGACGGAGATCCACCACGGTGAGGCACACCCCGTCCACCGCGATGCTGGAGCCCACCCCGAGGTCGCCGACCACCCGCTCCGCCCGGATCCACAGGCGGTTTCCGGCGCGGTCCGCGATGCGGCCCACTTCCTCCACGATCCCGGTAAACATCACCGCCCCCGACGTCCCACGGCGGCCGTCTGCACGGGCAAAGCCCCACCCACCTCCGCCTCTACGCAAAGGTCCGGCCCCACGGGCCGCACCGTGAGGGCACGGAGCCGCAGGGCCTGCGCGATCTCCGCGACGCCCGCACCACCCACCGGGCCCGGGGCCTCGCGTCCTCCGATCAGCACCGGTGCGATGAAGGCCACGATCCGGTCCGCAAGCCCGGCTTGGAGCACCGCGGCATGCAGGGTGCTCCCGCCCTCCACCAGCACGCTCAGCACCCCGCGATCCGCAAGCCGCTTCAGGAGATCCCGCAGCGAGACCCGTCCGACCTCCTCCTCGCACACCCACACCTCCGCCCCGGCACGCCGGAGGGCTTCTGCCCGCTCGGGATGAGCCCGTGCCGTGGTGGCCACCACCACGGGGGAACTCCCTTCCCGCAGCATCCGAGCATGAGGGGGCAGACGCAGGCGGCTGTCAGCCACCACCCGGAGGGGATCCCTTCCGCCCGGAATCCGGCAGGTGAGGGCGGGGTCATCGCGCAGCGCGGTTCCGATGCCCACCAGCACCGCGTCGTGGATGTTGCGCAGCCGGTGGGCCTCTTCCCGGGCCTGCGGGCCCGTGATCCAGCGGGAGGAACCCGTGCGGGTGGCGATGCGGCCGTCCAGGGACATGGCCCACTTCACGGTCACGAGGGGAAGCCCGGTGGTGCGGTGCTTGAGATACGCGGCGTTGAGCCGGCGGGCCTCCTCTTCCAGCACCCCCACCTCCACCTCCACCCCGGCCGCGCGCAGCCGGGCGATGCCGCTTCCCCGAACCCGGGGGTCCGGATCCTCGTGGGCCACCACCACCCGCCTGATCCCTGCGGCCAGGATGGCCTCCGTGCAGGGAGGGGTGCGGCCGTGGTGGTTGCAGGGTTCCAGGTTCACGTACAGGGTGGCGCCCCGGGCGAGGGGGCCGGCCGTGGAGAGGGCCACCGCTTCCGCGTGCGGGCTTCCGGGGGCGGCGTGGTACCCGCAGCCCACCTCCTGCCCCTCCCGCACCACCACCGCGCCCACGAGGGGGTTAGGGCTCGTGCGGCCCTGTGCGAGACGGGCCAGGGCGAGCGCCCGCTGCATCCAGTAGGGATCGTCAAGCATCAGCGCCCGAAGGCAGGGACCTCCGGGCGCAGGGAAAACCGGCAGGCAGGCAGCAGGCTTCCGGTTTTGCCCGACCTTCTCCCATCCGGACTGTACCGTCGGCCCCGGACTCGCCGCCCTTGCGGCTCACCGGCGTCCACCGCGCCTCGGACCGTGCGCGGGTCGCGGGCTCGCGTCCAAAAGACGCTCACCGCCGGTCGGGAATCGCCGACGCTGCGGCCGGCTCACCCTGCCCCGAAGGTCGCGTTTCGGTTTACTGCTACTGTACTTCTGCTCCGGGACTTCCTGCAAGAGGATCCTGGAGTCCCCGGGAAGGGACCGGGTCTAACGCGCTCGCAGAGGGTTCCCCCACCCCCGCGGGCGGGGTTTCTTGACTTCTGTGCACAACCCGGCTTCAAAATGCTGTAGGGCGGGGAAGGGGCGGTGAGAAGGAACCCTGGGTCCGGACGAACCCTCGCAAGGAGCCGCGCATGATCCTCCGGCTTGCCCACGTGGAACTGCGGGTGACGGATCTCGAGTTCGCCCGGCGCTTTTACGTGGAGGTCCTGGGGTTTACGGAAGCGCTCCGGGTGGAAGGCGGCCTCTACCTGAGGGCATCGGAGGAATTCGATCTGTGGTCGCTCCGGCTGACCCCAGCATCCGCTCCCGGACTCGGCCATTGCGCGTTCCGGGTCTCCTCTCCGGCATTCCTGGAAGAGCTCGAAGCGCTCCATCGATCCCTGGGATTGCCGGTTCACCGGGTGCCTGCGGGGCAGGAGCCCGGGCAAGGGGAAGCGCTGAGAGCACGGACTCCGGAGGGATTCCCCGTGGAGTTCGTGCACGAGATGGAGGAGATCCCTCTGTACGATGCACGTCACAGGCCCCATCTTCCAACCCGGCACCTTGACCATCCGCCGGGCTCCCGGCCCCTCCGCATCGACCACATCCACCTCCGGACCCCGGACCCGGAGGGCCACCTGTCCTACTGGGAGCGGACCCTGGGGTTCCGGGCCTTCGCCTACGTGACCTCCGGGGAGCGGATTCGGAGTGCCTTCCTGCGCCGGAGGCCGGCGACCCACGACGTGGCACTGGCCACGGGGAATTCCCCAGGCCTTCACCATGTGGCCTACTACGTGGCGGACTGGAACGACCTGGCGTACTTCGCCAATCGGCTCAGCCGGTGCGGGATGTCGGAGCGGATCGAGCTGGGCCCCACGCGGCACAACCTGAGCAACGCCTTCTGTATGTACATCCGGGATCCCAGCGGGAACCGGCTGGAGCTGTTCACCGGAGATTACCAGCGCGATCTGGATCGGGAGCCCATCCGGTGGGAGGAGGAGGACTACCGCTTGCGCGGATGGAACGCGTGGAACACGTACATGCCCGCATCCCTGGTGGAATGTACGGGCATACAGGGCCCGTGGCCGTAAGGCCGAGTCCATGGGAGGGGACAGGATGCAGCCGGAGGGACGGAGAAGCTTGGAGGATCTTCTGCGCGAGGCGGGCTACGATGTCGTTTCCTTGCTGAGGAGAAACAACCCCGCGAGGAGGACGGGGTCCACCTTCGGCGAGTTCTCCCGGGTGCCCGCGCAGGTCTCGGGGTGGTTTGAGGAGACGAAGGCGTGGCGGACCACCGTGGCGCTGTTCGATCAGTCGCACCACATGACGAACCTGTTCCTCAAAGGCCCCGACGCCCTGTCGTTGCTCCGCTGGCTCGGGGTGAACACGTTTCAGAACTTCGCGCCGGGGCGGGCGAAGCAGCTCCTCGTCTGCAACGATGAGGGATATGTGATCCGTGATGCGGTGCTGTTTTACCTGGAGAAGGACCTCTTCAAGCTCGTGGCGAGGCCGCCTGCCCTGAACTGGGTGCAGTTCCACGCGGAGTCCGGAACGTTCAACGTCACCGTGGAGCGGGACGAGCGGAGCTCGTTTAATCCGAGCGGCCGACGGAAGCTGTACCGCTTCCAGCTGCAGGGGCCGAACGCGCCGAAGCTTCTGGAGAAGCTGAACGGGGGACCCCTCCCGGAAATCCCGTTCTTCCATTTCGGGAGCATCCGCATCGGGAACCGAACCGCATGGGCCCTGCACCACGGGATGGCGGGGGTGGCGGGGATGGAGATCTTCGGGCCTTGGGAGGAGGCGGAGGAAGTGAAGGCCACCATCCTCGAGGCCGGACAAGAGTTCGGATTGCGGGAAGCGGGGCATCGGGCCTACCTCGTGAGCATCGTGGAGACCGGATGGGTCCCCCTTCCGGTTCCGGCCATCTACACGGGAGAGCGGCTTCGGCCCTATCGGGAGTGGCTTTCCGCGGACAGCCTGGAGGCCACGGGGAGCCTGGGGGGGAGCTTTTGGGGGACGCGGATCGAGGAGTACTACCTCACCCCTTGGGATCTGGGCTACGGGCACCTGGTGAAATTCGACCACGATTTTGTCGGCAAGGAGGCCCTGGAGGAGAAGGCAAGGGACCCCCGGCGGAAGAAGGTGACCCTGGTCTGGAATAAAGAGGACGTGCTCCAGAAGATCTTCCGGCCGCTCTTCGAGGGAGGAACCCGGGGAAGGTTCATCGACCTGCCTTTGGTAGGATACGCCACGTGGCACTACGACAAAGTGGTGAGCCAGGCGGGAACCTGGATCGGATTCTCTTCCTTCGGCGCGTACAGCGCAAACGAACATGCGATCCTCACCGTGGGGGTGGTGGATCGGGAGTTCGCAGAACCCGGCACGGAGGTGGTGGTGATCTGGGGGGAGGGAGGCAGGGGGGACGAGGAAGACCCGGAGGTCCCGGTGGAGATCCGGGCCACGGTGGGTCCGGTGCCCTTCTCGGAGGCGGCGAGGAGGTACCGGGCGTCCGTGGGCGCCCGGCCGGTACTCGGGTGAGGAAGGAGGGGATGAGGGTGCGGGGAAAGGCATGGGTAGGCATTCTCCTCGCGGTCTGTTTGGCGGGACTCGGACTCCCGAGCAGGTCAGCAGCGGGCCCTGCGGGCGAGGTGCGGCGGGGGGGCATCCTGCGCCTCGGGGACGAGCTGCCCGAAGGGCTGTTCGGGATCCCGTGGAGAAGAGCCCCCCGGAGCACCGTGCCCGCGGTGCCTGTTTTCGAGACGCCGCTTTGGGTGGATGTGCGGGGGAGGGCGCATCCGCACCTGGTGGAACGTTGGAGCGTCGGCCCGGATCGGAGATCCGTCTCCCTGGTGCTTCGGAGAAACATCCGGTTTCACGACGGGACGCTGCTGAACGCACGGGCGCTTCAGTGGAATCTGCAGAAGCAGATCGAGATACGGCGGGCACCGGACATCGTGAAGGCCGTTGAGGTCCGTGGTCCCTTCGAGGTGGTCATCCATCTGGAACGGTGGGCCAACGGCCTGTTGCTGTGGGTGGGGGGGTTAGGCGCCACGGACGTGGTCTCCCCGGACTACGTCCTGAGGGTAGGCGAGGATCAGGCGGACGAGAGACCGGTGGGGACCGGTCCTTTTCGGGTCACCCGGTATGACCCCAAGGCCTTTGCGGAATACGTGCGGTTCGACGGGTATTGGGATCGCGGGAAACCGTACCTGGATCGCCTGGAGCTGCGATTCTTCGCGGAGATGCAGACGATGAAGGCCGCCCTGCTGGCCGGCCAGTTGGATGTGGCAGGATTCAACGATCCCGCGGTGATCGCGGAACTCCGGAGGAACCGGGAGCTCCGGGAGATCTCCGGTTTGCACACACTCAACTGGGCGCTCTGGCCGGACAGCGAGAATGCGGACTCGCCGTTGAGGGATCGAAGGGTGCGGGAAGCCGTCTCCCTGGCGGTGGACCGGAATGCCCTCGCGGCGGGGGTGGGCCATGGGGTTTTCCGGCCCTGGGGACAGATCGCGCATCCGGGGCACATGGCGGCGCTGGAGGGAAATCCCCTGGTGCGGTTTGATCCGGAACGGGCCAGGCGACTGCTGGCGGAGGCCGGATACGGGAATGGATTTCGGACAAGGATCATATCGGAAGCGGTTTCCCGGGACATCGCGGTGGCGGTTCAGGGATTCCTGGGGGGGATCGGGATCGAGACAGAGATCGAGATCGTGGACCGGGCGCGGATGGCGGACTACCAGCGGAGGGGGTGGAGGGGGTTCATCCTGCATCCCATGCCCTACGTGCCGAACTTCAACAGCTGGCTGGAGTTCTTCTTCATCCGGCATCCCCTGGGGCAGGTGAGCTTGAGGAGGCCGGAGCGGCTGAGGGAGATGTGGGAGGTTTCGAGAGCCACGATCCAGGAGGATCGGAATGCCACGCGGCAGATCCATCGGTACCTGCTCGAGGAGCTCATGGTGATCCCCCTGCTCACGGGGCCGCAGAAGGTGTATTTTGCCTGGCCGTATGTGCGGGGCACGCACCTCCTGGAAGGGGCCACCTGGCCGAGGTGGAAGCCGGGAGATGCCTGGATCGCCCGGTAGTAGAGAGGAACGGGGGAGCCACAAACCGGCGCCGGTTGACAGGAGCCGGGGAGCCGGCTAGGGTGTAGGGCGAATGAGGGCCATGGCGGCGGCTCCGGCAACGCTTCGGGAATCGCAGGAGGAGACCCGCAAGCTGGTGGAGGAGATCCAGCGGCTCCGGCGGGAGCGGAACGCGGTCATCCTGGCGCACAACTACCAGCTCCCGGAGATCCAGGATCTCGCGGACTTCGTGGGGGACTCCCTGGGGCTCGCCCAGGCCGCGGCCCGTACGCGGGCGGACGTGATCGTCTTCTGCGGGGTCCACTTCATGGCGGAGACCGCGGCCATCCTCTGCCCGGACAAGACGGTGCTCCTGCCGGATCTGGAGGCAGGGTGTTCCCTCGCGGCCACCATCACCGCGGAGCAGGTGCGGGCGTGGAAGCGGGAGCACCCCGGAGCCGTGGTGGTGGCGTACGTGAACACCAGCGCGGAGGTGAAGGCGGAGAGCGACTACTGCTGTACGTCCACCAACGCGGTCCGGGTGGTCTCCTCCATCCCGGCGGACAAGGAGATCCTGTTCCTCCCGGATTTCTTCCTCGGCAGTTACGTGGCCCGGGTCACCGGCCGCCGGATGCACCTGTGGATGGGGGAGTGCCATGTGCATGCGGGGTTCCGACCGGAGGACGTTGCGGAGCTGCAGCAGGCCCATCCCGATGCGGAGCTCCTGATCCATCCCGAGTGCGGGTGCGTGAGCGCCTGCATGTACCTCCTGGCCTCCGGCGCTCTCCCCGGGGAGAGCACGCACATCCTCTCCACGGAAGGGATGATCCGCCGGGCCCGATCCTCTCCCGCCCGGACCTTCTTGGTGGCCACGGAGACGGGGATCCTCCACCGCATGCGCAAGGAGGCGCCCGGGAAGGTCTTCCTCCCCGTGCGGGAGGACGCCGTCTGCCAGTACATGAAGAGGATCACCCTCCCGAAGCTCCACCGCTCCCTCCGGGACGGGGTGTACGAGGTGCGGGTGGACCCTGAGATCGCCGCCCGGGCACGGGGAGCCATCGAGCGGATGCTGGCCCTGAGCTGAGAATGCGGGCAGAGATCCCGCCCCTGGCCCTCGAGCGCATCGTGACCGCGGCCCTCCAGGAGGATCTGCCCTGGGGAGATCTCACCACGGAATCCCTCTTCCCCGCTCCCCTGCAGGCCCGAGGGGAGGTGGTGGCGAAGAGGCCTGGGATCCTGGCGGGCGTTCCGGTTCTGGAGGCGGTCTTTCGGCGGCTGGATCCGGAGGTAAAGGTCACCGGGCAGTGCCCGGAGGGGGCGGAGGTGGAGCCCGGCCAGGGGGTGGCGGTGGTGGAGGGGGACGCCCGGGCGCTGCTCGCCGGGGAGCGGGTCGCCCTGAACTTCCTCGGCCGTCTCAGCGGCATCGCTACCCTCACCCGCCGCTACGTCCAGGCCGTGGCCGGGCTTCCCTGCCGGATCGTGGACACCCGGAAGACCACGCCCGGGCTGCGGGTCCTGGAGAAGTACGCGGTGCGGGTGGGGGGAGGGGCAAACCACCGGTTCGGTCTCAGCGACGGGGTGCTGGTGAAGGACAACCATCTGAGCCTCCTGCGCCGGGAGGGCATCTCCTTGCGGGAAGCGTTAGCGCGGATCCGGTCCCGGGCTCCGCACGGGGTACGCATCCAAGTGGAGGTGACGGAGCTGGGGCAGGTGGAGGAGGCGTTGGAGGCGGGCGCGGACGCGCTGCTCCTGGACAACATGGACCTCCAGACCCTGCGGGAGGCGGTGGCCCTCTGTGGAGGGCGTGCGCTCACGGAGGCCTCGGGCGGCATCACCCTGGAGACCGTGCGGGCGGTGGCGGAGACCGGCGTGGACCTCATCTCCATAGGCGCCCTCACGCACTCCGCCCCCGCCCTGGACCTGAGCCTCGAGCTCCGATAGCCTACCGGTTGCGATCCGCGGCCACCTCGTAGTGGGTGTTCTGGGCCTCGAAGAAGTTCACGATCTCGGGGATGTCCACCTCCGTGGCCATCCAGGGGGCGGGGTTGGGCGTGTGGAAGTGGGCGCCGAGACCGAGTTCTAGGAGCCTTCGGTCCGTGACGTACTCCACGTAGGCGTTGAGGACCTCCGCACTCACCCCGATGAGGGGCTGCGGGAGCAGGGTCTGGTTGTACGCCCGCTCTAGGTCCACGGCCCGCAGGATCAGCTGTTTGAGTTCCCGACCCAATTCCGGGGTCAGCAGCTCCGGGTCCTGGGCGAGGAGTTCGGTGATGAGGTGGATGCCGAAGCTCAGATGCAGGCTCTCGTCCTTTAAGGTCCAGTCCACGATGGTCGCGAGCCCCCGCAGGAGGTTGCGGCGACGGAAGGTGTAGGCGAACAGGAACCCGCCGTAGAAGAACACGCCTTCGAGGATCACGTAGTAGCCCACCAGGTTGCGCAGGAACCGCCGCCGGTCCTCCACCCTCTCCACGTCCAGCGGTTCCAGCATCGGCCGGGCGAGCTCGGTGAGGAATGCCTCCTTGGCCCGGACCGCGGGTTCGTCCCGGTGCAGCCGGAACACCCGCTCCCGGTCCACGGGCAAGGTCTTCAGCACGTACTCGAAGGCCATGGTGTGATTGGCCTCCTCCCAGATCTGGCGGGCGAGGTACAGCCGTACTTCCGGCGCGGTCACGTACCGATAGAGGGAGAGCACTAGGTTGTGGGTCACGAGGGACTCCATGGGGTTGAAGAACCCCAGCAGCACCTCCACGGCCCGTCTCTCCTCCTCCCCCAGGCGCAGTTCCCAGTCCCGGACGTCGTCCGCGAGGGGGACCTCCTCCGGGAACCAGGTGTTGCGCTTGCCCTGCTGGGCGTGGGCATAGGCCCAAGGGTAGCGGAGGGGAAAGAGCTGGATGGGTTCGAGGGGATCGCCTCCCAGGAGCGGCCGCATCTTGTCACCTCCTCACGAAGCACAGGATTCGCACTGGACGTCACAGGCCGTCCCTTCCTGCGGCATCTCCAGGTTCCAGCGCAGTTGCTTGCGGGCTTTGTTCACGGGGATCGTGCTGGGTTCCGCGTACATTCGGGGAGCCATGAACAGGTAGTACGTGCTCTTGAGCCCCGCCCGCCACGCCGCCAGGTAGATCCGCTCCATGGCCTCCAGGGACCGATCCTGGAGGTACAGGTTGCGCGAGATGCCCTGGTCTACCCATTTCTGGGCCACGGCCGCGACCCGGATGTAGGCCTCGGGCGGGATCCGGTAGGCGGTGCGGTGCAGCACCCGGAGCCGATGGGGGATCTCCTGGATCTCCTCGATGTCGCCCCGCCCCTCCAGAATCCGCTCCCGCACCTGCTCCCACAGCCCAAGCGCCTGGAGCTGATCCACCAGCACCCGGTTGAACTCCAGGAACTTGCCCGAGAGGGTGGAGCGGGCGAAGACGTTGGCATAGTAGGGGTCGATGCCGGGCGTGGTGCCCGCGATCAGGCTGATGGTCGCGGTGGGCGCGATGGCCATCACGGTGCCGTTCCGGATCCCGCGCCGGACCCGTGCCCGCAACGACGCCCAATCCAGCCGCGCGGACCGGTCCACCTGCACCGCTCCCCGCAGCCGCACGAGTTCCTCCAGGGTGTCGAGCGGCACCTGCCCCCGGGCCCAGCGGCTTTCCGCGAACGAGGGGAACGGGCCGCGCTTCTGCGCGAGCTCGCAGCTCGTGAGGATGGCGCAGTAGCTCACGAGCTCCACCACCCGGTCCGTAAACGCACACGCCGCCTCATCCCCGTACTGCATGCCCAGGCGCGCGAAGGCCTCCGCGAGCCCCATGAGCCCGAGTCCCACGGGCCGCGTCCGGAGGTTCCCGGTGCGGGCCCGCTCGGTGGGGTAGAAGTTCAGGTCGATGACGTTGTCCAGGCCCCGCAGGGCAAGCCGCACCGTGCGCGCGAGCTTGTCCTCGTCCACCCCGTCGCGGGTGAGGTGGCGGGCGAGGTTGATGCTGGCGAGGTTGCACACCGCCATCGCCTCCGGAGAGGTGGGGAGGTGGACTTCGGTGCAGAGGTTGGCGCTGTGGACGACACCGGGGAGCATGCTGCGGGCGTTGCTGCTGTCCTTGAAGGCGATCCAGGGATGGGCGGTCTCCTGCAGGGTCGCCAGGATCTCCCGGAAAAGGCCTCTGGCACTCTCCACCCGGAAGGCCCGAGCGGGGAGGCGGCCGCCCCGGGCGTCCTCGATCCGGCGGCGGTAGGCCTCCCGGAAGGCCTCACCCCACAGCTCCGCGAGCTCCGGGGTGTAGAGGGGATCGAAGAGGTACCAGGGCTCGTCCCGTTCCACCCGCTCCAGGAACTCGTCGGGGATCCACAGGGCGGTGTTGAGGCTCGGGGCCCGGAGGTATGGGTCTCCGGCGTTGCGCTTGAGGTCCAGGAAGGCCCGGATCTCCAGGTGCCAGGGCTCCAGGTACACCGCGAGGGTTCCCCGGCGGCGGCCGCCCTGGCTGACGGCCTTGATGAGGGCGTCGAACAGATGCACGAAGGGGATGATCCCGGAGCTCGTGCCGTTGATCCCCCGAACCGGAGACCCCACCGCCCGCAGCTTCGTGATGGACGTGCCGATCCCGCCCGCGTACTTCGCGATCTGCCCGAACTCCACGCACGACTGCAGGATGTGGTCCATCTGGTCGAGGACGTCGGAGACGTAGCAGCTGCTGAGCTGGGGGTGCGGGGTGCCCGCGTTGAAGAGGGTCGGCGTGCTCGGGAGGTAGTCGAGCTGGCTTGTGGCCTCGTAGAAGGCCACGGCCCAGCGGTGCGGGTCTTCCTCCGCGAGGGCAAGGCCCATGGCAACCCGCAGGAACAGGTATTGCGGGAGCTCCAGGATCGCACGCGTCTCCGGATCCCGAACCAGGTACCGATCCGCCAGGGTGTGGAGCCCGATGAGGGGGAGGAGCTCGTCCCGCTCCGGGCGCAGGGCCGAGGCGAGGCGGTGGAGATCCAACCGCCGCAGGCGCGGATCCAGGGCCCCCACCTCGATGCCCCGCCGCACGTACGCCACAAAACCGGCCCGGTAGGTCCGGAGGTCCGGTTCAGGGGTCCCCAACACCTCCCGGTACAGGCGCCGGAGCAGGAGGCGGCAGCTGAGCCGCTCGTAGATCGGGTCCTCGTGGATCCGGGCCTGCGCGGCCGCCAGGGCCGCGCTCTCTTCCTCCCCCGCGGGGGCGTCCCGGAGGATGGGATCCTGCCGGAGGCGTCCGACGAGGACCTCCGCCCGGGGGAGGCCGCGGCTGATCCGCTCGAGCTCAGGCAACACCACGGGGCGCATCAGATCCCTCCCTCCCAAAGGTGTTCGGGGATTCCGCGGCACCACAGGAAGGGACGGGGAGCCCCGTGCCTTCGCCTCCACCTCCGCCTCGCCCCACTCCACGAGGGCACCACGGACCCCGCCTGCCGGCAGGTCTTCGGACTCGGGTTCCTCCGGATCGGACGCCTTCCCAGGCCTAGGCCCAGTGGCATGCCCGTCCTCTCCGTCCCCCTCACCGCGGCGGGCCCGTCCCGGACTCGCGTCCCGAAGGACGCTGCACCGGCGTTCCCTTTTAACCCAGAAAGGGACCGGCAGGCGCTATATCTTGTGTTCGATTGGGAACATAGCACCTAGATATTGGGATGTCAAGCAGTTGGCGCAATTCTGTTTGAGTTTTTCCGACCGATACGGCGGGGGAAGTTTGGGGGATAATGGCGGTGTGACGAAGGTACAGCGGCTTTGCCTGAGCGCCCTGGGTGTGGCGGGCTTGGTGGCGGTTCTCGGTGCGATCCTCCTGGAAGTGCCGCGGTCCTGCGCGGGCTGGCCGCTCTGCGGAGGGCGGGTGCTGCCGCCCGCGGGCGGTCTTGAACTGGTGGACTGGATCCACCGGTTCCTGGCCGCGTTCCTCGCGGTCGCCGTACTGCTCCTGTGGTGGTCCTCGCGGAGCGAGGGAGGGGCGCTGCGCTTTCTCTCGCTTGGGAGTTTGCTCGTGGTGCTGGTGGAGGTGGCCGTCGGGGCGCGGATTGCAAGGGGCGAGGACGCTTGGTTCTGGTCCGTGGTGCACCGGCTGCTCGGCCTCGGCTCGGTGTACCTGCTCGGCCTTACCTGTGTGGTCGCGTTCACGGGGCTGCAGGCCGCATCAGACCGGAGGACGGATCTCCTCACGGCCGGAATGGGGCTTGTGACCCTGGGGGTCGTCACCGCCGGAGACGGGCGGATGGCGGGGGCGCTCGCGATCCTCCTCGGGGGAGTGCTGCGGTTTTGGGGTGTCCGCTCGGAGGTGAGGCTCGTGGCGACGGGGATCGCCGCGCTGGGGGCGGTGCAGCTGGGGCTTGGGGTCTTGGGGATGGGAGGCCCACACGCGGCGGTGGTGGATGCGGTGGCCGGGGTGGGGATGGTGGGAGCGCTCGGGGTGGCCGCGGGACTGACCAGAGCGGGTTCGCCGGCGGTTCCGCACCGGGGACGGACCGGCGGGTTCCGGGCATACTGGGAGCTCGCAAAGCCCCGGATCGTGGTGCTTCTGCTGGTGACCACGGCCTGCGCCATGTTCGTGGCCGTGGGGAGGGATCTCCCGTGGGGGGTGCTGGTGGCTACGGTGGTGGGAGGCGCTCTCAGCGCCGCGGGGGCGAACGCCCTCAACCAGGTCCTGGATCGGGACGTGGACGCGGTGATGGACCGGACGAGGCACCGTCCGCTCGTGACCGGGCGGGTGGAGGCTGCCCACGCGCTGGCGTTCGGCGTGTTGCTGGGGCTTGTGTCCTTTGGGCTGCTGGCGGTCTTCGCAAACCTCCTGGCGGCCACCCTGGCCGCCCTCGGCTATCTCTTTTACGTGCTGGTGTACTCCGTCTGGCTGAAGCGCAGCACGGACCAGAACATCGTGATCGGAGGTGCCGCGGGAGCCATTCCGCCCCTCGTGGGGTGGGCCGCGGTGACGGATCGGGTGGATCTCCTGGGCTTGGGGATGTTCCTGGTGGTGTTCCTGTGGACGCCGCCGCATTTCTGGGCCCTGGCCCTGGTGCGGCGGGAGGACTATGCCCGGGCGGGGATCCCCATGCTCCCCGTGGTCCGGGGAGAGGCGCGGGCCCGGCGGGAGATCCTCGGGTACACCGCGGCGCTCGTGGCCACGACCCTGGGGATGGCAGGCCTGGGCCAGGTGGGGCTCCTCTACCTCGCGTCCGCGGCGGTGCTGGGGGCGCTGCTGCTGCGGGGCGCCTGGCGGCTCTGCCGGGAGCCGAGCCCCGAGGCCGCCTGGTCCCTGTTCCGGTTCAGCAACGTCTACCTCGCCCTGCTGTTTGCGGCGCTCGTGGCCGACCGACTCCTCCGCACGGCATCCGTGTGAGGACACGTGGAACGCGTTTTATCCGGGGGAGGCGGGTCCGACGTCCGCGGCCACGTGATCGGGGCAGTCCAGGCGGAGGTGCAGGTCCCCGAAGGGGGCATCCACGAAGGCGCAGTGGTGGGGGCGGACGGGGTCCGGATGGACGTTGGGCCGGAAGTAGACGCAGCTGAGGCACATGCGGGAGAGGGGGATCTCCCCCCGTTCCTGCAGGACCCGGATCATCCCCATCAGAGCCCGCAGGAGCACCGACTGCTCCTCGGGCGGTAGGGCCTCCAGGGCCTCCAGGAGGGAATCCGGCCAAAGGCGCACACGGCGGGCGAGCCGTCTCCCGGCGGGTGTGAGGGAGAGCTCGCGGGCCCGGCGATCCTGAGGGCTTGGGCGCTTGCGCAGAAATCCCTTGCGGACCAGCGCCTCCACCGCGTCGCTGGCCGTAGGGAGCGTCACCGCCAGGGCCTGCGCGACCTCCGAGACCGGGACGGCCCGCGGATCCCGGCTCAGGAGATGGGTAAGGATCTGGGCCTGTGTGGGGGTGAGGGCGTAGGGATAGGCGTGCTGCCAGGCCCGGTGGCGGAGCGCGAGGGCGATCTTCATAAGCCCCTGCACCACCTTCTGGGCCACCTGCGCCTCCTCCCCCGCAAAGGGGTCCGATGCCGGACGTCGCGTCAAGGATCCGACCTCCCGGGAGCAGGATGTTTCACGGGAGGCCGCCCGGAGGCGGCGCCCCGCATGGCGGCCACCATCCACGAGAGACCCATCAGGAGGGCGTACACCCCGGTTCCCGCGAAGAAGGTCCACCCCCCTACCGCGGCGAGGAGGGGAGATCCGAGCAGGACGCCGGTCCCCGCGAGGCTGCTTCCGCCCACGCTCAGGACGAATGCCACAACCCCTTCCCGCGGGAAGTACGGTGCCGGAAGCCGCGGGACCTCCTCCGCGCTCATCCCTTTCGCGTACCGGTAGTGCCACATGAGGAACGGGGTGACTTTATACAGCTGCCCCATGATGGCCCAAGTCACCCACCCGGCGAGGATCGCGAGTCCCGACGCGGATGCGAGCCGAACTCCCTCCACCCGTAGCCCGCCCGCGGCCCACCCAGCGGCCAGGGCTCCCAGCACCGCGGTCTGGACGGCGATGGCCCACCAGTACCCGTTGGTGAGGTCCGGGGCCCGCTGCCGGGCTCCCCGCAAGAACCGCACCAGATCCCGGGCATACGCCCAGGCCGCGAGGGCGCCCAGCCCCGCGGCGGCCCGTGCTAAATCCGCGTCCGCCCTCAAGGCCGCGACGACCAGGAGTGCCACGGAGACGTTCAGCAACCCGAGAAGCCAGCCCAGCGCGCCGTCTCCCGGTAGCCGCACCCCCGTGAACCGAGGCAAAAGGTAGTACGAGACGCTCACCACCAGCTGCCCGAACCATCCCACCAGTCCCACCGCCGCGTGGACGCCCACCCCCGCCCACAGCCATAGCCCCGGCGCGAAGCGGAACCGCCAGTTGAGGGCCATGAGCGCACCCCAGGTGACCGTGAGGAGGAGGGAAAACAGGGAGAGGAGCACACCGGTTACGGATCGGCTCCAGCGCCGGCGATGGGGGAGCATCCGCCCCAGCAAGACCACGAGCAGCCCCACGCTCGCCCAGGAAATCCCCCCGCCGACAGCCACCCAGTCCGCGTCCTGTCGCAGGAATCCAGTGATCAGGAGGAGTAACCCGAGGACGGTGAGGGCGAACTGCACGAGGGCTGGCCGTCCCGGGCGATGGGAGATCCCCAGCATGGCGGGGAACATCTGGTGGAGGGCTCCCATGGCGGTGAGGGTTCCCCATCCCAGGGTCCCGAGGTGGTTGGCGGCCAGGATGGGCCAGCTGCGGGGGGAAGTCGCGGCCAGGGCGGGCGCCACCCATGCCACCGCGGCGCCGAACAGGGGGAGCAGCAGCACCGCGGTGGCCAGGAAGGGCACGGCGAGCGAGAACCCGGGAAGGGCCACGAGCCGTCGCACGTTCCGCTAAGTCCGGACGGGAGTCCTCCGCATCCACGGCCTGGCCGCGGCGCTCACCCCGATGAGGACCAGGAATCCCACCACGAGCCCGGGAAGGGTCCGGGAGGGAGCCGCCAGCCCGGAGACCTCCACCACCACCGCACTCCCCGCCGGAATCTTCTCTCCCCAGGCGCGCACCACCCGTCTGCCCTGCACGGTGCGGGCTTCCCGACCGGGGAGGGAGGGGCTGCGGATCTCCAGGGGCTCGGGGGCGAACACGTCCAGGGCCGCTACCGGAAGGGTGACCGGGAGGGTCAAGGAGATCCGTCCGGCCCGATGGGGGACGCGATAGGAGAAGATCATTTCCCGGAGGCCGGGAGGAACCGGGAGGGAATCCACGAGCGCCCCACTGGCATCGATCCCCACCGGCGACATGCCCTGCCACACGGAGACCTCTCGGGCACCCGGAGGGAGCGGGAGCCGGAGGGTTCCCTCTTCCCCGCCCACGTAGGTACGCGGGGCGCGGTTGGCGAGCACCACCACCTCCCGGATCTCCAGCACCCCTCTTGTGACCGGCTCCAGCAGGAGCGCGCGCCGCAAAAGCACGAGATTCCGAGGATCCCGGGTGGTCTCGTACACCCGAACGGTGACTTCCAGGCGATTCCCCTTCGGTGCCAAGGGACCCTCGGTGTAGACCACGCCCCGGTAAAAGGCCTGGACCGCGTACGCCCGGAGCGAGGGGTCCATCTGCACCGCGAACCGCCCTGCGGCGTCCGTGTGGGTCACTTGCTCCTGCGGCTGCCGCCCCGCGGACATCCCCAGCACCCGCACCTCCACCCCGCGCACGGACCGGCCCGTCTCCCCGTGCACCACCCGGCCCGTAACCCGGAGGGGCTCGGAGGCGTAGGAGAAGCTGAGGAGAAGCCCCGGCGCGCAGAGGAGCAGGAGGAGCGCCCTACGCACTGTCCTCCCCGTCGGGATCCTCTGCCTCGGAAGGCGCCTTCTGCCCCGTCCTTCCGAACCGCACCACCACGTACGCGGCCCCGCCCAGGATGGTCAGGACGGGGGCGAGCCAGACGAGGGATCCCAGGCCGCGGCGGGGAGGTTCCGCGAGGATCCCTTCCCCGTACCGCTCCACGAAGTACGCGAGGATCTCTTCCGGGTGCTCTCCTCGCTGCAGCTTCTCCCGGATGATGGCCCGCATCTGGGCCGCCAGTTCCGAGGTGGACTCCGCCACCGTGCGGCCCGCACACACGGGGCACATCAGGCGGCTCGCCACCTCCCGCACCCGGTCATCCAGACCCTCCGCGGAGGCGACTCCCGTGAGGATCAGCACGAGCACCGCGGCGATCCAGAACCCGCGCATCCGCTCACCCCCCGTTCCGCCGGATCCCCGGCCTCGCGGTGATCAGGGTTCCGATCAGGAACAGCACCCCCCCCGCCCAGATCCACCGCACCATGGGGTTCACCCAGGCCCGGAGGGTGACGCGCCCCGTGGACTCGAAGGCTTCCAGCACCACGTACAGGTCCTCCCGGAAGGTGGAGCGGATGGCGGGGCGGCTGGTGGACTGGTCCCACCGGGGGTGGTAGAGCCGGAGGGGCCGCAGCACCGCGGTCCTCTTGCCCTCCCGGACCTCCAGTTCCGCCCAGGTGCGCTGCACACCCGGGGCTTCCTCTGTCCCGAGTCCCCGATAGGTGATCTCGTACCGCCCGATGCGGAATTCCTCCCCGGGTCTCACCGTGGCCTCCCGCTCCCGGACGTACGCGTGGCTTCCAACGATCCCCACCGCCATCACCAGCACCGCGAGGTGCACGAGATACCCGCCGTACCGTCGACCCTGGAACAGCCGCCACAGAGCCGCCAGGTAGGGTTCTCCCCTGGCCGTACGCGCCGAGGCTCCCCGGTGGTACTCCTGCAGGGTGGCCGCGGCCGTGAACGCCACCGCCGCCAGGGCCGCCACCACCCCAGGCCGCCGCAGCAGCACCCCGGCCGAGATCCCCGCCGCGAGCAGGGCCGCGAGGGGGAACCGGAACCGCAGGAGGGTCTTTCGGGTTCCCCGTCGCCACGGCAGGAGGGTGGCGATCCCCATGAGGGTCAGCAAGGCGATCCCCACGGGCCCGCTCACCTGCCGGAAGTACGGCGGTCCCACGAACACCTGCACGCCCTGAACGGCTTCGCTGAGCACGGGGAAGAGGGTGCCCAGGAGGACGGCGAAGGCGAAGCCCAAAAACAGCACGTTGTTGAACAGGAACGCCCCTTCCCGGGAGGCCAGGGAGAGCGTCACCGCCCGGTCCCGGAGCCGGTCCCACCGCCACGCGGCAAGCCCGGAGGACGCGCCCAATAGCCCGCCCAGGTAAACGAGGAACGGCGTTGCGATCTCGGACTGCGCGAAGGTGTGCACGGAGGCCACGAGCCCGGTGCGGGTGAGGAAGGTGCCCAGCTGGCTCATGGCAAAGGTGAGGATCACCAGGACCATGTTCCACGCGGCGAAGATCCCCGCCCGCTCCTGGAGGAGGGCGGAGTGGAGATAGGCGGTTCCCAGAAGCCAAGGCAGGAGGGACGCGTTCTCCACAGGGTCCCATCCCCAGTACCCGCCCCATCCCAGCACCCGGTACGCCCACCATCCGCCGGCCAGGATCCCCGCGCTGAGGGCCGCCCAGGCAAACAGGGTCCAGCTTCGGGTGGCCACGATCCATTCCCTGTCCAGGCGCCCCGTGAGGAGGGCCGCCATGGCGAAGGCGTAGGGGACCGAGAAGCCCACGAAGCCGAGGTACAGAAGGGGGGGGTGCACCACCATCCCGGGATCCAGGAGGAGGGGATTCAGGCCGCGACCGTCGGGAGGCGGGACCTCGAAGGTACGGAAAGGGTTCTCAAAGGCGGCCACGAGCAGCAGGAAGAAGGCCAGGACGGTGGACAGCACCAGGATCGCGTAGGGCAGCAGGACCGGATCCGTACGGCGGTGACGCAGCTGCGCCAGGGCCGAGAACGCGCTCAGCATCCAGGTCCAGAACAGCAGGGAGCCCGCCTGCCCGCCCCACAGGCCGCTCAGCCGGTACAGGAGCGGGGTGTCGAGGCTGCTGTTGCGGACCACGTAGACCAGGGTGAAGTCGTGCGTGACCAGGGCCACGAGAAGGGCCAGGAGCGCCACCGAGAGGAAGAGGGCGGGCGTGAGAGCCGCGTTGAGACCGCTTGCGGTCCAGGCCGGCAGAGAGCGCTTCAACCCGTAGAGCAGGGCCGCAATGGCGTAAAGGGTGCTTCCCAGAGCGATCCAGACCGCGGCGGATCCGACTAGGGCAAGGCCTTCCCCCCGGAGGCTCCAGAGGATTGCCACCAGCCCCGCACCCGTCGAAACGGCCGCGACCACCCCCGGCCACCGCCGGCCCGAGGGCGGTGCGGCCGCGATCGTTTCCATGCGTCCCTCCCGCGCGGTCCCGGACTCAGCCCTATTATGGCACGACCGCGCGGGAGAACGACTCTACCGGGTCTCCGCGATGAGGCGCAAAAGCTCTGCCACGCCTCTCGCAGCGTTCTTCCGCTGGCTCAACTCCCGGCTTTGGAGGCCCTTTACCGCGAGGTCCCGCGCGGCCTCCGCCACCAGCATCCAGCTTCTCCCCACCCGGTCGTTTTGCAGGTCCACGAGGATCCCTTGTCCCTGCCCCTCGCACACGTGACCCCAGGCCCGGTTGAAATGGCGACCCCGGGGTCCCTCGAGGCAGTTCAGGGCATGCCCCAAGTGCTGCTCCACGTAGCTCAGGGAGTCCCCGCCCGCGGCGAACCCCGCGTGGGTGGCCGCGGTCCTGGCCTGGACCTTCCAGGCCGGTTCCCCGCTCCCCGCGGGCTGCTGCTCGTGGTAGGAGGCATACCCCGCGGTCACGAGACCCGTGATCAGCAGGATGACTCCCGTCCAGCGCATCGGCAACACCTCCCGTTCCGGGTTTTGCCCTCATCCTGGGCCGGGAGGATCACGGATCTGTCACAGGCTTCGGATCAGAATCCCCGCCACGGCCCCCATCACGAGCAGCACCGCGGGGTTGAGGTTCGTGCGGAACAGGGCGAGGCCGGAGACGAGGGCGAGGAGGGCGGTGGGGAGATCCACGAGGGAGGCGCGGGCCAGGTACCAGGTCACCGCGGCCATGAGGGCCCAGGAGACCGCGTTCACCCCGTCCAGGAAGGCCGCGGCCCACGCGGAGCGCCGGAGCCGCGGGACGAAGGGATGGGTGGCGGCCACGAACCCGAAGGCGGGGAGGAAGATCCCCACGGTGGCCACCACGGCCCCCGCCAGCCCGCCCAGGAGATACCCGATGAAGGTGGCGGTGGTGAACACGGGCCCGGGCGTGATCTGGCCCACGGCCACCGCGTCCAGGAGCTGCGCCAGGGTCATCCATCGCAGCCGCTCCACGAGGTCTGCCCGCAGGAACGCCAGGAGCACGTACCCGCTTCCGAACAGTACGGCTCCGATTTTGAGGAAGACCCAGAACAGGGTCCCCAGGCTGAAAGAGGTCGGGGCCGCGGCCGGCAAGGCCGCGACCCCGGGCAGGAGCGCGAGCGCTGTACCGCCGGCCCCCACGCGCCGCACGAGCATGGTGCCGATCCCTCCCGCGAGCAGCAACACGAGTTCGTGCACGCCCAGCAAGTTCAGGACCAGACCCAAAAGGGCGATGAGGGCTACTGGGCGGTCCTTGAAGGCGGTCCGGCCCAGGCCCCACAAGGCGTGGGCTACGATGGCCACCATCACCGGCTTGGCGCCGTAGAAGGCCATGCCCACTTCCGGCAGGGACCCCCATCGCACGTAGGCCCAGGCGAGGGCGAGCACGAGGAGGAAAGCGGGCAAGATGAAGCTCGCGCCTGCCGCGAGGAGTCCCCAGTACCCTGCCCGGACATACCCGATGTGGATGGCCATCTCCGTGGAGTTGGGACCTGGGATGAGGTTGGTGGCGCCCAGGAGATCGAGGAATTCCTGGTCCGTGAGCCACCTGCGTCGGCGCACCACCTCCTCCCGCATCAGGGCGATGTGCACCGCGGGTCCGCCGAAGGCGGTGGCCCCCAGGCGCAGAAAAAGGGCGACCAGTGCGCCGAGGTCGCCGGGGGGTTGGGGCTTACCCATGGCCTCAGATTAGGGCACACCAAGGGTCTCCCGGCAAGCGGGGACGTTCCGGAGCGGGCCGGCGCGTTCAGCCGACCTGGAGGAGGAGGGCGGCGGCGCTATCCCCGGCCGCGCAGCCGGAGAACAGGCCGTACCCGCCGCCCACGAGCACCAGCTCTTCGATGAGCTCCATGAGGAGCCGCATGCCCGTAGGGGCCTGCGGGTGTCCGTACACCAGGGAGCTGCCGTAGTTGTTGAAGCGCTCCGGCGGGATCCCCAGGGCTTTCGCGAAGTAGAGGTCGTTGACCGCGAAGGGGTTGTGGGTCTTGAGGGCCCGCAGGTCCCGGACGTTCAGATCGGCCACCGCGAGGACCCGCTTCGCCGCCTCCGCGGTGGCCTCAGGCATGTACCCCTTTCGTACCCGGGCTTGTGCGAAGGCCACGAGCCGCACCGGGATCCCAGGGTCCCGGCTGAGCTCCCTGGCCCGCTCCCGGGTGGCCACCATCATGCCGCAGTTCCCGTCCGCGGGGTGGGTCTGGGTCCCGTAGGTCACCGTCCCTTCCGGGAGCACGGGCGCAAGGCGGGCGAGTCCTTCCGCGGTGGTGGGGTGGATGCCCTCGTCCCCCGTCACCGTGGCGAGGAGCTTCCGCCCCGAAGGATCCGGTACCTCGATGGGAGTTACCATGTAGCGCCGCTGGAAGGCGGCATCGTCCGCGAGGGCAGCCTGATACTGCGCGTACCGGAGCAAGGTGAGCTCCTCCTGGGCCTTCCGGGTGAACCCATGCTCCCGGGCCACCCGCTCCGCGGTCTCGATCTGGGCATTGCGAGCGTAGGGATCCAGAAAGAAGTTGTCCCAGACCCAGTCCTCGCTCTCCCCTTTCCCTCCGGGGCCCAGGGGGTTCGGATAGTAGACGTGGGGTCCGTTGCTGGTCCGGTCGCAGGTGATGGCCAGGATGGCTTGAGCTCCGCCCACCTCGATCTCCGCGGCCGCGTCCGCCACGACCCGCGCGGCGGTGGCGCAGGCCTGGCTGGTGGTGGGCCCCGTTAAGCGCTCGGCCCCCAATAGCCCAGCGAGCCACGGAGCCCCGAAGAAAGCGTGTTTGGCCGGTACGGTCATGCCGAGGCGGAGCCCGTCGAAGGCCGTGGGAAGGATCCCCCGGTCCCCCAGGGCCCGCCGGGCGATCTCCGCGGCGAACGGGATGGGGTGGAGGTGGGCGAAGCTCCCTTGCCACCGGACGAAGGGCGTGGACCAGTAGCCGCCGTACGGGATGAACACCCGCTCGAACCGCACCTTCCTCCCTCCTTCAGCGCCGCTTCACGGCCTGCGCCCACTTCCGGCGCTCCTCCTCCCGGAGCTCCCGGCGGAGCAGTTTGCCCACCTTGGATTTCGGCAGCATGTCGCGGAACTCGAGGGAGTCCGGCACCTCGTAGGGCGCCAGCCGCTCTCGGCACCAGCGCAGGAGCTCGTACGCGGAAACCCCACGCAGGTCCTCCTTGAGGACCACGAAGGCCTTGATGCGTTCTCCCCCTTCCGCATCCGGCACGCCCACCACGCACGCTCCGATCACCGCGGGGTGCTCCTGCAGGACGGACTCCACCCGGGCGGGTGCCACCCGGTAGCCCCGCTTCTTGATGAGGTCCGCGGACCGGTCCACGAAGTAGAGCCACCCATCCGCATCCATGCGCAGGATGTCTCCGGTTCGGTACCACACGCGCCCCTCGTACCAGACGAAGGCCCTCCGGGTCTCCTCGGGCTTGTTCCAGTAGGCGGTGGGGAGGTGCGGACCGGATACGAGCAGCTCCCCGGGCTCACCGGGAGCGCACGGCCGTAAGGTTTCGGGATCCACGATCCGGACCTCCCTTCCCCGCACCACCCGTCCTACGGTCCCATCCGGGAACGGCTGCCCTGCGGGGGTCATGGAGATGGCCCCGCACGCCTCCGTGGCCCCGTACCCCTGGTGGATCTCCCGGCCGAACCGCGCCTTCCACCGTCGAGCCAGCTCCAGGGGGAGGGTGTCACCCGCGGAGAAGCAGTAGCGGAGGGAGCGCAGGTCATACTCGTCCAGCCGGGGGTGCTCCAGAATGGTCCGGTACAGGGTGGGAGTCCCGAAGAGGGTGGTGACCCGGTACCGCCCGATGTGATCCAGGAACGCGTCCCAGTTCATGCGGGGCAGCAGGACCAGGGTCTCCCCGGCCAGGATCGCCCCGAGCCCTTGCGCTTGGCCCAGGATGTGGTACAGAGCGGCCCCCTGGATGACCACGTCCGAGCCCAGGGGGACCGCTCCGAGGCTGGTCTCCCGCTGGATCCGCATGCTCTCCAGGAGCGCTGGTTCGGAGATCGGTACGCCCTTGGGAGGTCCCAGGGTCCCTCCGGTGTACAGCAGCTCGCACAGTCCCTCCGGTCCCTTTGCACTTCCGGGTGATTCCCCCCGCCTTGCGGGTCGGGAGGAGCCCGCGAGGACCTCTCGGAAGGGGAAGACGAACTCAGAAAGCCGTACCCGGCCCGCGGGGAGCCGGTCGAGAGCTCTTGCCACGGCCCGCTTCCACCACGGGAGCAGGTCCCCAATTCCGGTTACTACCATGCACCGGAGGCCCACCTCCTGCTGGACCTGAGCCGCGTATCCGAACAGGGTATCCGCGCAGAACAGCACGGATGCCCCTGCATCCCGCACCACATACCCCACGTCCCGGGGCCCGTACTGTGGGGAGATCGGGACGGCTACCGCGCCCCGCCGCCGAAGGGCAAGCCAGGTCACGACCCATTGCGGGCAGTGGGGCATGTACAGCACGACGCGTTCCCCCGCCTCCACTCCCAGGCGCTCCAGGCCGCGGGCTAGGCCCTCCACCAGTTCTTCCAGGTCTCGGAAGGAGTAGCGTTCTCCCAGGTACACGAGGGCGGGGTGTCCCGCCCGGTCCCGGGCCGCTTTCCGGAAGGCCTCATCCAGCACCGACGTTCCTTCGCGCATGCGTCGTCACCGCTGCCACCCGGCTCCGAAGTAAGCGCTCAGCACTTCAGGACGGTCGAGGAGTTCCTCCCGAGTTCCGGAGAGCACGAGGGCGCCGCTTTCCAGCACGTATCCACGGTCCACCACGGGGAGGACCGCACGGGCATACTGCTCCGCCACCACCACGGACACGCCCTGCCCTCGGATGTCCCCGATGGTCCGGACGATCTCCCCCTGCAAGGCCGGGCTCAGACCCAGGAGGGGTTCGTCCAGCAGGAGCCAGCGGGGCCGGGCCACCAGCGCCATGCCGATCGCCACCATCTGCTGCTCCCCCCCGCTCAGCATGCCCGCGGGCTTCCGCCACAGCCTCCGCAGGGGGGGCATCAGTTCGCAGGCGAAGGCGATCCCCTCCTCCACCTCCCTGGCCGACCGGAGGTACCCGCCCATCCGGAGGTTCTCCCCCACGGTGAGATCCCGGAACACCGCGTGGCGTTCCCGGCACAGGACGAGACCTCTTCGTACCCGCTCGGGGACCTCCCACTCCGTGATGTCCTGTCCGTCCAGGCGCACTGAGCCCACCACCGTGACCCGAATCCCGCCCCGCCGCTGCTCCCGGCGCCCGTACACGAGGGTCAGGCCTGCCACGGTGCTCAGCAGGGTGGTCTTTCCCGCCCCGTTGGATCCGAAAACCCCCACCACCTCCCCGGGCCGGACTTCCAGGCTCACCTCGTTGAGCCCCAGGGCGTTCTCGTAGAACACCACCAGACGCTGGACCTCAAGCAGGGGCCGTCACCTCCCTTCCCAGGTAGGCCCGTCGAACCTCCTCGTGCACCATGATCTCTGCGGGAGACCCTTCCGCGATCTTCCGGCCGAAATCGAGGACCACCACCCTCCCGACCACCTGGAACAGCTCCGCAAGCCGGTGCTCCACGAGGACCAGGGAGCGTCCCTCCTCCGTGAGCCGGAGCAGCACGGGGACGAGGCTGCTGGCTTCCGCGGGACTCACACCGGAAAACAACTCGTCGAGCAAGAGGAGTTCCGGGTCCAATGCGAGGCACCGCGCCAGCTCGAGTCGCTTCAGGTACCCGTGGGGGAGCTCCACCGCGGGTTTGTACAGCAGCGCCGCGTCCCGCTCGAACCCCACCTCCTCCAGGAGATCCAGCGCCACCTCCTCCCGGCGCCCGTAGCCACTCCCCAGCCGCTCCCGGGCTCTCACCGAACAAAGCGGGATCACCGCGTTCTTGAAGGCGGGCAGATGGTAGAAAGGACGGGGCATCTGGAAGCTGCGGGCGATCCCCAGCCGCACGCGGGCCTCGGGAGGGAGCCGGGTGATGTCGCGGCCCCGGTAGAGGATCCGTCCGCGATCGGGCCGCCCGAAGCCGGTGATGAGGTTGATGAGGGTCGTCTTGCCGGACCCGTTGGGGCCGATGATCCCCACGGCTTCGCCGGGTAGTACCTCCAGGCTCACCCCATCCAGAGCCCGGACTCCGCCGAAGCGCTTGTGGAGGTCCTCTACGACGAGCACAGGCTCCATGAAGGCTTCAGATGGGCACCCATCGTTCGAACTGGTGATACCTCCTCCGCGCCAGGGCGAACACCCCCTCCGGGACTCCCACGAGGACCGCCACGAGCACAAGACAGTACGCCACCACCCGCAGGGTGCCGAAGGCACGCAGCACTTCCGAAAGGGGGACGATGAGCGCGGCTCCCACCGCTGCCCCTGCGACCATCTCACTTCCACCCAAGACCGCAGCGGTCAGGGGGAGGACGGAGTACTCCAGGGAGAAGGCGGACATCCCCACCACGTGGTAGTGCGTGGCCAGGACGCTGCCCGCGAAGGCCGCGGGCAGCGTCCCCACCAGGACGGCCCAGAACTTCCACCGGTCCACGGGGATTCCAGAGGCCCTCACCCCCACATCGTTGTCCCGGATGGCCCGGAGCACGAGCCCGTAGTCGCTGTCCAAGAGACGCTGGAAGGCAAAGGCGGTTCCCAGCAGGGCGAGGACCAGCAGATATTGCCGGGTGGGGAGAGCGCCCAGACCGGGCACTCCCGCGAACCCCTCCGTGCCCCCCAGGATCTTGGTGGCCTCGATGATCCGGGCGAAGAGGAGGGGCAGGGCGAAGGTCACGAGGCTGAAGTACACGCCCCGCAGTCGGAGAACGGGTGCCAGCAGCAACGCACAGGCGACAGCGCCTGCGACGGTGCCGAAGAGGACGGCGAAAAAGGAAGGGAGCCGGAGGTAGACCGCGCCGATGGCGGTGAGATACCCCCCCACGCCAAAGAAAAAACTCTGTCCCAGGGAGACGAGCCCCACCCGCTCCAGGAACGCCCAGCTGATGGCCAGGAGCATCATGGCCACCACGATGAGGAAGACCGTCTGCCAGTACGCTCCCGTCCAGGGTGCCAGCAGGGGAAACCCAAGGAGGGCGATCGTCGCCGCCAGCCGCGGGCCCGCGAGGTACAGCATCTCCCGCCCGGACACCAGCACGAAGACGTCGTCGGCCCGCACCTTGATGCCCCGATCCAGTCGTTCCCGACGGTAGCCCGATTGCCTCATACGCGCTCTTCCAGCTCCTTGAACCGCCCCAGGATCCCCGAGGGCCGCACCGCCAGGACCACCACGATGGCCAGGAGGTAAATCACCTCGCTCCAGTGGGGTCCCAGCACCATGCTGGCGATCACAGTCCCCATCCCCACGAGGAGGGCGGCTACGATCAGGCCCGCGGTCCGTTCCGTTCCTCCCACGACGGTGAGGGCGAGGGCGATGAGGATGGCATCATAGCCCAGGTTGATGGAGATGATGCCGAGCGGGAGCACCAACACCGCGGCTACCGCGGCCAGGGCGCTCCCGAGGGCCACGCTGATGGCCGCCATGCGGTCCTCCTTCACCCCCATGGCCAGGGCCGTGTACTCCTCCTGGGCCAGGGCCCGCAGTGCGAGCCCCGTGCGGGTGGCGCGGCCAAACCACCAGAGGGACACGCCCAGACCCGCCGCGGCGCCCACGATCACCAACCGGTGGCGATCCATGGTGACTCCACCGATGGTCAGGGATCCGGGAAGGATGGGGGGGGAGGTTGAACTCGTATGTGACGAGACCCATCCACCGGAAGAGCTCGAGGAACGCGACGCCCACCGCGAAGGTCGCCAACACCTCCGCGAGGGTCAGGCGCCGCACCGGCCGGATCACCAGCCAGTACAGCAGCGCCCCGAGGGCGGCCGCGAGGATCACGGTGGCGATCACGGCCGCCGGGTAGGGCCATCCCGCTACGCGCAGGAGGTACCAGCAGGCAAACCCCGAGAGGATGTAGATCCCCCCGTGGGCGAAGTTGGGGATCCCGGAAATACCAAAGGTCACGCTGAAGCCCAGCGCGATGAGCAGGAGCACCGCGGACTGGACGAGGCCGTAAAGCAACACACTTAAAACTTCGAACATAGAAGGCCCGCGACCTCCGGGCGATGAGCGTGCCTATCGCTTCAATTCCGCCGGCAGGCGGATTTCGTCCTCCGCGGCGATCTCCGGCCACACCACCACCCGTCGACCCGGAGCTCGCCACTGGAAGGCCAGGCTGATGGCGGTCTGGTGAGGTAAGCCCCCGTACACCACCTGGTGGCGATCGTTGAACCGGATCCTCCCGATCACCCCCTCCATATCCGTCCTGCGGATCTCCTCCGCCACCCGGTCCGGATCCAGGGTGCCGGCCCGCTCGATGGCTTGGGCCACCACGTACACCGCGTCGTACGAAGGCCCGGGGCCGTGCCCACCGAGGCGGAGGCGGGCTTCCTCCCCGTACTTCTGACCGTACGCGCGGTTGAAGTGCACGGACTTCGGCAAGGCCTTCACGGCAATGGCCCCCGGCTCGTGCAGGAATTGCACGAATCCGTCCACGGCCCCTTCAAAGGTCTGCCAGGCAGTTCCCGGGACCACGGGGACCACGTACCCCACCATCAGGACGGGGAGTCGGGTGGTTTTCACCTGCTTGACCAGGATTCCGGCCTGAGGCATGTCGAACACGGGCACGATGATCTGCGCACGGCCACTCTGTGCCCGGACCACGGTGGCGGAGAAGTCCGTAGCGCCGGTGGGATACGCGTCGCTGCCCACCACGGCCCAGCCCGATTGCCGGGCCCAGGTCTCCAAGATGCTCACGGTCCCCTTGGCCCACAGCACGTCCTGGTAGGCGAAGTGGACCCGGGAAAGTCCATACCGCGACTTGACGAATCCCAGCACCCGGGCCAGGTTGCCCGCGAAGTACTCGCTCTGCAGGCCCATGCGGAACAGGTACCGGTACTTCCCTGGATCGCTCGCGATGCGCTGCTCAAAGAGAGGGGTCATGGCGATGGTGACGATGTAGGGGATCCGGTAACGGGCGATCACGTCCATGGCCGCCAGCAGCACCTCGGACCGGAAGGCGCCCACCACGATGGCGTGGGGTCGTCGTTCCGTGATGAGCTTCTCCAGGGCCGCAAGGGCATCGTGGATGGGGATCCCGGGCTCGTGCTCCCGGGTGTCGATGGAGACCACCTGGAGGGGACGTCGCACGCCGGCTACCCGCACGCCCCCGCGGGCGTTGATCTCCTCCACGGCCAGCTGCACCGCCCGCAGGGAATCCGCACCGTCGGAGTGTCCCAGGGCGGTAGGGACCCCCAGGACGATGGGCTCCACAGGGCCTCCCAGGGCGGAGGGGATTCCCACCAGGACCGCAAGGACGAATCCCCAAAGCATGAGCCCCGCTCGAGGACAAGTCATCCCCGCACCTCCCGGATCCGGTCAGAACTGCAAACACCGACCTCCAGGCGCCCGCCGTGCCAGTTCCAGCCAAGGACGGCCCTTACTCCTCCGTCAATCCGCCGTTTGCACGGGTTCGGTTGGGCCCCCTGGCCGGGGATCCCCGCGGCTGGAAATTCTGGGTCCGGTTGCGCGGCAGGGCCGGAGGTGGTTTGCTAGGCACGGGATGGAGGGTGCCGTGCTCCCGCAGCTGCTCGCCACGGCGGTGGCCCTTCTGGTGGCGGCCACCGCGCACGAGTATGCCCATGCCTCCGTGGCCGTGCGGTTGGGGGACCCCACGCCCAAACGCCTGGGCCGCCTCACCCTGAATCCCCTCGCGCACCTGGACCCCTGGGGGACCCTCCTCCTGTTGCTGGTCGGGTTCGGGTGGGCAAAGCCCGTTCCCGTAAACCCGGTCTACTTTTCTGATCCCAGACGGGGGATGCTGCTCGTGGCCGCGGCCGGTCCTGTGGCCAACCTGACCCTGCTGGTGACCCTGGGATCGCTCTCCCGGGTGGGCCTCTCCCCGGAGCCCGGGTGGATCTGGGAGCTGTGGCTTCGCCTGCTCTACGTGAACGCGGTGCTGGCGGTCTTCAATCTCCTTCCCGTGCCACCCCTAGACGGCTCCCGCATCCTGTGGGCGTTCCTTCGCGGCGGAGGGGAAGCCCTCTATCTGCGCCTCCAGCCCTACGGCCCGCTGGTGCTCCTCGGGCTCGTCCTCCTGGGATGGCTCGATCCCGTGATCCGGGCGCCGGTCCTGTGGCTTGTCCGCTGGGCCGCGGGCGGGGGATGACCTAGGCCCACAGGGCGAGGAGCGCGGTGAGGGTCGCGAAGCTCCCGAGGGTGGAGACCACCACCGCGCTCGCCACGAATCCGGGGTCGCACCGGAACTCCGAGGCGTACAGGAACGCGTTCACCGCGGAGGGCATGGCCGCTTGGAGGATGGCCACCCGGCGGGCAAGGCCTTCCAGGCCCATCGCGTGCGCGAGGCCCGTGGCAAGGAGGGGTGAGGCCACCAGGCGCAGGAACACGGCGAGCCCCAGCGGCCAGGACCACCGGAGGGCGCGGGTCTGCGCGAGCTGGATGCCGAGGGTGACGATGAGGAGGGGAATGGCGCCGGAGGCGAGCACCCGGACGGCGCGCTGGATGGGCTCCGGGGGGGTCCATCGGAAGAGCAGGGCCAGGAGGGCTCCCGTGGCCGCGTACACCACGGGGAGCTCCAGCACGCTTCGGATGGCGCGGCGCATCTCCCCGTTCGCCCCCCAGGCGGCCACGAGACCTCCCAGGAACGTCCCCACGGTGCCCGTGGTGACGAACACCACGAGGGCGAGACGCAGTCCTTCTTCCCCGAAGGTCAGGAGGTTCAGAGGGAGACCGTAGTTGCCCGCGTTGTACATCACCACGGGAAGGAGGAACGCGCTCTTCTGCACCCTTTCCAGCCGCAGGAGCCGGGCCGCGGTAGCTCCCACGAGGAGGAGGGTGAGGAGGTGGAGGACCACGGTCACAAAGAGGGGGAGGGCATGGCTCGCCAGGGAGCTGGACCGCAGCAGGGAGTCGAAGACGAGGGCCGGGCTGAAGAGGTACATGGAGACCGCGGAGAGGGATCGGACGTCCACGGGCCGGCGCCGCCCAAGCCAGGCGCCGAGGCCCGTGAGCAGGGCCACGGGGAGGACCACCTGGAGGAGCATGGGCCGCCCTACGGGGAAGCCGGGGCGTTCGCGGGACGGGCGCCTTTCCTGCGCTTCCGGGCCCGGGCTTTCTCTCCGGGGGAGCCGTTGCCCGGGGGTGGCAGTTCCTCCTCCCAGGTGACGATGCTGTGGAAATACACGTGGTCCCCCTCGTCCAGTCCGCGGGTGACCTCCGTGATGTGCACGTTCTTCGCCCCGAACTCCCGGAGGGCGTACTTCACCGCCTCCTCGGGCTGGGCGGTATCCCCGCAGGTGAAGATGTCCAGGGCCACGTATCCCACCTCCGGCCAGGTGTGGACGGAGAGATGGGACTCCGAGATGACCACGACCCCGCTGACCCCCGTGGGCGTGAACCGGTGGAAGGAGATGGCCCAGATCTGTACCCGGGCCACCTGGGCCGCCCGGGTGAGGATCTGTTCTACCCGATCCACCCGGCTGATGACCTCGGGATCACAGCCGGAGGCCTCCACAATGTAGTGGTGTCCCACGGTGTCCACCACGGGCGTTCCTCCCCTGCCCACGGGTTCCCTCCTTCACCGGTTGCGGGTCCGTCTCGGTCTCAACCCCCTAACCTGGGCCTTTGCGGCTCCAAAACACACAGAACCCCGGGTGCCCACGCACCCAGGGGAATCCACGGCCGGAGCACCCCGCAGCGCGCCGCGGGGTGCCCTCACCGCGAACATGCTACGGGATGGGGGGAGGGGGGTCAAGCCCTACCGGAGGAGCCGCAGGCCCTCCACCGCCCCGCTGGAAACCGCGGTCACCGCAAGACCCGCGGTGGCTACCCCGATCGCGATGGCCGCCCAGGCCTTGCCCCGGGGAAGCCCCAGAAGCCAGGCGAGGAGGGTTCCCGCGTAGGCGCCCGTGCCGGGAAGGGGCACGGCCACGAACAGGGCGAGGCCCAGGAGCTCGTACCGGTGCACGTAAGGGGTTCCCTTTTGACGGACCCGGTCCACCTGCCGCTGGACCCATCCGAACCGGGAGAAAAACCGGTGGTAGCAGAGGTCCAAGGCGAGCCATCCGGGGACGATGGCCAGGAGATTCGCGAGGGTGCAGAAAAGGAAGGTCTTGAACGGCGGATGTCCCTGGGCGAGGGCCATGGGGATGGAGCCGCGCAGCTCCACCCACGGAACCAGGCTTAGGGCCGAGATCCACCAAAGGCTCATCTCCGGAGCTCCCGGCGTCGCGGGCGCCGTGTGCGTGATGCCATGGTGGCCGTCCGCCTCAACGGGCGTTCCGGGCCGAACCGGCCGCGGCCTCCAACGGGCTCCACGGCCGGTACCAGGAGGTGATGGGAAGCCGGCGATCCCGCCCGAAGGCCTTGGGCGTGATCTTCACGCCGGGCGGCGCTTGGCGGCGCTTGTACTCACTGCGGTCCACCATCCGAACCACCTTCGCCACGGTCTCCGGATCGAATCCCGCCCGTACGATGTCCTCCGGGGGCGTGTCCTGCTCCACGTAGAGCTCCAGGATGGGATCGAGTACCTCGTAGGGCGGGAGCTTCTCCTGGTCCGTCTGTCCCGGCCGCAGCTCCGCGGTGGGCGGGCGCAGGAACACCCCCTCCGGGATGACGGGGTGCTTGGCGTTGCGGTGGCGGGCCAGGGCGTACACCAGCGTCTTCGGCACGTCCTTCAGCACCGCGAACCCGCCCGCCATGTCCCCGTACAGGGTGGCGTAGCCCACGCTGAGTTCGCTCTTGTTGCCCGTGGTGAGCACGATGCCCCCGAACTTGTTGGTGAGGGCCATGAGGAGGTTACCGCGAATGCGGGCCTGGATGTTCTCCTCCGCCTCGTTGGGCTGGGTTCCCGCGAAAGGCCCCGCGAGGGCCTCCAGGTAGCCCCGGAAGATGTCCCCGATGGGGAGCACCACGAGGCGGATCCCCAGGTTGCGGGCCAGCTCCTCCGCGTACCGCATGCTCTCCCCGGAGGTGTACGGGGAGGGCATGGACACGCCCCAGACGTTCTCCGGGCCCAGGGCGTCCGCGGCGATAACGGCCACGAGGGAGGAGTCGATCCCGCCCGAAAGCCCCACCACCACCTGCTGGAACCCGTTCTTCCGCACGTAGTCCCGGGTCCCCAACACCAGGGCCCGGTACACCTCCTCCAGGTCCGGCAGGGGCTCCGCCAGGAAGGGTTCCACGGGGGGGCGGGGACGGTCCTGTACCCGCTCCACCTCCACCACGGAGACGGGCGGGGCCTGCAGCGGAAACCGGTCGCTCTCCTCCACCCCCGTGCGGCGGGCCCGGAGGCGGCGGGCCCGCGCCACGTCTACGTCGCACACCACCAGAGCCTCCTCGAACTGTGGGCCCCGGGCCAGCACCCGGCCCTCCTGATCCACCACCACGCTGCCGCCGTCGAAGACCAGTTCGTCCTGTCCGCCCACCACGTTCACGTAGCACAGCACCACCCCGTGATCCCGGGCCCGGGTGCGGAGCATCTCCTCCCGCTCCCGCCACTTCCCCCGGTGGTAGGGGGAGCCGTTGATGTTGAAGGCGACCAGGGCTCCGGCCCGGGCCTGCACCGCGAGGGGTCCGTCCGGAAACCAGATGTCCTCGCAGATGTTCACCGCCACAGGGAGGTCCCCCAGCCGGAAGATGGGGACGGATTCCCCGGGCGCGAAGTAGCGCTTCTCGTCGAAGACTCCGTAATTGGGGAGCAGCCGCTTGTGGTACACCCCCGCGATCCGGCCGCCCGCGCACACCGCCGCCGCGTTGTACAGGTAGGTGGCGCGGTCCACGAATCCCACCACCGCCACCAGGTCCGTGGCGTGGGCGGCAACCTCCTCCACCGCCCGCAGGTTTCCCTCCACGAAGTCGGGCTTGAGCACGAGATCCTCCGGAGGGTAACCGGTGACCGCGAGCTCCGGGAAGAGCACCACGTCCGCGCCGAGCTCCCGAGCCTGCCGCAACCGCTCCACCATGCGGCGGACGTTGCCCTCTAGATCCCCCACCACGGGGTTCATCTGCGCGAGGGCGACCCGCAGGGTTCGCACGCCTCTAGGATACGGTACCTCTCACAGGGGCGTCAGGGGCTCCGCCTGAGAAGTCCGGAGGGCCTCCCGGGCGTGGTGGAGGAACCGGATCACCGCCTCCACCCCACCCCACAGGAGGGGGAGTTCCACCTTCTCGTTGGGCGCGTGGAGGTTGTCGTCGGGGAGTCCGAAGCCGGTGACCACCACGGGCAATTTCAAGGTACGGGCCAGCAACTCCACCACGGGCACGGACCCGCCCTGGCGGATGAACCGCACCTCCGCCCCGTATGCCTCCCGCCACGCCCGGGCCGCGGCCTGCACCGCGGGCTGGTGCGGGGAGATGGCCCAGGGCCTCCCCGCGTACAGCTTCCGGATCTCGACCCGGTAAGCGGGATGGGTCTTGCGCAGGATGTACCGCTCGAAAGCCCGGTGGATCCGCTCGGGATCCTGGTCGGGCACCAGACGCATGCTCACCTTCGCGGTGCACCGGGCGGGGAGCACGGTCTTCGCTCCGGGCCCGGTGAACCCTCCGCCCAGCCCGTGGATCTCGAAGGTGGGCCTCACCCAAAGCCGCTCCAGCACCGAGAACCCTTCCTCGCCCACCAGGCCCCGGGCGCCGATCCGGTGCGAAAACTCCGCCTCGTCCAGGGGAAGCCCCTGCCAGGCGCGGCGCTCCTCGTCGCTCGGCGGTCGCACCCGGCGGTAGAAGCCCGGGATGCGCACGCGCCCCCGGCGATCCCAAAGACCTCCCAGCAGCCGCGCGGCCTCATGGAAGGGGTTGGGGGCGGCGCCGCCGTAGAGGCCGGAGTGGAGATCCGTCTGTGGCCCCTGCCAGGTCACCTCCTCGTACAGGATCCCCCGCAGCCCCACGGTGATGGCGGGGATCCCCCGGTCGAAGAACCCGGAGTCCATCACAAGGGCGCAATCCGCGGCGAGCGTTCGGCGGTGTCGGGGCACGTATGCGGAGACCTCTGCACCGCTGCTCTCCTCTTCTCCCTCCACCAGCAGCTTCACGTTCACGGGGAGGCCGTCCGTGGCGAGCAGGGCCTCCAGGGCGGCCACCACCGCGAAGACCTGCCCTTTGTCGTCCGAGGCGCCCCGGGCGTAGAGCCGGTCTCCCCGCACCGTGGGCTCAAAAGGGGGGGAGTCCCAAAGGTCCAGGGGATCCGGGGGCTGCACGTCGTAGTGACCGTATACGAGCACGGTGGGGGCGTCCGGAACGCCCAGCCACTCCGCGTACACGAGGGGGTGGTGCCGGGCAGAGGGGATCACCTCCACCCGCATCCCCACCCTTCGCAACCGCTCACCAAGCCACTGGGCGGCCCGCTCGCAATCCGCGTCGTGCTCCGGAAGGGCGCTGACGCTGGGGATCCGCAACCACTCCCCAAGCTCCTCCAGGTACCGTTCGCGATGCTGGCGGGCGTACGCGAAGGCGCGGTCCACGGTTCGCTTCCTCAGGGTAAGAGGTGTCCCCTCCCGCTATTCGCCGTTCCTCCTTTCTCCCCTGCCGCATGCGGTATGCTGGGATGCGGAACCGTGTCCGCTTTCCTGCACCGACTGGCGACCCCCGATGGCCGCCGCCGGGCCAACCGGTGGCTGGTCGTGGCCTGCGCGCTGGGCTTCGGGCTCTCCGGGGTCGCCTTCGGGTGGGACCGGTGGTTCTTTCTCCTGATGGTGTGGGGGGGAATCGTGTACGTCCCCCTGCGGCTCGCCCTGGAGTGGCTGGGTTCGAGGGGACGCCGGCAGCGCCAGCGGTACCGGGCAAGCCTGCCGGACCGGATCACCCCCAAGAACCTCCCCCTGGCCGTGCAGGCCTTGTGGGACCGGGAGGTGTTGCTCCCTCGCATCGTCCCCCCGCCCCTCGTGGAGAAAGCTCAGCTCGCGGTGGTGGCACTCGGCCGCTGGGCCCTTACCCGGGACCCTTCCGGGGAGGAGATCCGGAGAGCCGCGGTACGGCTCGCCGCGGCCGCGGACGGGTGGATGGCGGAGCTGAGCGCCACGTGGCCGGAGGAGGCGCAGAGCATCCAGGCCCGGTGGCGCGATGTACGCGGGCTGGCCGTCCTCATGGCCACGACCCGGGTCCTGGCCTGCCTCTACGAGGAGGTCGCCCGACAGCCCTTCTACGGGCCCGGGATCAGCGCGGAGGCGCTCCAGACCTTCGTGGACCGCTCCCTGGACTTCCTCGACCGGGCCGCGCTCGACCCCGAGCTGCCCCGCTGGCACGGGGAACTGCTCGGTCTGTGGACTTCCGAGGCGAGGGTCCTGCGGGAGCGGTGGGAGGCGTATTGCGAGGCACCGGGGCCCGCTCCCGGGCGCATGGAGGCCGTGCTGGAGGTGCTGGAGACGTGACCCCGCTGTGGCTCTCTGAGGAGGAGGTGGCCCGGCTGCTCCCGCTTTCGGAAGCCATCCGGGCCCTGGAGGAGGCCTTCCGGGCGAAGGCCGCAGGCGAGGCCGTGAACGTGCCCCGTACCCGGGTGGTGACCCCCGAGGGGGTGCTGCACGTGATGTCCGCGGGCTGGACCTCCGGGGGCGTGATGGGGCTGAAGGCGTACACCACTTCCCGGACCGGAGCGCGGTTCGTGGTCCTGCTGTACGCCACGGATGGGACGTTCCTCGCGGGGATGGAAGCGAACGTGCTGGGGCAGCGTCGCACGGGCGCTGCGAGCGGGCTCGCCACGCGGTACATGGCCCGCCCGGAGGCCTCCGTGGCCGCGGTGATCGGAAGCGGCTGGCAGGCTCGGACCCAGCTGGCGGCGGTGTGCGCGGTGCGCCCCATCCGGGAGGCCCGGGTCTACAGCCGCACGCCCCAGCGCCGCGAGGCCTTCGCGCGGGAGATGTCGGAGCAGCTGGGGATCCCCGTGCGGGCCGTCTCCTCCGCGGAGGAGGCGGTGGAGGGCGCGGAGGTGATCTGCACCATCACCACGGCCCGGGAGCCGGTCCTGTTGGGCCGGTGGCTCAGCCCCGGCGTGCACGTCAACGCCGCGGGCGTGAACTGGCCGGACCGCAGGGAGCTGGACGGGGAAGCGGTGCGGCGGGCCCACCGCATCGCGGTGGATGATCTCGCCCAGGCCCGGCTGGAGAGCGGGGACCTGGTGTGCGCGGAGCGGGAAGGGGTCTTCCGGTGGGAACGGGCGGTGGAGCTCGCGGACATCGTGGCGGGGAAGCTGCCCGGACGCGGGGACGCGCGGGAGATCACGCTCTTCGCCTCCCAGGGGATCGCCCTCGAGGACGTGGCCGTGGCGAAGCTCGTCTACGAGCGGGCCGTGACGGAGGGGATGGGCCGTCCGCTTCCGGGGTGGATGGAGAACAGGAGGGGAGGATGAGGGTCTCGCTCTCCAACGCCCGACCCGAGCAGGTGTCGTGCGATGCCCTCGCGGTCCTGCTGGACGAGGGAAACCTCGCGGGCGCCCTCGGGGAACTGGACCGGGCCCTGGAAGGGTGGGTCGGGGAGGCCATGCGCCTGAGCGGGTTCGAGGCCCAACGGGACCGGGTCCTGTGGCTGTTCACCCATGGAAAGATCCCCTCGCCCCGGGTGGTCCTGGTGGGCATGGGGAGCCCCGGAGACGGATACGCACGCGCGGAGGCCCTGCGCCGGGCCGCGGCGGTGGCGGTTCGGGAGGCGCGTGCCCAACGGGTACGCCGCCTCGGGGTATGGGTCCCGCAGCTGCCCCCGCAGGCCCTGGGGGCCGTGGTGGAGGGCCTGTACCTAGGCTCCTACCGGTACGAGGCCTACAAGACCTTCGAGGAGCCGCAGCTCGACGGCGTGCAGATCCTGGGCGGCACGGATCCCGAGCGGCGAAGGGCCCTGCGCCGGGGGCAGCTGCTGGCCGAGGCCACCTGCTTCGCCCGGGACCTCGTGAACGCCCCGCCCAACGAGGTCACGCCCCTGGCCCTGGCCCGCATCGCCCGGCAGATCGCCCGGGAGCGGGGTCTGGAGGCCCGGGTGTACGGCCCTGCGCAACTCCGGCGCATGGGGGCAGGCGCCATCCTCGCGGTGGGCCGCGGGAGCCGGCAGCCTCCGCAGCTCATCGTGCTGGAATACCGGCCACCCCGCGCCCGACGCACCGTGGTGATCGCGGGGAAGGGCGTCACCTTCGATGCGGGAGGACTTGACCTCAAGACCGCGGAGGGCATGGAGACCATGAAGTCCGACTGCGCGGGAGCCGCCGCGGTGCTGGCGACCATGCGGGTCCTTCCGGATCTCCGGGTGCCGCACCGGGTGGTGGGAATCGTGGGGGCGGTGGAGAACCTGCTCGGGGAATCCGCGATGAAGCCCGGGGACATCGTGCGGGCCATGAACGGCAAGACCATCGAGATCACCAACACGGACGCGGAGGGCCGGGTGGTCCTGGCGGACGCCCTCAGCTACGCGGCCCGGTACCGGCCGGACGCCATCGTGGATCTCGCCACCCTCACGGGCTCCGCCATCGTGGCCCTGGGGTACTACGCGGCCGCCATCCTGGGGAACGACCGGGCCCTCATTCGGGAGCTCATCCGGGCCGGAGAAGCGGCCGGAGAGCGGCTGTGGGAGCTGCCGCTCTACGAGGAGTTCCGGGAAGCCGTGCGCAGCGAGGTGGCGGACCTGCGGAACTCCGCGGGCCGGTACGGCGGCGCCCAGAAGGGCGCGGCCTTCATCGCGGAGTTCGTGGCAGGCTCCCCGTGGGCACACCTCGACATCGCAGGGGTGGCCTTCCTCGATAAGTCCGAGGGTCAGGCCCCGCACCTGCCCAAGGGCGCCACGGGGTTCGGCGTGCGCACCCTCCTCAACTGGCTCGCGCCGCCGGAGGAGGCGTGAGGACTACGCCTTCCACTCCATCACCCAGACCTCTTGGGTGGCGGGCAGCTCCTTGACCTCCACCGTGTGGCCCACCCGCCGCACGTTCTGCTTGTTGGCCAGGAAGGGATCCAGGGGGGAGATGGGCCAGTTCTGGTTCACCTCCGTCCGGTAGTGCATGGGGATCACCACCCGCGGGCGGAGCTGCTCGATCACCCGATCCGCGGCGGCCGCGTCGATGGTGTAGTAGCCTCCCACGGGGACCAGGAAGATGTCCGGGTTCTGGGCCTGCGCCGCGGCTTGCGGATCCAGGACGTGGCCGAGGTCGCCCGCGTGGAGGAGGCGAAGCCCGTCCGCCACCACCCAGAACATGGCGTTCTTGCCCCGCTGGGAGCCCTGGGTCTCATCGTGGTAGGTGCGCACCGTGGACACCTCGATCCCGTCCACCACCTCCCGGACGTCCGCCCAGTCCCTGCCCTCGTCCCGCAGACCCCGGATCACCCGCGGGGATCCGCTGGCCAGGGCCACGTGGTTGTGGTCGAAGTGCTCGTGGCTGACGAGCACGAGGTCCGCGGGCACGGGCTGCATGGGGTAGCCCACCTGGTCGTTGTAGGGGTCCAGGAGGATGCGCTTGCCCGCTTGCGTCTCCAACAGAAAGCACGCGTGTCCCAGATACGTGATCTTCATCCCCTTCCCTCCTCTCTCGTTGACCCGAGGACTTCCACGTGATAGTTTAGCCTAGAAAGCACCTTTAAGTCGGTCCCGTGAGGCCGGCAAGGGGCGCAACAAGATGGGTTCCAGACGCCTTCTTGTCGGCGGCAAGAAGGCGTTTCGCTTGCCGCCGAACCGGCGCCCCGCGACGAAGGGAGGGGGTGTCGGATGAAGATCCTCCACAAGGACCTGCTCGACCTCCGGAGCCTCACCGCCGGGCAGGTCCAGTCTCTGCTCGATCTCTCCCACGTGGCGCTCCAAGGGAGGCTTCCCGCGGATGCCCTTCAGGGCCGTGTGGTGGCCTTGGCCTTCTTCGAGCCCAGCACCCGCACCCGCACCTCCTTCGAACTGGCCGCCCGTCGGCTGGGCGCGGAGGTCTTGAGGTTCGATGTGGCCCACAGCTCCGTGCAGAAGGGGGAATCCCTGCTGGATACGGCCCGCACCCTGGAGGCGATGGGGGCGGATGCCCTCGTGCTGCGTCACAGCGCCTCCGGGGCCCCGCACTTCGTCGCGCGGCACGTCCGCTGCAGCGTGGTGAACGCGGGGGATGGGATGCACGAGCACCCCACCCAGGGTCTGCTGGACCTCCTCACCATCCGGGAGGCCAAGGGCCGCCTCGCGGGGCTACGGGTGGTCATCCTGGGCGACATCCTCCACAGCCGGGTGGCCCGGTCTACCGCGTACGGGCTGGGGCTGTTGGGCGCCCGGGTGGTGCTGTGCGGTCCAGCCACCCTGCTGCCCTCCTCCCTGGACATCCCGAACGCCGTCTGGACCACGCGGGTCGAGGAGGCCCTGGAGGACGCGGATGTGGTGATGCCCCTGCGGATGCAGGTGGAGCGTGCGGCCGCGGCCTTCGTGCCTTCCCTGGGCGAGTTCGCACGGCTGTACGCCCTGACGCCGGAGCGCCTGCGCCGCACCCGCCCGGACGCCATCGTGATGCACCCCGGCCCCATGAACCTGGGGGTGGAGATCACGCCCGAGGTGGCCTACGGACCGCGTTCCGTGATCCTGCGCCAGGTGACGCACGGCGTGGCGGTGCGGATGGCGGTCCTGTATGACCTCCTGAGGCATCCCACCGTCCATCCGGAGCTGCGGCCCGTGGCGCAGCGGGTGACCGCGGGGGTAACCTAGGAGGGATCCGTGGAGCGCCTGTGGATCCGGGGAGGGCGCGTCTTGGATCCCGCCTCCGGGCGGGACGAGGTGGCGGACGTCCTGATCGAGGGCGGCCGCGTCGTCGCCGTGGCACGGGGGATGCGGCCCGAGGGAGCGGGGATCCTCGAGGCGGGGGGTCTGGTGGTGGCCCCGGGACTCGTGGACCTCCACGTGCACCTCCGGGAACCCGGACAGACCCACAAGGAGGACATCGCCTCCGGCACCCGGGCCGCGGCCCGGGGCGGGGTCACAAGCGTGGTGTGCATGGCCAATACCCAGCCCCCTGTGGACGACCCCGTGGTGGTGGAGTTCATCCGCAGCCGGGCCGAGAAGGTGGGCGTGGTGCGGGTGTACCCGGTGGGCGCCGTCACGAGGGGGCTGGAGGGCAAGGAGCTGAGCCCCATCGGGGCCCTCGCAGCCGTGGGGGTGGTGGGCCTCTCGGACGACGGCCGCAGCGTGCCCAGCGCGGGACTGCTGCGCCGGGCCATGCTCTACGCCCGGATGTTCGGGCTTCCCATCCTCGAGCACTGCGAGGACCCCTCCCTCTCCGCGGGCGGGGTGATGCACGAGGGGACGGTGAGCGCCCGGCTGGGTCTGCGCGGAATCCCCCGCAGCGCGGAGGAGGTGGTGGTGGCGCGGGATCTCCTGCTCGCAGAGGAGACCGGGGCCCACGTGCACATCCAGCACGTGAGCAGCCGGGGATCCGTGCGCCTCATCCGGGAGGCCAAGGCACGGGGGGTACAGGTCACCGCGGAGGTCACCCCCCATCACCTCACCCTCACGGACGAGAGCGTGGAGGGCTACGACCCCAATTTCAAGGTGAATCCGCCCCTCCGGACCGCGGAGGACATGGAGGCCCTGCTGGAGGGCCTGTGGGACGGAACCCTGGACTGCATCGCCACAGATCATGCCCCGCACGCACCCGCGGAGAAACTGGTGGAGTACGACGCGGCGCCCTTCGGGGTCATCGGGTTGGAGACGCTGCTCGGCGTGGTGCTCACCCGGCTCGTGTGGCAGGAGGGTTGGCCGCTCATCCGGGCCCTGGCCCTGGTCACGGATCGGCCCGCCCGGATCCTGGGACTCCCCGGCGGCAGGCTGCAGCCGGGTGATCCCGCGGACCTCGTGCTCCTCGATCCCGAGCGGGAGTGGGTGGTGGATCCGGAGCGGTTCCACAGCAAATCCCGCAACACGCCCTTCGCGGGATGGACCCTGCGCGGAAAGGTCCTGGCGACCCTGGTGGGGGGCCGGATTGTGTGGATGGAGGAGGACCTCGGGTCCCGATTGCTCCCCGTGGGAGCGGGTGCGGGATGACCGTGGACCTCTCCGTGGAGATCGCGGGGGTGCGGTTCGCGAACCCCGTGCTCTGCGCCGCGGGGCCTCTGGGGCACGGCCGGGAGTTCGCGCAAGTGGTGGATCTCCGAGCCTTCGGGGGATTCGTGACCAAGTCCATCACCCTCCACCCCCGGGCGGGGAACCCGCGGCCGGATCTGGTGGAGGTGGACGGCGGGTTTCTGAACTCCGTGGGGCTGCGCAACCCGGGCCTGGCCGCTTTCCTCACCAAGGACCTCCCGTTCCTGCGCACCCTGGGCATCCCCATCATCGCCAGCCTCGCGGGACACTCCATCGCGGAGTTCCGGGAGCTCGCCACCTGGCTCGGGGAGGCGGAAGGGATCGCGGCGTTGGAGCTCAACGTGAGCTGTCCCAACGTGGAGAGCGGGCTCGTGTTCGGCACGGATCCGGAGCTCCTCCGGGAGCTGGTGCGGACCGTGCGGGAGGCCGTGCCCCGGCCCCTGTTCGTGAAGCTCACCCCCAACGTCACGGACATCGTCCCTGTGGCCCGGGCCGCGGTGGGAGCGGGGGCGGACGCCCTCAGCCTCGTCAACACCCTCCTCGGGATGGCCATTGACGTACGCACCCGACGGCCCAAGCTGGGCGGGGTCACCGGGGGACTCTCGGGGCCCGCCATCCGGCCCGTGGCGGTGCGCATGGTGTTCGAGGTGCACCGGTCGATCTCCGTTCCCCTCATCGGGATGGGCGGCATCGAGACCGCGGAGCACGCGGCGGAATTCTTCCTGGCCGGAGCGTCCGCGGTCGCCGTCGCCTCCGCGACCCTGAAGAATCCGGGCGTTGCCCGCGAGATCGTGGAAGGGTTGCGGGCGTACCTCCTCAGCCAGGGGATGCGGTCCATCCGGGAACTGGTGGGAGCCCTGGAGCTTCCGCATGCCGCGTGCCCCTGAACTCATCGTGGCCCTGGACGTCTCGGAGCTCCGGGAGGCGGAGCGGCTCGTGCGGCTGTTGCGCCCCGCGGTGGATTTCTTCAAGGTCGGGTCGGCGTTGTTCACCGCCTGCGGTCCCGACGCGGTGCGTATGGTCCGCCACCACGGCGCCCGGGTGTTCCTGGACCTGAAGTTCTTCGACATCCCGCAGGTGGTGGCCGCGGCGGTGCGCCACGCGGCCCGGTTGGGGGTCTCCATGCTCACCGTCCACATCCTGGGTGGGGAGCGGATGCTCCGGGCGGCGGCGCAGGTGGTGGAGGAGGCGGAGAGCCCGCCGCGCCTGATCGGGGTCACCCTGCTCACCAGCCTGGACGAGGAGGAGGTGCGGTCCGTAGGGATCACGGACGGGCTGGCGGAGGCCGTCCTGCGCTTGGGAGCCCTGGCCCGGAAGGCGGGGCTGGACGGCGCGGTGTGCGGGGTGCAGGAGGTGGCCACCCTGAAGCAGCACCTGGGCACAGACTTCCTCACGGTGGTGCCGGGCGTCCGGCCGCGGCCGGTGGAGGGCGACGACCAGGCCCGCACTGGGGATTTCGAGAGCGCGGTGGCCGCGGGCGCGGACTACGTGGTGGTGGGCCGTCCCGTGCTCCGATCTCCAGATCCCCTCGCCGCGGCCCGGACCCTGGTGGAAGCCCTGACCTCGGGAAGACCATGACCTCCGGTCCCGCCGAGCAGGAGGTCCTGGAAATTTTCCGGAAGGTGGGGGCGCTGCTCGAGGGCCACTTCCTGCTCACCAGCGGCCTGCACAGCCCCGCTTACGTGCAGTGCGCCCTGCTGCTGCAGTACCCACACCTCGCGGCCCGCGTGGTGGCCCCCCTGGCGGAGGAATTCCGCGCGGGGGGCGTGGAGGTGGTGGTGGGGCCGGCCTTGGGAGCGATCCCCCTCGTCTACGAGCTCGCGCGCCAGCTCGGGGCCCGCGCCATCTGGGCAGAACGCGCGGATGGCCGCCTGGTCCTTCGGCGGTCCTTCACCGTCGTCCGGAACGAACGGGTGCTGGTGGCGGAGGACGTGGTGACCACCGGCGGGTCCGTGCGGGAGGTGCTGGGCCTGGTGCGGGCGGTGGGGGCGGAGGTGGTGGGCGTGGCGGCCCTGGTGGACCGTACCGGGGGCCATGACCCGGGGTTCGAGGTGCCGTTTGCGGCCGTGCTGCACCTGGACCTCCAGACCTACCCTCCAGAGGCTTGCCCCCTGTGTCGGCAGGGAGTACCGGTAGAGAAGCCGGGAAGCAGGGTGTTCACGAAACCCGAACGATCCGGCTCAGAAGGCTGAGAATCCACGAAGAATCCGGGACCGAACTTGACGCGACCGCGGTGGTTGACTCCCGTTTTCCGTCCCTCTACAATCTCCCGCAAAGGAGCCGCACCGTGGGGCTGCTGGACGACGTGGCGGAGGTGCTGATTCCGGAGGAGGCCCTACAGGCCCGGGTGCGGGAGTTGGGCCGCCGGATCTCGGAGGACTACGAGGGAAAGGAGCCGCTCCTGGTGGGGATCCTCACGGGTGCGGTGTTCTTCGTGTGCGATCTCATGCGGTCCATCACCATTCCCGTGCACCTGGATTTCATGGCCACCAGCGCCTACGGCCGGGGCACGGAGAGCACGGGGGTGGTGCGGATCCTCAAGGATCTCAACGAGAGCATCGAGGGACGGCACGTGATCATCGTGGACGACATCGTGGACACCGGGCTCACCATGGACTACCTGCTCACCACCCTGAAGGCCCGGTATCCCGCGAGCCTGGCCGTGTGCGTGCTCCTGGACAAGGCGGAACGTCGCATTCGGGAGGTTCCCCTGCGGTACGTGGGCTTCCGGATCCCCAACCGGTTCGTGGTGGGATACGGTTTGGACTACGCGGGGCTGTACCGAAACCTGCCGTTTGTGTGCGTGCTGAAGCCGGAGGTGTACCAATGAGGACGCAGACCCCAGAACGGGTCCCGCTGCCGGGAGAGCGGGCGCTCCCGGCGGGAGAAAGCCTCGGGATCGGCCGGTGGGCGCGCCGGGCCTACGGGTACGACGACATCGCCCTGGTCCCTGCCGCGAGTACCCTGGACCCCGAGGACGTGGACACCTCGTGGGAGGTGGGCGGGTTTCGCTTCCGGATCCCCGTGCTCGCCGCGGCCATGGACAGCGTGACGGACGTGCGGGTGGCGGCCCTCCTGCACGAGCTGGGCGGGGCCGCGGTGCTGAACCTGGAGGGGATTCAGACCCGATACGAGGATCCCACGGAGGCCATCGAGGCCATCGTCCAGGCTCCCCAGGAACGGTGCGTGGCGGTCCTGCAGGAGGTGTACCGGCGTCCGGTTCGGGAGGAGCTCGTGGCCCGTCGCGTCCAGGAGCTCAAGCGGGCGGGCGTGGTTGCCATGGCCTCCGTGACGCCCGGGAACGCTCCGCGGCTTGCGCCCATCGCCCGGGAGGCGGGGCTCGATGTCCTCGTGGTGCAGTCCACCGTGGTGACCGCGCAGCACCGCTCCAGCCGGGGCCGAGGGGTCTCCCTCCCCGACCTGGTGGATCGGATGGGGATCCCCGTGATGGCGGGGAACTGCGTCTCGTATGCCCAGGCCATGGGGCTGTTGGAGGCCGGCGTGGCGGGGGTATTCGTGGGCGTGGGGCCGGGGGCCGCGTGTACCAGCCGTCGGGTGCTGGGCGTGGGTGTCCCGCAGGTGACCGCCCTGTGCGACGTGGCCGCCGCGCGGGACGACTATTATGTCCGCACCGGCCGCTACGTCCCCGTGATCGCGGACGGCGGGCTCACGGTGGGGGGAGATCTCGCGAAGGCCATCGCGTGTGGGGCGGACGCGGTGATGCTGGGGAGCGCCCTCGCGAGGGCGGAGGAAGCCCCCGGGCGTGGGTACCATTGGGGCATGGCCACCCCGCATCCCGCCCTTCCCCGGGGCACCCGCATCCACGTGGGGACCACGGGGACGTTGCGGCAGATCCTTCTGGGCCCCGCGCAGGTGGACGACGGGACTCAAAATCTCGTGGAGGCCCTGCGTACGGCCATGGGGATGTGCGGGGCCGCCACCATCCGGGAGATGCATCGGGTGGAGGTGGTGCTGGCTCCCGCCCTCGCCACGGAGGGCAAGGCGGTGCAGTTCGCCCAGCGGGTGGGTCAAGGCCGGACGTGATCGGGATGCAGGCCGAGGAACCTCCTCCTGAGCTCCGCCCGCCCACCTCGGAAATCGTTCTCGTCCTCGACTTCGGCGCCCAGTACACGCAGCTGATCGCCCGCCGGATCCGGGAGCTCCGGGTCTACAGCCTCATCCTTCCCTACGATGTGTCCCTCGCCCGCATCCGGGCCCTCCGGCCCAAAGGTATCGTGCTGTCCGGCGGACCCCGGAGCGTCTACGAGCCCGGCGCCCCGCAGGCAGACCCCGCCCTGCTCTCCCTCGGGATTCCCGTGCTGGGGATCTGCTACGGCATGCAGTGGATGGCCCACGTGCTGGGCGGCCGCACGGGCCCCAGCCCTCAGCGGGAGTACGGCCGCACCCGGCTGGTGATCGAGGAGCCGGGGGCGCTGTTCAGGGGGCTGGAGCGACGGCTCCTGTGCTGGATGAGCCACGGGGATGCGGTGCTGGACCTGCCGCCCGGCTTTGTCCGCCTTGCTCGTACGGACCAGGACGTGTGCGCGGCCATGGCCCATCCCGCCCGGCAGCTCTTTGGCGTGCAGTTCCATCCGGAGGTCTCCCACACCCCGTGGGGCCGGGAGGTCCTGCGGAACTTCCTGTTCGGGGTGTGCGGGTGCACCGGATCCTGGACCATGACCTCGTTCCTGGACCAGGCCATCGCCCGGGTCCGGGAGCAGGTGGGGAGGGGAAGGGTGCTGTGCGCCCTCTCGGGGGGGGTGGATTCCTCCGCGGCCGCGGCCCTCGTACACCGCGCGGTGGGGGAGCAGCTCAGCTGCGTGTTCGTGGACCACGGGTTTTTGCGCAAGGGTGAGGCGGATCAGGTGGTGCGAACCTTCCGCGACCACTTCCGCATCCCCCTGCTCCACGTGGATGCCTCCGCCCGCTTCCTGGAACGGCTGCGGGGCGTGGTGGATCCGGAGGAGAAGCGGCGGCGCATCGGGGAGGAGTTCGTGCGGGTCTTCGAGGAGCACGCGCGCCGGCTCGGGCGCATCGACTTCCTCGTGCAGGGCACCCTGTACCCGGACGTCATCGAGAGCGGCACCCGGACCGCGGCCCGCATCAAGACCCACCACAACGTGGGCGGCCTTCCGGAGCGCATGAGCTTTCAGCTCGTGGAGCCCTTCCGGGAGCTGTTCAAGGACGAGGTGCGGGAGCTGGCGAAGGCCCTGGGGCTTCCCGACGAGCTCATCTGGCGGCATCCCTTTCCGGGTCCGGGCCTCGCCATTCGGGTGGTGGGGGAGGTCACGGAGGAGAAGCTGCGCATCCTCCGGGAGGCGGACGCCATCGTGACGGAGGAGATCCGGCGGGCGGGCCTGAGCCGTTCCCTCTGGCAGGCCTTCTGCGTGCTGTTGCCCGTGCGGGCCGTGGGGGTGGCGGGCGATTCCCGCACGTACGGGTACGTGGCCGTGGTCCGCGCGGTGACCAGCGAGGATGGGATGACTGCGGACTGGGCACGTCTGCCACCGGAGCTGCTGGAGACCCTCGCGGCCCGCATTACCCGGGAGGTCCCGGAGATCACCCGGGTGGTCTATGACATCACCTCCAAGCCCCCCGCCACCATCGAGTGGGAGTAGAAGGGCGATTCCGGCCGCGGTCCGGGAGCCGGGGTTGGTATAGTAGTAGCAGCGCCCGGGCGATCCTGAACCCCTTAGAACGGACTGGAGCCTCGGTGCCGGAGCGGTGCGGATCGCGATGCGTTCCCCGGACCTCCTCGCGGACCTGAACCCCGCGCAGCGGGAGGCGGTCCTGTACGAGGGCGGGCCGCTGTTGATCCTGGCGGGCGCGGGCAGCGGCAAGACCCGGGTCCTGGCCTACCGGGTGGCCCACCTCATCGGAGGGCGTGGGGTGCCGCCGGACCGCATCCTCGCGGTGACGTTCACCAACAAGGCCGCGGGCGAGATGCGGGACCGCATCGGGCAGCTGGTGGGCGGGCGGATTGCGGAGCGGGTCTGGATCGGTACCTTCCACCGGGTCTGCGGCCGCCTCCTGCGGCGGTGGGGGGAACGCATCGGGCTCGCCCCGCGCTTTGTGATCTACGACGAGGAGGACCAGCGGGCCACCGTGCGGGAGGCCCTGCGGCGGCTGAACCTGGACGAACGGCGGATTCCACCCGGCGCGGTGCTCGCCGCCATCTCCGCGGCGAAGAACGAGGGCACGGACCTGCCGGATTACGAGCGGCGCGCCACGACCTACTTCGAGCAGGTGGTGGCGGCGGTGTGGCGGGAGTACCAGCGGATCCTCGCGGAGCACGACGCCCTGGACTTCGACGACATGCTCCTGGAAACCCTGCGGCTTTTCGCAGCCTGTCCGGATGTGCTGGCGGAGTGCCAGGAACGGTTCCTGCACATCCTGGTGGACGAGTACCAGGACACCAACCCCGTGCAGTTCCGCCTCCTCAGCGCCCTCGCGGCCCGGCACCGGAACCTGTGCGTGGTGGGAGACGTGGATCAGGCCATCTACGGATGGCGGGGCGCGGACATCCGCAACATCCTGGAGTTCGAGCGCGACTTCCCGGACGCCCGCGTCATCCCCCTGGAGCAGAACTACCGGTCCACGAGGACCATCCTGGAGGCCGCGGAACACCTCATCCGCCACAACCCCCACCGTTACCCCAAGCGCCTGTGGACAGAAAACCCCGCCGGGGAACCCCTCACCGTGTACGCGGCGTGGGACGAGCACGACGAGGCCCGGTTCGTGGTGGAGGAGATCCGGAGGCTGCAGGCGTGCGGGTATCCCCTGCGGGCGTGCGCGATCCTGTACCGGATCAATGCGCAATCCCGGCAGTTCGAGGAGGCCCTCCTGCGGGCGGGGATCCCCTACCAGGTGGTGGGGGCTCTCCGGTTCTACGAGCGGCGGGAGGTGAAGGATCTCCTGGCGTACCTGCGGGTGCTCGCGAATCCCCGGGATGTGCTGAGCCTGCGCCGGATCGTCAACGTCCCCCGCCGGGGCATCGGAGAGGGGACCCTGGCACGGATCGAGGCGGCCGCGGAGCGCCTCGGAATCCCGCCGGTACAGGCCATGCGATGCCCGGAGGTGCTCGGGAGCCTTCCCCCGCAGAGCCGGCGGGCGGTGGAGGGGTTCGGGGCGGTCCTGGAGGCGCTTCAGGAGGCCATGTCCCAATCCACGGTCTCCGAGCTCATCGCCCTTGCCATCGAGAGGACGGGGTACCGGGCAGCCCTGGAAGCGGAGGGCACGGAGGAGGCCGCGGCGCGCCTGGAGAACCTGCGGGAACTGGTAACCGTGGCGCAGGAATTCGAGCGGGCCAGCGGGGAGACTTCCGTGGAGGCCTTTTTGGAGCACGTGGCCCTCATGACGGACGTGGACGTCTACGACGAGACGCAGGACCGGGTGGCACTCCTGACCCTCCACGCGGCGAAGGGACTGGAGTTCTCCGTGGTGTTCCTGTGCGGGCTGGAAGAGGGACTCTTCCCCCACAGCCGCTCCGTGGAGGATCCCCGGCGGCTGGAGGAGGAACGGCGGCTCGCCTACGTGGGCATCACCCGGGCGAGGGAACGGGTGTACCTCACCTATGCCCAGCAGCGCACCCTCTTCGGGCGTACCTTCGCGAGCGTGCCCAGCCGGTTCCTGGAGGAGCTCCCCCGGGCGTGCCTGCGGGAGCTGCGCACTCCCCGCACGGAGGCGGGGGATTGGCCGGATCTCCCGAACCGGGAGGTGCCGGAACTCCGGGCAGGAGAATGGGTGCGGCACCGCCACTTCGGCCTGGGCCAGGTGGTGGGGATCGAGGGAGAGGGCAGCCGGGCGGTGGCCACCGTGCGGTTCCCGGGCGTGGGCACGAAGCGTCTCGCGCTGGGATATGCGCCCCTGGAGAAGGCCACGGACTAGAATGAGGAGGATGAGAACCGCGGTCGCCCCACGCGCGTGATCAGGGGGGTGGAGATCCATGCGGCGAGGCGTACATCAGGGCAGAGTCCTTGCGGGCGTGCTGGTGCTGGCCCTCCTGGGCGTGTCCGCGGCCGCAGCCCAGGGGCCGCGGGTCGGCGCGTGGGTGGACGCGGTGGTGGCGGTGGAGGAACCCAGCGAGGCGGCGGCGGTGCGCCGGATGGAGGCCGGAGACCTGCATGCCTGGTTCAGCGAGACGGCCATCCCGGAGGTGGCCAACCGCATCCGCCAGAGCCGGACCCTCGTCTCCACCACGAGCTACGGTCTCTATCACGAGCTCACCTTCAACCCCGTGGGTCCCGTCTTCCCCGGCACGAACCGTCTCAACCCCTTCGCGGTCCCCCGCATCCGGGAGGCGGTGAACTGGCTCGTGGACCGGCGGTACATCGCCCAGGAGCTCATGGGGGGGCTCGGAGAGCCCCGCTACCTTCCCATCAGCCGGGCGTTCCCCGATTACGCCCGCATCGCGGAGGTGGCGAGGCGGCTGGAGATCCGCTACGCGCACAACCCCGAGCGGGCCCGGGCGGTCCTCACGGAGGAGATGCGGAAGCTGGGGGCCACCCTGGTGGACGGGAAGTGGCACTTCCGGGGGACTCCCGTGGTGCTCACCTTCCTGATCCGCATCGAGGACGAGCGCCGGCAGATCGGGGATTACGTGGCGGGGCTCCTGGAGCAGGTGGGGTTCACCGTGGAGCGGCGGTACGGTCGGGCCCCGGAGCTGAGCCCCATCTGGAGCACAGGCGATCCCGCCCTGGGGCGCTGGCACCTCTACACGGGGGGGTGGATCAGCACGGTCATTGACCGGGACCAGGTGGACGTCTTCGATTTCTTCTACACCAAGCGCGGCCTCCCGAGTCCGCTCTGGCAGGCGTACCGGCCGAGCCCCGAGTTCGACCGGCTCGCAGAGCGGCTCGCGCAGCGCCGGTTCCGTTCCGTGCAGGAGCGCAACCGCTTGCTCGCGCGGGCCCTGGAGCTCGCCCTGCAGGACTCCGTGCGGGTGTGGCTGGTGGACCGGCTCCCCGTCCTGGCCTGGCGGTCGGAGGTGGAGGTGGTGAGCGATCTCGCGGGGGGGCTTGCGGGGTCGTTCCTCTGGCCCTACACCCTCCGGTACCGAGGTCGGACGGGCGGCGTGGTGCGCATCGGCCTGCGGAGCATCCTCGCGGAGCCGTGGAACCCCGTGGGCGGCTCCAACTGGATCTTCGACACCACCCTGATCCGCGCCACCCAGGACTACCCGCTCCTTCCGGATCCCTACACGGGGCTGCCGATCCCGCAGCGGGTCGAGAAGGTGGAGGTCACGGTCCAGCAGGGGCTACCGGTCACCAAGAGCGCGGACTGGGTGGAGTTGAAGTTCGCGCCCCAGATCCGGGTGCCGGAGGACGCCATCATCGGGTGGGATTCCCGGGCCCAGCGGTTCGTGACGGTGCGGGAGCGGTATCCCCAGGGCCTCACCGCGATCCGGAAGAGCGTGGTCTACTTTGACCGGGACCTCTTCCGGAAGGTGCAGTGGCACGACGGGAACCGCCTGAGCCTGGGCGACATCCTGCTCGCCTGGATCCTCACCTTCGAGCGGGCGGAGGAACATAGCCCCCTCTTCGACCGCTCTTACCTTCCCGCCTTCCGATCCTTCGTGGAGACCTTCCGGGGGTTCCGCATCGTCCGGGAGGATCCCCTGGTGGCGGAGTACTACAGCACGGACTGGACCCTGGAGGCGGAGCTCATGACCTCGGCAGGGGCCTTCTGGCCGGTGTACGGGTTCGGACCCGGGCCCTGGCATACCGTGGCGTTGGGCATTCGGGCAGAGACGAGTGGACGGGCGGCCTTCACGGCCGCGAAGGCCACGGAGAAGAGGGTGGAGCGGCTCAACTATGTGGCGGGCCCCACCCTCGCCATCCTGGACGAGGAACTCCGGGCCGCCCAACGGGAGAACTACATCCCCTTCGAGCGGGCCCTGCGCCGGTGGATCTCCCCGGAGGAGGCGCGGCAGCGATGGCGGCTGCTTGCGGCGTGGCGGGCGGGCCGCGGGCACTACTGGGTGGGCATGGGGCCATTCCTGCTGCAGCGGGTCTCGCCCGTGGAGAAGATCGTGGAGCTGCGGCGGTTCGGCCGGTTTCCGGATCCCTCCACCAAGTGGTTGCGGTTCGGAGAACCTCGAATCCCTACCGCCTCCCTGAGTGGCCCCCGCACCGTGCGGGCCGGGCAGGAGGCCACGTACGAGGTACGCATCACCCACCGCGGGAGGCCCTATCCGCCCGGGGACATCGAGGCGGTGCGCTACCTCCTGTTCGATGCCCGCAACGAGCTCGCCCACACGGGTCGGGCGCAGCGTGCCGGGGAGAGCTGGCGGGTGGTCCTCTCCCCGCAGGCGACTTCCCGTCTGAGACCCGGCGCCTCGCGGCTGGAGGTCATCGTGATCTCCCGCGTGGTGAGCATTCCCGGATTCGCCTCCTTGACCTTTACGGCCTTGCCCCCGCAGTAGCCGCCGTGTCCCAGATCGCCTCCCCCGATCTGCCCCGTCCCCGGGCGACCTCCACCCTGGCCCGGGTGGCCATCTACACCGCGACCCGGGGGATGGCCCTGTTCTTCACCACCGTGGTGGGCATCTACCTCACCATCCTGGTGGCCAACATGGGGGGGTATGTGGATCAGATCAAGCGGGCGGAGATCCGGGAGCAGGTGGCCCTCGCGGCCTCCCTGAACGAACAGATCCGGCGGCTCCCGCCGGAGGTGCGGGAGCGGGTGGTGGCGGAGATGATCCGGGTGGAGGAGCGGCGTCTGGGCCTTGACCGCCCCTTCCTTGTCCGATCCCTGATCTACCTGCGGGATGCGCTCCTGCTGCGGTTGGGGTTCGCGGAGCGCATGACCAGCGATGTCGGCTCTCGGCTGGTGCGCCAGATCCTTCTGGACCGCCTGGGCCCCACCCTCCTGCTGTTCGCCACCACCTCAATCTTCCTCTTCTTCGTCTCCGTGGCGATGGCCCTGCGTCTCTCCCGGAGGTACGGGAGCCCCCTGGACCGCCTGGTGGTGGCCCTGGCCCCCCTCTCCACCCCACCCGCCTGGTTCTACGGGATCTTTCTAATCCTGATCTTTGCCGCGTGGCTGCGCTGGCTGCCCTTCGGCGGCATGGTGGACGCCCCTCCTCCGGAGGGGAGGTGGGCGTACGCGGCGAGCGTCCTCAAGCACATGATCCTGCCCGCGGGGGCCATCGTCCTCACCTCCCTCCCCCTGGCCGTCTATTCCTGGCGCACCTTCTTCCTGCTGTTCAGCAGCGAGGACTACGTGGATCTGGCCCGGGCAAAAGGACTCCCGGGGCCGCTGTTGGAGCGCCGGTACATCCTCCGTCCGGCCCTTCCCACCCTCCTCACCAACTTTGCCCTGGGACTCATCGGTACGTGGACGGGGGCCATCGTGCTGGAGACGGTGTTCAACTGGCCGGGCCTGGGCCGCACCCTCTACCAGGCGGTGGGACTCGCGGACACACCCGTGATCGTGGGCGCCACCATCCTCTACGCGTACCTGTTGGCCATCACCGTGTTCCTGTTGGACGTGGCGTACGCCATCGTGGATCCCCGGGTGCGGGTGGGGGGATAGAGGATGCGGCGGGTGCTCGGGGAGCTCGTGCGATACCGGTCTGCGGTGAGCGGCCTCGTCATCATCGGGTTTTTCACGGCCCTCTCCGTGTACGCGGTGATCGCGGTCCCCTATCCGGAAGCCATCCGCCTGTGGCGGGGTGGGGAGGAGCTGTGGCAGTACAACCCTCGGGCGGCCCGGCCCGAGTGGGTGAACTGGTTTTTGCGGGAGGATCTCCCCCGCACCCTGGTGGTGGAAGGGACCAGTGAGGTCTGGTCCGCACGGCCGTTGGGTGGGGAGGTCCGGGAGGCGATGGGTGTGCTTTCGTTCGCGTACCCCTACCGGCGCCCTCCCAGCGAGCTGGGGGTCTTCCTGGAGGCCGACTACCGGGAGCGGATGCCCCAGGTGGAGCTGAGCTGGGTCGCCCCGGGTGGGCCGGAGGTCCGGATCGCGGAGTTCGCCGTCCGCAGGCGGGAAGTCTACCGCCTGAGTTCTGATCCGCGGCTCCAGCAGGAGCTGGGAGGGCGTCCGGAGGTGGTCCTGTTCTCCCCTCCAGACCGTCCGGAGGAGGCGGTGCAGGGGCAGTACGCGCTGCGGGTGCGGGCGTACCTCTTCGAGCCGGACTCGGAGGTGCGGGTGCGGCTGGTGGTGTATGGGGAGGTGCACGGCCTCGCGGGCACGGACCACCTGCGGCGTGACCTCAGCCTGGCGCTTCTCTGGGGGACGCCCGTGGCCATGGCGTTCGGGCTGGTGGCATCGGTGGGGAGCAGCGTGAGCACCTTGGTGATCGCGGCCCTGGGCGCGTGGTACGGGGGGTGGGTGGACGGGCTCATCCAGCGCATCACGGAGGTGAACCTCATCCTGCCGGGCCTCCCCATCCTCATCATGATCGCCACCCTGTACTCCCGGAGTCTCCCGGTCATGGTGGGCGTGGTGATCCTGCTGGGGATCTTCGGAGGTGGGATCAAGACCTACCGGGCCCTGTTCCTGCAGGTGAAGGAATCCCCGTACATCGAGGCGGCCCGAGCATACGGGGCGAGCGGACTGCGCATCGTGTTCCTCTACATGGTGCCCCGAGCGGTTCCCATCCTGGTGCCGCAGTTCGTCACGCTCATTCCGGGCTTCGTGTTCCTGGAGGCCACCTTGAGCGTCCTGGGACTCGGAGATCCGCTCCTGCCCACCTGGGGGAAGGTGATCGAGGACGCGTACCGGGCCGGGGCCCTCTACGTGGGGCAGTACTACTGGGTGCTGGAGCCCGCGTCCCTCCTGATGCTCGCCGGCTTGGGGTTCACCCTGCTCGGGTTCGCCCTGGATCGCATCTTCAACCCGCGTCTGCGGGAGCTGTAGCGTGCTGCGGGTGGAGGACCTGCGCCTTTACTTCCGCACCTCCCAGGGACCCGTGCAGGCCGTGGATGGGGTGTGCTTCGAGCTCCGGCGCGGTCGGACCCTGGTGGTGGCGGGGGAGAGCGGGTGCGGGAAGAGCTCCCTTGCCCGGGCCATCCTGCGGCTGCTGCCCCGCAACGTGCACACCTACTCCGGCCGGGTGTACCTGGACGGGCTGGAGCTGCTGCAGATGCCGGAGGAGCGGTTTCGCCGGGAGGTGCGTTGGCGTCGGGTGAGCCTGGTGCCGCAGGCGGCCCAGAACGCCCTCAACCCCGTACTCCGGGTGGGGGACCAGGTGGCGGAGCCCCTTCTCCTGCACGGGCTCGCGGGGAAGGCCACGGAGGCGCGGCCTCTGGTGGAGGAGGCGTTCCGGCTGGTGGGCTTGCCCCTGGACTTCGTGGACCGCTATCCCTTCGAGCTCAGCGGCGGCATGCGACAACGGGTCGCCCTAGCCCAGGCTCTGGTGCTCCGGCCGGATCTGGTGATCCTCGACGAGCCCACGAGTGCTCTGGACGTGCTCACCCAGGCGGCACTCCTGAACGTCCTGAAAACCATCAAGTGGGAGCTGGGAACGAGTTTCCTCTTCATCACCCACGACCTTGCCACCGCGAGCGAGCTCGCGGACGAGGTGGTGCTGATGTACGCGGGACAGGTGGTGGAGCGGTGCTCCGCCTCGCAGTTCTTCACCGCACCCCTCCACCCCTACGCCCGGGCGCTGCTGGGGAGCGTGCCCACTCTCCGGGGAGATCGGCCTCTCGCACCCATCCCGGGCCGGCCGCCGAGCCTCATCCGGCCGCCCGCGGGCTGCCGGTTCGCGGACCGTTGCCCAGCCCGCTTTGACCGGTGCGCGGTGGACCCTCCCGGGTTTTGGGTGGACGGGGACCGGTGGGTAAAGTGTTGGCTGTGGGAGGGGAGTCGTGGGGGATGACGTCCTCCAGGTGCGGGACCTGCATACCTGGTTCGAGCTGCGGCGATGGGGATTCGTGCACGTGGGGTGGGTGCGGGCCGTGGATGGGGTGACCTTCGCGCTGCGGCGGGGGGAGGCGGTGGCGGTGGTGGGGGAGAGCGGGTGCGGGAAGAGCACCCTCGCGAAGACCCTGCTGGGGCTCGTGCCTCCCACCCGGGGAGAGATCCTCTTCGAGGGAAGACCCCTGCGCCGGCATCTCCGCTGGGCACGTTCGCGCATGGGATACGTGCAGCAGGATCCCTACGGAGCCCTGGCCCCCTTCTTGACCGTGCGGCGCATCCTGGAAGAACCCCTCCGCATCCACGGCGTTCCCGCTCGGGAGCGGATCCACAGAATCCGGTCGGTGCTGGAAGAAGTCGGGCTTGTGCCCGTAGAGGAGTTCTTGCCCCGGTATCCCCACATGCTGAGCGGCGGGCAGCAGCAGCGGCTGGTGATCGCCCGGGCCCAGATCCTCAATCCCAGACTCCTGATCGCGGACGAGCCCGTCTCCATGCTGGACGCCTCCGTGCGGGTGGAGATCCTGCAGCTGTTGCGGGCCCTGCAGCGGGTCCACCAGCTCACCATCCTCTACATCACCCATGACCTCTCCACGGTGCGGTACTTCTGCGACCGGGTCTTCGTGATGTACGCGGGCCGGATCGTGGAGCAGGCCCCGGTAGAGGAACTCCTGCGCAACCCCCGGCACCCCTACACCCAGGCACTCCTCGCGGCGATCCCCGATCCGGATCCCCGAAACGCCCAGCGGCTGCGCCCGGTCCCGCCCGGGGAACCCCCGAGCCTCCTGCGACCCCCTAACGGATGTCGGTTCCACCCCCGCTGCCCGGCCCGGATTCCCGGGATGTGCGACCGGCTCGTCCCGCCCGAGTTTGAGGCCTCTCCCGGCCACCTGGCCCAATGCTGGCTGCTGAGCGAGGAGAGGCAGCCCGAGCCCGCCTCCCGAAGCGGTCCGTGAATCGCTCCCTGCGGCTCGTGGCCCTCGGCCTGGGGATCCTGCTCGCTTCCTGGTCTCTGCTCTTCCTCACCACCCTCCGGCTGATCCCCCAAAACCTCCTCCTCTCCCTCTCCGCCTACGCCGCCTCCCTCGCCGGACTCTTTTTGGGTCTGGTGGGCCTCGCGGAGTACCTCCGCACCCACCGGCTCCCTTAACCATAGACGCCTGCCCAGCACACCTAGGGAGGACCTTGTTCCAGGGTCTATGCATGGCCCGGAGACTTTGTTAGAATCTTTCGCAGTTCAGACAAAACTCCCCGGGCGAAGGTCGGGCGATGCGGAAGGGAGCGTGGGTGGTTCTGTGCCTATGCCTGCTGGTCCTCGGATTCCCTGATACCTCTCGCGGGGCGACCCCCGGCCGGGTTCCCCCACTCGTCCATATCGTCAGGCCCGGGGATACCCTTTGGGATCTTGCCCGGCGCTACGGGGTCACGGTGGAGGCCATCGCTGCGGCGAACGGGATGAAGCCGACCCAGGTTCTCCGGATCGGCCAGGTCCTGCGGATTCCGGGGAGGGGCATTTCGCAGCCCGCCGTGTTCCCCTCTCACCCCCCTGCCCCGCCGGGAGGGCAGGAGGGCTTGCGGGTGTACACCGTGCGGCCCGGGGATAGCCTGTGGCTCATCGCCCGGCGCTACGGAGTCACGGTTCAAGCCCTGATGGACGCCAACGGCCTTCGAAGCGACCGGCTGCGGACGGGGCAGCGCCTGCGTATCCCCGCTTCCGGGACTTCCACGCAGATTTCCGTCGTGCGGCGGAGGGTCGGGTTTTTGTGGCCCGCGCGGGGGGTGATCACGAGCCGGTTCGGCAGACGCTGGCGCCGCCACCACGACGGCATTGACATCTCGGCCCCTCGGGGAACGCCCATTCACGCAGCCCGCTCGGGCCGGGTGCGCCATGCGGGGTGGTACGGAGGCTACGGGCTCCTGGTGGTCCTGGATCATGGAGGGGGTCTAGAGACCTTCTACGGACACGCCTCCCGGCTCTTCGTGCGGCCGGGCCAGTGGGTGCAGCAGGGCCAGCGAATCGCCGCGGTGGGATGCACCGGTGCCTGTACGGGGTCCCACCTGCACTTCGAGGTGCGGGTCCGGGGTCAACCCGTGGATCCCCTCCGCTACCTCCGATAAGGGATCCCACTGCCTGCCCCGCGGGTGTTAGGATGCTACGGGATGCGGGGATCCGTGCGCCTGATGATCGGCGGGCAGGCGGTGCTGGAAGGGGTCATGATGCGGGGCCCCAGCTGGGTGAGCACCGCGGTGCGGGCGCCGGAGGGCCGGATCGTGGAGGAGGTCTACCACCGTCCGAGCCTGTTGGTGCGGAGCCGCTGGGCCAGGCTCCCCGTGGTGCGCGGGGTGGTGGTGCTGTACGAGGCCCTCAGCCTCGGCATCCGGGCCCTCCTGTACTCCGCGAACCAGGTCGTCTCCGAGCAGGCCGGCCGGGAACTTTCCGGTCGGGAGGTCGCCCTGAGCCTGGCGGGAGGGCTGGGGGTCGCGGTGGGGCTCTTCTTCGTGACGCCCACCGTGTTGGTCCGGTGGGTGGGCCACGACCTTCCCCCCGTGGCCTTTAACCTCGCGGAGGGATGCATCCGGGTGGCGATCCTCGTTCTGTACATCGGGCTCGTGGGCCTGCTCCCGGACCTGCGCCGGGTGTACATGTATCACGGGGCGGAGCACAAGGCGGTAAACGCATGGGAGCGCGGTGTGCCCCTCGTGGTCTCGGAGGTCCAGAAGCAGAGCCGGTTCCACCCCCGCTGCGGCACCTCCTTCCTGCTGGTGGTGATGGGGGTGGCGGTGATGGTCTTCTCCCTCCTGGGCAAGCCGCCGCTGTGGGAGCGGATCGCCTCCCGGGTGCTGCTCCTGCCCCTCGTGGCGGGGCTGAGCTACGAGGTGATCCGGGCAGGGGCCCGTTCCCGGTGGGTCCGGCCCCTGATTTGGCCGGGACTTTGGTTACAGCACCTCACCACCCGGGAGCCGGACGATGCCCAGGTGGAGGTGGCCATCCGGGCCCTGGAGAACGTCCTCCTCCGGGAGGAGGGAGTGCTGGAGCGGACGGTGGTGTAGGGAATGCTGGACTGGAGACATCTGGAGACATACGAAGCCCGTTACGAGGCCCTGACCGAGCGGCTGAGCGACCCTGCGGTGTTCTCCGATCCGGCCCGGTACCGGGAGCTGGCGAAGGAGCACGCGGAGCTGGAAGAGCTCGTGGCCCTCATCCGAGAGCTGCGCCGCATCCGGCGGGAGATGGAAGGAGCGGAGACCCTGCGACGCGATGCGGATCCGGAGGTGCGGGAGCTCGCGGAGGCGGAGCTGGAGCGGCTGCGCCGTGAGGAGACGGAGGTGCGGGCCCGCCTGGAAGAGCGCCTGGCGCCCCGCGACCCGTACGACGACCGGAACGTGATCTTGGAGATCCGGCCCGGAACCGGCGGGGAGGAAGCGGCCCTGTTTGCGGGGGATCTGATGCGGATGTACACCCGGTACGCGGAGCGCAAGGGGTGGAAGGTGGAGATCCTGGACCTGCAACCCAGCGACCTGGGCGGGGTGAAGTCCGCCACCCTGGGGATCGCGGGGAAGGGAGCGTACAGCCGGCTCAAGCACGAAAGCGGGGTGCACCGGGTACAGCGGGTGCCGGTCACGGAGGCCTCAGGCCGCATCCACACCTCCACGGCCACGGTGGCGGTGCTCCCGGAGGCGGAGGAGGTGGAGGTGGAGATCCGGCCGGAGGAGATCGAGCTCGAGACCTTCCGGGCGGGCGGGGCAGGCGGGCAGCACGTGAACAAGGTGGAGACCGCGGTCCGGGTGCGCCACCTGCCCACGGGGATCGTGGTCACCTGCCAGGACGAACGCAGCCAGTACCAGAACCGGGAGAAGGCCCTGCGCATCCTCCGGTCGCACCTGCTGGAACGCCGCCAGCGGGAGCAGCAGGAGCAGATCGCGGCCCAGCGGCGCCAGCAGGTGGGCACCGGCGAGCGCAGCGAGAAGATCCGCACGTACAACTTCCCGCAGAACCGGGTCACGGACCACCGCATCGGCCTCACCCTGTACCGGCTGGAGGAAGTCCTGGACGGAGATCTCGATGAGCTCGTGGAGGCCCTTCTGGCCCGCGAGCGGGCCGCGAAGCTGGCGGAGGCCCGGGCGGCCGCGGGCGCCCCGTGAGCGGGGCAGCGCCATGGCGGTGATCCCCGTTCCCGCGAGCCTCCGCGAGGCCTACCTCCTGGGTCGGGAGCACCTGGCGTCCTGTGGAGTAGAGAACCCGGAGCTGGAAGCGGAGGTGCTGCTGCGTCACGCGGCCGGACTCGACCGGGCATGCCTCTACGTCCGGTGGACGCGGCCGCCCGCTCCGGAAGTCTGGGCCCGGTACGTGCGGCTCCTGGAAGCGAGGGGCGCGGGAAGACCGACCGCCTACCTGCTCGGGGAGCGGGAGTTCTACGGGCTTCCGTTCCTCGTGGACGAACGGGTCCTCATCCCCCGACCCGAGACGGAGTTGCTGGTGGACCTCGCCCTGGAAGCGATCCGTGGGGTCCCCGAACCCGTGGTGGTGGAGGTGGGGACGGGAAGCGGGGCGGTGGCGGTCGCCATCGCGGTCCACCGCAGGGAAGCGGTGGTGTACGCCACGGAGATCTCCCCCGGAGCCCTCGAGGTGGCCCAGGGGAACGCCCGACGCCACGGGGTAGAGGGGCGCGTGCGGTTCCTGTTGGGGGATGCGCTGGCGCCCGCGGAGGAACGGGGGGTGCGGGCGCACGCGGTGGTCAGCAACCCTCCCTACGTCCCCCCACAGGCCCGGGCGGAGCTTCCCCGGGAGGTGCTCGCGGAGCCCCCCATCGCCCTCTTCGCGCCGGGGCCCACGGGAACCGAGGTGCACGCCCGCATCCTTGCGCAGGCCCCGCGGGTTCTGTACCCGGGAGGGTTCCTGGCCCTGGAGGTGAGTCCGAAGTGGGATCAGCCCGGCCGTGTGGCCCGCATGATGGGCGAGGCGGGCTTTGAGGGGGTCCGGGTGGAGCGAGACCTCGCGGGACTGGAGCGGGTGGTGGCGGGATGGTGGCCCGGCGGGCGCAGGAACCCCTAGACGCCGCGGCGAAGGAGCGGACAGGATGCGGATCGCCATCGCCAGCGACCACGCGGGATACGCCCTGAAGGAGATCCTGAAGGCGGACCTCACCGCCCTGGGCCACGAGGTGGTGGACTTCGGGGCGTTCGGAGAGGACCCCGTGGATTACCCGGACTTCGTGGTGCCCGCCGCGGAGGCGGTGGCCCGGGGGGAGTGCGACCGGGGCATCGTCATCGGCGGGAGCGGCAACGGGGAGGCCATGGCCGCCAACAAGGTGCCCGGCATCCGATGCGCCCTGTGCTGGGAAGCGTACACCGCCCGCATGAGCCGGGCCCACAACGATGCCAACGTGCTCTCCCTGGGCGCCCGGGTCGTGGGGGTGGAGCTGGCGCGGGAAATCGTGCAGACGTGGCTTCGCACGGAGTTCGAGGGGGGCCGTCACGTGCCGCGACTGGAGAAGATCCGGCGGTTGGAAGAGAAGTACATGCGGAGGGGTTGAGGTGCTTCGGTACCTGCGGCGCAGCGATCCGGAAGTGGCGGACGCCATCCTGCACGACCTGGAGCGGCAACGGCTGCAGCTGAACCTCATCGCCTCGGAGAACTACACGAGCCGGGCGGTGCTGGAAGCCCAGGGGAGCGTGCTCACCAACAAGTACGCGGAGGGCTACCCCGGCCGGCGGTACTACGGAGGGTGCACGCACGTGGACCGGGCAGAGCGGCTGGCCCAGGAGCGGGCGAAGCGCCTCTTCGGAGCGGAGCACGCCAACGTCCAGCCGCACTCCGGCACCCAGGCCAACTTCGCCGCGTACTTCGCGGTGCTGCGGCCCGGCGATCGGATCCTGGCCATGGACCTCGCGCACGGCGGGCATCTCACTCACGGAAGCCCCGTGAACTTCAGCGGGCAGCTGTTCCACATCATCCCCTACGGGGTGGATCCCCGCACGGAGCGGATCGACTACGATCAGATCGCAAGGCTCGCCCGGGAACACCGCCCCCGGATGATCGTGGCGGGTGCCACCGCGTATCCCCGGGCCTACGATTTCCCCCGATTGCGGGAGATCGCGGACGAGGTTGGGGCGTACCTGATGGTGGACATGGCCCACTTCGCGGGGCTCGTGGCGGGCGGCGTGCACCCCAACCCCGTGCCGTACGCGGACCTCGTCACCTCCACCACCCACAAGACCCTGCGCGGACCCCGCGGAGGGCTCATCCTCTGCCGGGCGGAGCTCGCCCGGGAGGTGGACCGTGCGGTGTTCCCCTTCTCCCAGGGAGGGCCCCTCATGCACGTGATCGCGGCCAAGGCCGTGTGCTTCCATGAGGCTGCTCAGCCTGCCTTCCGGGCTTATGCCGCCCAGGTGGTGCGCAACGCACAGGTCCTGGCGGAGGAGCTCTTGCGGCGCGGGTGGCACATCACGAGCGGCGGAACCGACAACCACCTGCTCCTGGTGGACCTGCGCGACCGCAACCTCACGGGGAAAACGGCCGAGACAGCCCTGGGGGAGGCCCACATCATCGTGAACAAGAACATGGTGCCCGGTGATCCCCAGAAACCCACGGTCACGAGCGGCATCCGCATCGGAACGCCTGCGGTGACCACCCGGGGCATGAAGGAGGACGAGATGCGACAGATCGCCGCCTGGATCCACGCGGTGCTCTGCGCCCCCGGGGATCCGGAAGTGGCAGGCCGCGTACGGGCCGAGGTGCATGAGCTCTGTTCCACCTTCCCCGTCTACCCAGAGGACGTGCCGGAGGCGACCCAGGCCCTGGCCCTCCCGGGGAAGTAGGAGGCGCGGTGTCCAGCGTCCGCGTGGTGGATCATCCGCTCATCCAGCACAAGCTGTCCCTCCTGCGGGACCGGCGCACTCCTCCGAAGGAGTTCCGGGAGCTGGTGGAGGAGATCAGCATGCTTTTGGCCTTCGAGGCCACCCGGGACCTGCACACGCGGGAGGTCGAGGTCGAGACCCCCCTCATGCGCACGCGGGGGAGGAGCATTGCGGGTTCAGGGCTTGCCGTCGTCTCCATCCTCCGGGCAGGACTGGGGATGGAGCCCGGGATCGTGAAGCTCCTGCCCACCGCGCGCGTGGGCCACGTGGGCATCGAGCGGGATCCGGAGACTTTGCTCCCCGGGGTGTACTACGTGAAGCTCCCGGAGGACATGGCCCAGCGGGAGGCGCTGATCCTGGATCCCATGCTGGCCACGGGAGGGTCTGCCTCCGCGTGCGTGCACCTCCTCAAGGAGCAGGGGGCAAGGCGGTTCAAGTTCCTGTGCCTCATCGCGGCCCCCGAGGGGATCGCCCGGCTTCACACAGACCATCCCGAGGTGGAGATCTACGCCGCGGCGGTGGACGAGGGTCTGGACGCGCACGGGTACATCCTCCCGGGGCTGGGGGACGCAGGAGATCGGCTCTTCGGGACAAGATGACGCGGCCCAGCTGGGACGACTACTTCATGAGCATGGCGGTGCTCGCCAGCAGCCGCTCCACGTGTCTGCGCCGCCGGGTAGGGGCGGTGATCGTGCTGGACCGCATGGTGCTCTCCACGGGCTACAACGACACGCCACGGGGATTGCGGAACTGCGGAGAAGGAGGATGTCCCCGGTGCGCGGGAGAGGCCCCTTCCGGCACGGGCCACGACACGTGCCTGTGCATCCACGCGGAGCAGAACGCCATCCTCCAGGCCGCCCATCACGGGGTCGCCATCGCGGGCGCCACCCTCTACACCACGCACCAGCCGTGCCTTGTGTGCGCGAAGATGATCGCCAACGTGGGACTCGTGCGGGTGGTCTACGCGGGGGACTACCCGGACCCGGCCGCGGCCCGCCTGCTGGAGGAGGCCGGGGTGGAACTGGTGCACTACCCCGGTCCCCTCAGCGCCCTCCAGGTTCCCCCGCCGGTTCCGGGCTGAACCCCTCAGCGGCGGGGGTTCTAACCTCCCGAGCAGATTGAACCGCCATGCGCTCTGTGGGCACGGGAGGAGGGAGGTTCGGAACTTGATCTTCCGTTGACTCGCCCTTAGATGGCTCTTAACAAGGCCCATCGAGCGTTTGGATGAAGGCGGAAATCTCCGGAGGAGGTGAAAACCCCATGAGCATCAGGAAGCTCCTCGTGGCCGGTTTAGGACTCCTGATGTCCGTAAGCGGTGCCCCTTTCGGCCTCGCCCAGCAGCGGGCGGGGGGGACCACAAGTCCAGCCGGGACCATCGTGATTGACGGGTCCAGCACCGTCGCCCCTCTCACGAGCGCGGTGGCGGAGGAGTTCCGGAAGACCGTGCAGGGCCGGGGGATCCGGATCACGGTGGGGATCAGCGGGACCGGAGGGGGGTTCAAGAAGTTCTGCGCGGACAGCCCTCAGTCCCGCACGGACATCCAGGACGCGTCCCGTCCCATCCGGCCCGAGGAGGACGAGGCGTGCCGACGGAACCAGGTGAGTTACGTGGAAGTCCCCGTGGCCATCGACGGACTCAGCGTGGTGGTGCACCCCCGCAACACCTGGGCCACGTGCCTCACGCTGGGGGAGCTGAAGCGCATCTGGGAACCCGCAGCCGAGCGGCGGATCACCAGCTGGCGCCAGGTCCGCAGGACCTTCCCCGACCGGCCGCTGCGGCTGGCGGGTGCGGGAGCCGACTCGGGGACCTTCGACAGCTTCACGGAGATGGTCACCGGCCGCGCCAAGGCCAGCCGGGGCGACTACCAGGCCACCGAGGACGACAACGTGACGGTGCAGTTCGTGAGCCGGGACGAGGGGGCTTTGGGGTACTTCGGATTGGCGTACCTGGAGGAGAACCTGGGGCGCGTGAAGGGTGTGGCCATCGACCCGAGCGACCGGACAGACCTCGCGTCCAACGACCAGTGCCGGGGAATCGAACCCACCTTCGACAACACCAAGTCGGGCCGCTACCCGTTGACCCGGCCGCTTTTCATCTACCTGAACCGCACGAGCGCCCTCACCAAGCCCGAGGTGCGGCAGTTCGCCAGCTGGTACGTGGGCCAGAGGACGGGTGTGAACCTCCAGGTGGACGACCCCCGGCGGCCGGATAGGAAGACCAACCTCGTCCGGGCCGTGGGGTACGTGGAGTTCCCCGAGGCGGTGTACGCGGCCGCCCGGCAGTGCATCGCACGCCTCAAGGCCGGGACGGCCTTCCGGGAAGGCGGGAAGGCCGCGGGCCACGCCACCCTGGAACGGGTGAACCGGGAGTACGTGGCGCACTGCCGGTGAGGAGGCCCTGGGGCGGCGGCCTCGCCCTGCTCCCGTACCCCCCGGGAGCACCCCCACCCCGCCGCCCCATCTTCTTAACCCGGAATTAACACAGGCAGGGTGGGATATAGGGGGATGGGAGAGCGCAAGACCGATCGGTGGATCCGGGAGAGCGCCATCGGAGCGGGCCTGGCCCTGTGTGCCTGGCTCTCCCTGGGGGTCACGGTAGCCATCGCCGCGGTGCTCGCCTACGAGACCGTGGAGTTCTTCCGGCTTCCCGTGCACGCGGCGGATCCGCAGCTCGCGGCCCGTCGGCCGGACCTCCAGCGGTTTGTGGAGGCCCGACCGGATCTCGTGGGAAATCCGTGGCGGCTTTTGCGGGAGTTCTTCACGGAGACCACCTGGAGCCCGCTGTACAGCACCAAACGGTTCGGGGTGTTGCCCCTCTTGGCGGGGACGGTGCTCACCAGCCTCATCGCCCTCGCGGTGGCGGTCCCCCTCGGGCTGCTTGCCGCCGTGTACCTGAGCGAGTTCGCGCCGGAGGGCGTGCGCCGAAGGGTAAAGCCGGCCCTGGAGCTCCTCGCCGGGGTTCCCACCATCGTGTACGGGTACTTCGCCCTCACCTTCGTGACCCCCTTCCTCCAGGATCACGTCTTCGGGCAGGCCCTGGCGGGACAGAACGCGCTGAGTGCCGGGTTGGTGATGGGCATCATGATCCTGCCCCTCGTGTCTTCCCTCAGCGAGGACGTGATGCGGGCGGTCCCGGCCGAGCTCCGGCACGGGGCCTACGCCCTGGGCGCCACCCCCATGGAGGTCGCCCTGCGGGTGGTGATCCCCGCATCCCTTTCCGGGATCGCCGCGGCCTGCGTGCTGGCCCTTTCCCGCGCCATCGGGGAGACCATGATCGTGGCCCTGGCCGCGGGCCAGACCCCCAACTGGACCTTCAACCCCCTGGAGACCGTGGAGACCATCACCGCCTTCATCGTGCAGGTGAGCCTGGGGGACACCCCCTACGGGTCCGTGGAATACCGAACCCTCTTTGCCGCGGGTATGCTCCTGTTCGTTCTGACGCTCCTCATGAACCTGCTGAGCTTCCGGGTGGTCCAACGGTTCCGGGAGCGGTACCTGTGAGCGTGCTGGCCGCAGACCTCGACGGGCGCCGGCGACTGGAGCGGCGGAGACAGACGGCCCGGGTGTTCGTGGCGGCCTGCCAGGCGGCCACCCTGGTGGGGCTGGTGTTCCTGGGGATCCTGCTGGTGGACGTCACCCGGGACGGGGCACCTTACCTGCGGCCGGAGCTTCTTACCCATTTCCCCTCGCGCTTCCCTGCTCAGGCGGGCTATGCCAGCGCCCTGGTGGGGACCCTCTACGTGGTGGGCATCATGAGCCTCGTGGCCTTCCCGCTGGGCGTGCTCGCCGCGGTGTACCTGGAGGAGTACGCACATCCCTCTCCCCTCACCCGGGCCCTGGAGGTGAACGTCGCGAACCTTGCGAGCGTCCCCTCGATCCTGTACGGGCTCTTGGGGCTTGGAGTGTTCGTGGAGGGGATGCGGATGGGCAAAAGCGTCCTCGCGGGCGCGCTGACCCTCGCCCTCCTGGTGCTCCCTCTCGTGATCTTGGCCTCCCGGGAGGCCATCCGGGCCGTTCCTTTCTCCGTGCGGGAGGCGGCGTATGCCCTGGGGGCCACCCGGTGGCAGGTGGTGCGCCACCACGTGCTCCCGTATGCGGCCCCGGGAATCTTCACGGGCATCATCCTGAGCCTGTCCCGGGCCGTGGGGGAGACCGCGCCCCTCATCATGCTGGGAGCCCTGCAGTACGTACCGTTTCTGCCCCGAAGCGTCTGGGACTACTTCACCGTGCTCCCCATCCAGATCTTCAACTACGTCTCGCTCCCCAACCCGGAATTCCACCGGGTGGCCGCGGCGGGAATCCTGCTGTTGCTGGCCGTACTGCTCTTTCTGAACGGCACCGCCATCTGGCTGCGCAATCGAACGACCATCCAGGGGTAGGAGGAGCGGATGCAGCGGATCCTGGACACGCGACCCCAGATCCCCCACCGGGCGGTGACGGTCACGGAGCCCGTCCTCCAGATCCGGGACCTGCGGGTTCGGTACGGAGATCGGGTGGCCCTGCGGGGGGTGAGCCTGGACATCCCGGAGCGGCGGATCACCGCGATCATCGGACCTTCAGGCTGCGGCAAGAGCACCCTCATCCGGTCTCTGAACCGCATGAACGACCTCATTCCGGGTGCCCGGGTGGAAGGCCAGGTGCTCTTCCGGGGGCAAGACATCTACGCACCCGGAGTGGATCCCGTGGAGGTCCGGGTCCGGATCGGCATGGTGTTCCAGAAGCCCAACCCCTTCCCCAAGTCTGTCTACGAGAACGTGGCCTTCGGGCTGCGGCTGCACCGGAGGCTGAGCCGACGGGAGCTGGATGAACGGGTAGAGCGGGCCTTACGCCTGGCGGCCCTGTGGGACGAGGTGAAGGACGACCTGCACCGCAAAAGCGGCCTGGAGCTCTCGGGCGGCCAGCAGCAGCGGTTGTGCATCGCCCGGGCCCTGGCCGTGGAGCCGGAAGTGCTGCTCATGGACGAACCGTGCTCCGCCCTGGACCCAATCTCGACTGCCCGCATCGAGGATCTGATGGAGGACCTGAAGCAGAACTACACCATCGTCATCGTGACCCATAACATGCAGCAGGCGGCCCGGGTCTCGGACTTCACCGCGTTTCTGCTGGACGGGGAGCTGGTGGAGTTCGGACCTACGGAGGAAGTGTTCACCCGTCCCCGGGATCGCCGCACGGAGGACTACATCACGGGACGGTTCGGGTAAGGTGCGGGTCCTGGTTCTGTGCACGGGAAACTCCGCCCGGTCCCAGATGGCGGAGGGGCTCCTGCGGCACTTGGGAGGGGGACGGGTGGAGGTGGCGAGCGCGGGCACGGAGCCCCGCGGGGTGCACCCTTACGCGGTTCAGGTCATGGCGGAGGTCGGGATTGACCTCTCCCACCACACCAGCAAGTCCGTGGAAGGATTTGTCGGCCAGCGCTTCGACTGGGTGATCACCGTGTGCGACCGGGTCCGGGAGCGCTGCCCCGTCTTCCCCGGCGCCCGGACCCTGCACTGGTCCATTCCAGACCCCGCTGCCGCAGAAGGATCGGAAGAAGAGATCCTCGCCGCCTTCCGGGCGGTTCGGGAAGCGCTCCGACGGCGCGTCCGGAGGTTCCTGGACGAGGTGGAGGCTATGGAGTAGGCTCGAGGAGGGATGCAGTCGCGGACGGACTCCGAGCCCGCCCGGATCCTGGTGGTGGACGACGAGCGGCCCTTGGTGGAAGCCCTCCGGTTCGCCCTGGAGCGGGAGGGTTACCGGGTCATCGAGGCGTATGACGGGGCCTCGGCCCTTGAACGGGGCCTCCAGGAGCCCCTGGACCTCGTGATCCTGGACGTGATGCTGCCGGAGATGAGCGGGTTCGAGGTGTGCCGCCTGCTCCGGCGGGAGCGGGACATCCCCATCCTCCTGCTGACCGCCCGCACGGACGAGACGGACCGCGTGGTGGGGTTGGACCTGGGGGCGGACGACTACATCCCCAAGCCCTTCTCCATGCGGGAGCTCCTGGCGCGGGTACGGGCGGCCCTGCGGCGCTACCGCCGGGCTTCCTCGGAGTCCGTGCAGGTGGGAGATCTCGTGTTGGATCCCCGACGGCACGAGATCCGGTGCGGGGATCGGATGCTCCCTCTCGCGCCGAAGGAGTACGAGCTGTTGGCGCTTTTCATGCGGAACGCCGGCGCGGTCCTCTCCCGCGACCAGCTCATCGAGCGGGTGTGGGGCTACGACTACACGGGAGACGAGCGCACCGTGGACGTGCACGTCTCCTGGCTGCGGCGCAAGCTGCGGGAAGCGGGTTCTGGGGTGCGGCTCGTGGCGGTGCGGGGCGTGGGGTATCGGCTGGAGGCATAGGGGAGTCGTGCGGACGCTCTTCGTTCTTCTGGGTGCATCCCTGGTGGGGGTGGGGCTGTGGGCACTGGTGGCGGACCGGGTCCCGGGGTGGCTGCTGGCCCTCCTCGGGCTGGGGGGCGGAGCAGGACTCCTCCTTGCCGGCGTTCGGGAGCGGCGGCTACGAGATGCGTGTGCACGGCTCGCCCGGTACCTCCGATCCCTGCCTCCGGTGCCGGAGGCCCTGGAACCCGCCACCGGGGACGTGCTCGAGGAGCTCGCCGCAGCTGTGGACGCCACCGCGCGGCACTTCTCCGAGACCCTTTCCCGGGCGTGGAAGGAGTTCGAGCGGCTGCGGAAGGTGCTGGACACCATGGAGGAGGGCGTTCTGGTGTTTGACCGGAACCGGCGGCTCGTGCTCGCCAACGGAGCCGCGGAGCGGCTGCTGGGATTCCGGTTCGAGAGCTCCCGTGGCGCCTCCCCCATGGCGGTGTTCCGGCGACATGAGGTGGATGCCCTGCTGCGCCGGTGTGTGGAGGAAGGCGTGAGCCAGCGGTCGGAGATCGAGCTCGCGGTCCCGGACCGGAAGGTGGTGCGGGTGACCGCGGTGCCTCTGGGACCGGAAGAAGGCGTGGTGGTGGTCACGCAGGATCTCACCGACCTCCGGCGCGTGGAGGCGCTCCGGCGGGATTTCGTGGCCAACATCTCCCACGAGCTGCGCACGCCTCTCGCGTCCCTGCGGGCCATGGCGGAGGCGCTGCAGGATGGAGGATTGGAGGATCCCGAGCTCGCGCGAAGGTTCTTGGCACAGATGGTGCAGGAAGTGGATCGGTTGAGCCGGCTCGCGGAGGAACTCCTGGACCTCTCCGTGCTGGAGTCCGGGGCCGTCCGGTTGCGCCGGGAATCTTTGAGGGCCTGCGACCTGCTGAAGGAGGTGGTCGAGCGGTTCGGGCCGGCCGCGGACCGGAAGCGCATCCGCCTTCTGGTGGAAGGCGGGGACGTCCGGCTCACGGCTGACCGGGAGCGCGTGCTGCAGGCCCTCGCCAACCTCGTGGACAACGCCCTGAAGTTCACGCCTGAAGGGGGGAGCGTCCGGCTGCGCGCGGAGGGTCGGACAGGGGAGGTGGCCTTCGTGGTGGAGGACACGGGTCCGGGGATCCCTCCAGAGCACCTCCCCCGCATCTTCGAGCGGTTCTACCGCGCGGAACCCTCCCGCGCGCGGCAGTCCGGCGGGGCGGGCTTAGGCCTTGCCATCACCAAGCACATCGCCCTCGCGCATGGGGGCCGGGTGGAGGCCAGTAACCTCCCCGAGGGCGGGGCCCGGTTCACCCTGGTGCTGCCTGAGGGCGTTCTCCACACTGCGCATACGCCGCTTCTGGAAAGGAGCGGAAGGCACCCGGGCGCGGGGGAGGATTAACACGCCCTGGAATCCTCGGAGGTCCGGACGCCGCGGTTGCCCGCGGTGTGTGCGACCTGCTAGAATCCTCTTCGGCAAAATCTACGCGGCGATGGGGCTCGCCCATAACCGCCGCGACCTGCGGCTGATGGCTCCTACCGGAACCGGTAGGGGTTTTTTGTGTGAGGATGCGCTACGTTCTCGTCCTGTTCGGCGGCGCACTCGGAGCGCTCGCCCGTTACGTGGTGGACGGGTGGGTCGTGAGCCGCCTGGACACGGGGTTCCCCTTCGGGACCCTGGTGGTGAACCTGTCGGGCAGCTTCCTTCTGGGTGTGCTGTCGGTGGTCACCGTGGAGCGGCTGCTTCTGCCCGGAGAATGGCGGGTGTTGCTGGGCATCGGGTTTTTGGGCGCGTACACGACCTTCTCCACCTGGCAGTACGAAACCTTCCGGCTGCTGGAGGCGGGACAGTGGGGCGCGGGGTTGGTGAACCTGTTCGGCAGCGCGGTGGCGGGCTTCGCGGCGCTGGTTCTGGGCGTCCTCGTGGGCCGAGTTCTGTGAAGCTCAGCGCTTCGCAGGCTGCGGCCGGTGCCGGTACAGGATCACGCGGACTTTCTCGAGGGTGACCAGACCTTCACCGATCATCTCGTCCAGGACCGGCAGGAACCGCTCGATGCGCTCGGCCTCGTCCGCGATCTCGATGACCACCGGCAGGTCCTCCGAGAGGCGCAGGAGCTTTGCGGTGTGGATCCGGCTGCTGGCCCCGAAGCCTGCCAGTCCGCGCAGGACCGTGGCCCCCGCCAGCCCCATCTCCCGGGCCCGGAGCACGATGGCCTCGTACAGCGGCCGGTCGTGCCAGCGGTCGGACTCCCCCACGTAGATCCGCAGCAGCAGGCCTTCCTCGCTCAGCTTCACGGCTGCCTCCCGGTGGAGGAATTCGCCGCGCCTGCGTCCGGTCCTTTCGGCAACTTACCTTCGCCTCGGCAGCCAGGCGAACCGGAGCGCGGCCGCAACCTGTGTGGCCACCGCGAAGGCAACCAGGGCCCCGGGGTGCAGGTCGTACAGCAGGCCCAAAAGGGCGCTTCCACCGAACCACGCGACCCCGTACACCGTCTGGAACAGGCCGAAGGCAAAGGCGCGGCGGTCCGGCGGAGCCAGGCGGGCCACCGCGGCCCGCAGCACCGACTCCTGGAGCCCCACGCCCGCGCCCCACACGGCGGCACCCACCACCGCGCCCCCCGGGCCCCCGAAGATTGCCAGAGGGGCGAAGGCGGCGGAGGCTGCGCTGCCCACGGCAAGCACGGGCATCCCCCACCGGTCGAACCACCGGCCCAGGATCACCGCGGCCGCGGCGTCCGCGGCCATGGCCAGGGCGTACACCACGGGTACCGCGGCCGGCGGCAGCGCGGAGGTGCGGCTGAAGTGGTAGGCGAGGAGCGGGAAATCGACAAAGCCCGCCGCCACCAGGGCCACGCCCACGAGGTACGGCCGGAGAGCACGCGCCAGACCCCCGTCCGCGGGCGCGGCGGCCTCCTGCAAGCGGGAGGGTTCGGGGAACTCCCGGTACGCCCGGGCGAGCGCGGCCAGACACAGGACCGCGGGCAGCGCGAGCGCCGCGAACGCGTCCCGGTGACCCCACCCCGCAGCCAGGACCCCGCTCACCAGAAGAGGCCCCGCCACGGCACCGGCCTGATCCAGGGCCTCGTGCAGCCCGAACGCCCAGCCGGCTCCCAGGCGGCTGGCCGCGTACGACAGCATGGCATCCCGAGGAGGTGTGCGGAGGGCCTTCCCCGCGCGCTCGGTGAGAACCAGCAGCCCGGCCATCTCCCAGCGGCCCACCACGGCCAGAAGCGGTACCGACAGCAGGTTGACTGTGTAGCCGCCCGCGGTGAGGGCCCAGTAGCGGCGCGTGCGGTCCGCCACCTTTCCGGAGACGAGCCGTAGGACATAGCCCACCAGCTCCCCGAGGCCGCTGACGAACCCCACCGCCGTGGCGGTCGCCCCCAGGGCCAGCAGGTACGGCCCCAGAATGCTCCGCGCCCCTTCGTACGTGGCGTCCGCCAGCAGACTCACCACGCCGAGGAGGACCACGAACCGGACCGGCTGGGTGCGGCTCGGCGGGACGGGCGAAGTCATCGCTGGTCGGCCAGGTCGTGGCATACGCCTTCCGCCAGGTCCTGGCCCGCAAGCGTGAACGTAACCGTCCGCATGGTTCAGAACGAAAAGCCCCTACCGACGCTGGCAGTCTTCCAAGCGATGCCGTGGCCCACCCCTTAGGATGCCACAGGTGGAGCAGGGAAGGCGCCGGGGGCTGCTGCGAACGGCCCGTGGCCGTTCGGCGAGGCGGATCGGCTTGACCTTCCAGTCCGCTGGAAGTTGTAGGTTGGTCGAGGAGGTGATGACGGTGGCCGCGGCCAGGCTGCACCTGAAGCTGGGTGGCATGCACTGTTCCCTGTGCGTGGAGTCCGTCCGCCGGGCGGTGTTGAAGCTTCCCGGGGTCGAGTCCGTGCACGTCTCCATCGCGCACCAGGAGGCCCTGGTGGAGTACGACCCCGCCCGCCTGACCCCGGAGGCGGTCACCGCCACCCTTCAGGCGGTCGGGTTCACCGTCCACCCACCCGACGAGGCGGGCCGATCCGCGGAAGAGGAACGGGAGCTTGCGCACGCACGACGCCTCGCATGGACCGCGGCCGGGCTGTTCGTGGTCGCCTCCGCGCTCATGCTGACGTCCGCCTGGTGGGGGCCGAGCCGGGCACGGGCCCTGGCCATGGGTGTTCTGGCCGGCTTCGCCGCCTTGGGGCCGGCCCGGTGGGTCCTGCGCAACGCCTGGCAGTCCCTGCGCCGGGGCATCCTCAACCAGGACGTGCTGGCCGCATCCGCCGCGCTCGCCGGACTGGTGGGCGGAGCCGCCGGCCTCGTCGCCCCGGGCTTCCCTGCGGGCGAGTTCTTCGGCGCCACGGTGTACGTGCTGGCGTTCCACCTGGTGGGAGGGTACCTGTCCGTGCTGGTCCACGTGCGGGCGTCGCAGTCCGTGCGGGCGCTGTTGAGCCTGGCGCCCAAGACCGCGTGGAGGCTGCGCCCGGACGGAGCCGAGGAGGAAGTGCCCGTGGACCAGCTGCGACCGGGGGACTTGCTGCGGGTGCGGCCGGGGGAACGCATCCCCGCCGACGGCGTGGTGGTGGTAGGCAGTTCCGCGGTCGACGAGAGCCTGCTCACGGGCGAGCCCATCCCCGTGGACAAGCTTCCGGGAGACGAGGTGGTGGGCGGGTCGTTGAACCGGTGGGGTAGCCTCGTGATCCGCGTGGCCCGGGTTGGGCCGGAGAGCTTCCTGCAGTCCGTGGTGCGTCACGTGGCCGAGGCGCGGGCCCTCAAGCCCGGCGTCCTGCGGGTCGTGGACCGGGTCCTGCTGTGGTTCGTGCCCGGGGTGTTCGCCGCGGCGGCGGCGGGGTTCGTGCTGTGGACAGCCGGCGCGGCCGTGGCGGGCGGCAGGCCGGACGCCGCGCGAGCGGTGCTGGCGGCTCTCACCGTGCTCGTGATGGGATACCCGTGCGCCCTGGGCATGGCCACCCCGCTCGGCATCGTGCGGGCCTCCGGGGAGGCGGCCCGACGCGGGATCCTCATGCGATCCGGGGAAGCCTTTCAGCTCCTCGGTCGCGTGGACACCTTCGTCTTCGACAAGACGGGAACCCTCACGGAGGGAAGGCCACACCTGGTGGGATGCTGGACGCGCGGGATCCCGGAAGAGGATGCGTTGCAGCTTGCCGCGAGCGCGGAGCGGCCCTCCGAGCACCCGCTGGGCAGGGCCATCGTGGCCGGCGCCCAGGTGCGGGGGATCCCGTTGCTGGAGCCGGAGGAGTTCACCGCCCACCCCGGCCGCGGGGTGGCGGCGAAGGTCAGGGGACATCGGGTGCTGGTGGGCACCGAGCAGTTCCTCGTGGAAGGCGGGGTCGATCCTTCCCCGCTTCGGGCCGCGGCCGCCGAGTTTCGGGAGGTGGGCTGGACCGCGGTGCTCCTGGCCGTCGACGGCCAGGCGGTCGCGGTACTGGGGGTCGCGGACCGGCTCAAGCCCGACGCCGTGGGCACCGTCGCGGATCTGCGCAGGAGGGGCCTGCGGGTGGTCCTCCTCACCGGCGATGACCACCGCACCGCGCGGGCCGTGGCACAGGAGGCGGGCATCCCGGAGGTGTTGAGCGAGGTGCTCCCGGGGCAGAAGGCGGGGGTCGTCCGGGCGCTGCAGCGGGCAGGCCGGCGGGTCGCCATGGTGGGCGACGGGATCAACGACGCCCCGGCCCTCATGCAGGCGGACGTGGGGATCGCCGTCGGCGCGGGAGCCGACGTGGCGGTGGAGAGCGCGGACGTGGTGCTGGTGGGGGACCGGCTGGGAGCTGTGGTGGAAGCGCTAGAGCTCGCGGGGCGCAGCTACCACCTGACCGTGCAGAACGTGGTCCTGGCCCTGGCGTTCAACGGAGTGGGCGTGTTGGCGTCGGTGTCCGGGCTCGTCAGGCCGGTGTGGGCGATGCTGGCCATGGCGACGAGCGTGAGCCTGGTGCTGGTCCGATCCCTGGCGGGGAGGGTGACTCCACGCGTCGCAGCGGTGGGGACGTCGGATGTCGGGGCAGGAGGGGCGGGATGAACCAGAAGGAAGTCGGGGTTCCCCAGGCGGAGAGCGGAGTGCGCATCGGCGAGCTGGCCCGGGAGTTCGGGCTCAACCCGAGGACCCTGCGGTACTACGAGGCGGTGGGCCTGCTTCGACCCCATAGGACGCCCTCCGGGTACCGGGTGTACGTAGAGACGGACCGGGAGCGGTTGCGGTTCGTGCTGCGCGCAAAACGGGCAGGGTTCACGCTGCGCGAGATGCGGGAAGTCGTGGAGCTGAAGGACCGAGGGCAGGTCCCCTGCGAGCACGTCCGCCGCCAGGTCGAGCGGAAGCTGCGAGAGGTGGAAGCCCGGCTACAGGCGCTGCAGGCGTTGCAGGACGAGCTCCGGCGCCTGCGGCGGCGGGCCGGGCGTCGGACGAGCGGCATCCCGTGCGTCTGCCCGATCCTTGAGGGACCGCGGGACCGGGTAGAGCCGCGGAGGCCCCACGTTCCCGCTGGCCGCAATAAAGCGGGGAGCGGAGGTCGTCCTTTCCCGTAGGAGCCGGATACGAGAGGAAAGGGGAGGTGGGGGTCGTGGAGGGCAAGAAGAGCCTGAACGGGGTCGATGTGGGCCAGCTGGTGGAGACCGTGGAGGCCATCAAGGCGAACCCGGGCCTTGCACGGTTCACGTTCCGCGCGACCAGCGAGTGGGTGGGCGGCGGCCGATCCCGGACCAAGGTCCAGGGGTTCTACGGGGCCGGGCAGGAGGACACCTCGCGTACCGAGCCCTTCGTCCTGGAAGGGGATGAACCGCCCGTGCTGCTCGGCACGAACGCGGCGCCCAACGCGGTGGAAGCCGTGCTGCACGCCCTGGCGTCCTGCCTTGCGGTGGGGTTCGTCTACAACGCGGCCGCCCGAGGCATCCGGGTGGACAGCCTGGAGTTCACGCTGGACGGAGACGTGGACCTCCACGGCTTCCTGGGGCTATCGGACCAAGTGCGGCCCGGGTACCAGGGAATCCGGGTGGCGTACCGCGTGAAGGCGGACGCGCCCCGGGACGAGATCGTGGCGCTGTGCGAGTACGTCCAGAAGACCTCGCCGGTGCTGGACATCCTCCGGAATGCGGTTCCGGTGACGGTAAGGCTGGAGCCGTGAGCGCCGAGGGAGCCCGGGAGGCGGAGGTGGCGGCTGATTACGACCGAGTGGCCTCGAGCGTGAAGGTCGCGGCGTTTGCGAAGGCCCTGGGACGACGCAAGCTTCGTGAGGCTGGGCCGGATGCGCGTGCGTTGATGCACCGCTCGGGGAAGGGGCCTGGCGACACGCCGACCTCGATGGCCCGGATGGGGGTGAGGGGGATGATGGATCGACGGGAGTTTCTGAGGAAGGCGGCGGGAGCTTCTTCCACTTTCAGCCGGCTGCCAGCGCGCCGTTCCCTGTCGTGGCGTCCGGGACGTGGAAGGCCAGGCTGCTGTCGAGCTACCGGGAGATCGGCACCTACGGTGGTGCGGCGGCCGGGATTGGGGAGTTCGTCATCGACATCCATCGGCTTCGTCCATCTCCGGCAGTCTTCCGCGGGGCGTGCTGACCATCTACTGCAACCTGCCTCCGGCCGGACTGCAGACCGGGGAGATCGAAGGCTACACGCTCAGCATCCCCGGCACGGACTTCTCGGCGGGGGGAACACCCGGCCCGTTCCGCCAGATCCTGCCGGGCGGGACCGGATTGACCGTCTTCCAGCTGGCGGAGTCGCTCGGGTAAATCGAGGGCAACTAACCTCGTCGGGACGGTACTTCTGAAGGGCGTTGGGCTGGCAGTTCCCCGATTCGGCAGGGAAACTAGCTGGGACGGCGCAGGTCGTACCTCAAATTGGACGTAGGGGGTGAGGGAAGTGGGGTACGCGATCGAGGGCAAGTTGCTGGAGGCCTGTTCCTGCGCGGCGGTGTGCCCGTGCTGGGTGGGCGAGGATCCGGACGGGGGCGAGTGCGACGGATTGGTGGCCTATCACTATGAGCGGGGAGAGATCGACGGGGTCGACGTGTCCGGCTTGACCCTGGCCCTGGCGGTCCACATCCCCGGCAACGTGCTCAAGGGCGGGTGGAAGGTCGTGGCGTTCGTGGACAGCAAAGCCAGCCCCCGCCAGAAGGAGGCCATTCTGGCCGCCCATACCGGAGAGCTGGGTGGCCCCCTCGCGGACCTGGCGACGTTGGTGGGCGAGGTGCTCGGCGTGTATGACGTGCCCATCGAGTTCGCCATGACCGAGGGACGCGGGCACATCCGGGTGGGCGACGCGGTAGCCGGGGAGATGCAGCCCCTCACCGACCTCCAGGGCCGACCCACCTCGCTGGTGGACAGCGTCTTCAGCACCATTCCGGGCTCGCCGGCCATTGTGGGCAAGGCTCCAATGCTGAGGGCCCGCATTCCGCAGCACCGCATCGGGTGGGAGTTCAGCGGACGCAACGCCATCCTGGGAAGCTTCCGGTTCACCGCGTGAGAGAGCAACCGCCGATGCTGGCCACGCCTCGGACCTCGCAAGATCGCCTCTGGTACGGCGGTGCCGTGGCCGCTCTGATCGCGTCGGCGTGGGGGATCCTCGGGGTCTGGGGCGCGTCGCCCCACGCGGCCTGGCTGGGCCACCGAGGGGGCGGCGAAGCCTCGGTGCAGCTGTTGATCCACCTGGGGATCTTCGTTGTCGCCTGGACGCTCATGACGGTCGCGATGATGCTTCCCGGGAGCCTGCCGCTGGTGCGCCTGTTTGGGATCCTCGTCCGGGAGCGAGCCGGACATGGGCGCCTCGTGGCCGGCCTGGTCGCAGGGTACCTGCTCGTGTGGGCGGGGTTCGGTGTGGCCGCTTTCGTCGGTGACCTTCTGGTCCACGCCCTGATCGATCGCGTCCCTGGGATGGGAGGGTTCGTGTATCCCGCCGTGTTGCTCACGGCGGGCGCGTACCAGTTCACTTCCCTGAAGGACCGGTGCCTGACGCAGTGTCGGTCGCCCTACACCCAGATCGCCAGCCACTGGCGGGGCTTCCGGCCGATGCGCGAGGCGATGGCCCTGGGAGTCCGCCACGGGGAGTGGTGTGTCGGGTGTTGCTGGGTCCTCATGCTGGTGATGTTCGCTGCGGGAGTCGGCCACCTGGGGTGGATGCTGGCCCTGGGAGCGGTGATGGCGGCCGAGCGGGCCACCCCCTGGGGGCGGCGGGTGAGCAGGCCTGTGGGCTTGGTCCTGATGGTGTGGGCCATCGCCCTTCTGGCCGGCACGCCCAGCGTGCGACTTCTGGAATTGTAGAGGAACCTTGCGTACTGGAGGGTGACGGGCCAGCCGGGTTGGTGGGGACGAATGCGGCCCCAACACTTGAGGCAGTGAGGTTCGCCGACAACGCGGCCGCCCGGGGCCATCTGGGTGGACGGCGCTTTCCTGAATCCCGTTCGCACCCCGGCTCGAGCAGGACGACCGCTCTCCCCGTCGAGGGACGGGAGCCGGTTGGAGCCCGAGCCCCTCCCGTTTTGCAATCGGACGGGTGCGCCGTATCGTCTTTGTTGGTAGACGTCGGACGACCGGGAGCCGGGATGGCGGAGGCGGCAGGACCGGGCTTGGGCTACGAGGAGTGCGTCCGGCCCCACCTGGACTACCTCTACGGGGTAGCCCTCCGGTTGTGCGGGAACCGCACCGCTGCTGAAGACCTCCTTCAGGACGCCCTACTTCGGGCCTTCCGTGCGTTCAGGAGCCTGAGGGACCGGGAGCACCCCCGCCGGTGGCTCACCCGGGTGCTCACCAGCGCCTTCTACGACCGGGTTCGGATGGAGCTGAACGACGCCCTGCACCGTTCGGTGGAGGAAGACTTCGACCTGTTTGACAAGATCGCCGAGGAAGACCCGTTCCCCTACTCCGACCGGGTGCACCTGGACTTCCTGGAGCTGTTCGACGACGCGCGGATCCTGGAGGTCCTGCAGGGTCTGGCCCCGCAGCACCGGGTCGCGGTCATCCTGGCGTATGTGTACGGCTTCACGGCGCGGGAGATCGGCGAATTCACAGGCCGGCCTGTGGGGACGGTACTCAGCTGGCTGCACCGGGGACGGAAGCAGCTGGAACGGGAGCTGTGGGAGCACGCAGTGAGCCACCACCTCATTGACCGGGGGGCAGTCGGGAGATGATCAGTTGCCGGGAAGCCGTGGCGCGCCTGTGGGCGTACCTGGACCGCAACCTGGAGCGTTTGCAGGAACAGGAGCTGGAGGAGCACCTGGGGTTGTGCAGGCACTGTTGCGGGGAGCTGGAGTTCGCGCGTCACGTGCGGGCGCTGTTGCAGCGGCCGGGCGCGGCTGTGGAGCTGCCCACAGAGACCCGGGCGAAGCTGGAGGACTTCATCCGCCAGTTGGGAGGGGGGGCATGAGGGAGCACGCACACGCGGGTGCACAACCGCCCGAGGACCTGCTGGGCCAGGAGACGATCAAGGGGCTGGTGCGCGAGGCTTACCGGGCGGTAGTCGGGACGACCACGGGCGTGGCCGAGCGGCTGTACGACCCGGAGCAGCTGGCCCGGCTGCCCCGCGGCGCGGTGGAGCAGGCCCTCGGGGTGGGGAACCCGGTACGCGCCGCAGGCCTGCAGCCAGGAGAGGTGGTCCTGGACCTGGGGTGCGGTGGGGGCATCGACACCATCCTGGCGGCCCATGCGGTGGCGCCCGGCGGCAGGAGCATCGGCCTGGACATGCTGCCGGAGATGCTGGAGGTGGCGGCGCGCCACGCCGCGGAGGCCGGCGTGGCCAACGTCGAGTGGATGCTGGGGGAGATGGAGGCCATCCCCCTGCCCGAGGCGAGCGTGGACGTGGTCCTCAGCAACGGGGTGATCAACCTCTCGCCCCGCAAGTCCCGGGCCTTCGCGGAGATCTACCGGGTCCTGCGGCCGGGCGGGCGCATGGTGGTGGCGGACATTGTGGTGGACGAGGACCTCCCCCCGGAGATCCTGATGAGCGCCGCTGCCTGGGCCGGTTGACTCTCGGGGGCTTTGGCGGAGCGTGTCTTCGCCAGCAAAGTGCAGAAGGTCGGGTTTGTGGACATCCAGCGGGGAGAGGAGCTGCCCTTCGGGGTGGACGAGTGCGAACAGTACCCGCTGTTCACGCCGGAGCTGATTGCCCTGATGCGCCGGCTCATTCCGCCGGAACGGCAGGCGACGGTGGCCCGGTCCGTGATCTTCTCCGCACGGAAGCCTTGAGAGGAGGAATGGCTGTTCCAGGTGCCCAGAGGGAGGTGAACGGGATGGCGGCGGTGGAGAAGAAGAGTCTGGACCAGCCAGACGAGACGCAGACGCCTGAAAAGGCGAAGGTTCAGAGTGTGACGGTCCGGGGACTGAAGATCCAGCGGATCACGGTCGAGCCCGGCTGGCAATGGTCGAAACACCTGAAGCCTGTGGTGGGAACTGAAAGCTGCGAGAAGGACCACCTCATGTACATCCTTTCGGGGAAGGGTCGTGCCCGGATGAACGACGGAACGGAAGTGAGCTTTGGAGCGGGCGATGTGGTGGCCATACCTGCCGGTCATGATGGTTGGAACGCGGGAAGCGAGCCTCTGGTGTATATCGAGATCCTGCACTGAACCCCGCATACCGTGTGAGTGAGGTTCCGCATGGGAGGTGCGAGCGTTTTGATACTGCCGACGAAACACGCCGGCCGTTCGAGAAGGGGCGCATTGACGTCGTCACCGTGGGCGGGCTGACCTTCTACCGGGAGACGCTGGAACCGGGCTGGAAGTGGTCCGAGCATGTCAGGCCCGTGGTAGGCGGGGAGTTCTGCGAGCGGTTTCATGTGAAGATTTTCCTTTCGGGCCGTCAGCGGATTCGGATGCGGGATGGCACGGAGATGGAGTTCGGGCCCGGGGACGTGGCCATCATAGCGCCGGGCCACGACGCCTGGGTGGTGGGAAGCGAGCCCAACGTGCTCATCGAACTGGCCGACGCGGTGCGACGGGCGGGTCCTGAGTGAGTTCGTGGGGCGTCGCTCGTGAGGGGGTTCTGCGGCAGGCTTGTAGGCCGGTGGGTGATGTTCACGGCCCGTGAGCCGTAGGGGAGACTCCGCCGGGGAGGTGCGGACGTGGCGCGGAAGGGCGGCCAGGGTTCTGAGACTCCCGGCTCCCTTCACTATGAGCGGGGAGAGATCGACGGGGTCGACGTGTCCGGCCTGACCCTGGCCCTGGCGGTCCACATCCCCGGCAACGTGCTCAAGGGCGGGTGGAAGGTCGTGGCGTTCGTGGACAGCAAAGCCAGCCCCCGCCAGAAGGAGGCCATTCTGGCCGCCCATACCGGAGA